>JAUSBC010000066.1 GCA_030652215.1 Sideroxyarcus sp.
AATGCCCACCAGCAGAACCACCGAAGCCAGTTCGAAGGGATAGACATACTCGGTAAAGAGCAGGCGGGCCAGTTCCTTGATGTTGCTGTAATCGGCGGGCATCGAGTGACCGGGCAGCGCCTCGGCGCTGAAGTACTTGCCGCCCAGCACCAGCGCCATCTGCACCGCGATCAGCAGGCCGACCATCGCCCCCAGCGGCAGATAACTCCAGAAGCGATGTCGTAGCCGCTCGACGTCGATGTCGAGCATCATCACGACGAACAGGAACAGCACCATCACCGCGCCGACGTAGACCATGATGAGCACGATGGCGAGGAACTCCGCCTGCAAGAGCATCCACAAACTGGCGGCCGAGAAAAACGAGAGCACGAGGAACAACACCGCATGCACGGGGTTTTTGGCCGTGATCACGCGCAGGGCGGCGAACAGCAGCATCGCCGCGAACACGTAAAAAACGAAGGTCTTGAATTCCATTTTGTGCGTGATTACCTGTGGTTTTACCTGTACGGCGCGTCCAACGCGCGGTTTTTGGCGATGATCGATTCATAACGATCGCCATTGGCCAACAGCATCTGCTTGGTGTAAAGAAGATCGCCGCGCGTTTCGCCGTGGTATTCGAAAATGTGGGTTTCGACGATGGCATCGACCGGGCAGGCTTCTTCGCAAAAACCGCAGAAGATGCACTTGGTCAGGTCGATGTCATAGCGCGAAGTGCGCCGCGAGGTTTGTCCATTCGCGTCCGTGCGCTCCGTGCCTTCGATGGTGATCGCCAGCGCCGGGCAAACCGCCTCGCACAGCTTGCAGGAAATGCAGCGTTCTTCACCATTCGGATAACGGCGCAGCGCATGAAGCCCCCGGAAGCGGAATCCCTGCGGCGTTTTTTCTTCCGGATACTGCACGGTAATCTTGCGGGCGAAGAAATACCGCCCGGTCAACGCCATGCCCTTGAACAGTTCCAGGAGGAACAGGCTCTTGACAAAATTTATCATGGCACGCATGGGCTATTTCCAGATACTGAGTGGCGTCATCATCCAGGTGCCGACGACGACGATCCAGACGAAGCACAGCGGGAGAAACACCTTCCAGCCCAGACGCATGATCTGGTCGTAGCGGTAGCGCGGGAAACTGGCGCGGAACCAAAGGAACAGGAACAGAATGACCGAAATCTTGGCGATCAGCCACCAGATACTATCTGGCAGAAAACCCACCGGCGACAACCAGCCACCCAGGAAGAAGGTGGACACCGCCGCCGAAACCAGGATCATATTGGCATATTCGGCAAGGAAGAACAGCGCGAAAGCCATGCCAGAGTATTCGACCATGTGACCGGCGACGATCTCCGACTCGCCTTCGACCACGTCGAATGGCGCGCGGTTGGTTTCAGCCACGCCGGAAATCAGGAACACCATGAACATCGGTAGGAGCGGCAACCAGTTCCACGACAGGAAGCCCAGGCCCATGTCGGCGAACATCCCCCGGCCCTGCCCCGCGACGATGGCGGACAGATTGAGACTGTTCGACACCATCAGCACGACGATCAGGGCCATGCCCATCGAAATCTCGTAAGACACCATCTGCGCCGTCGCGCGCATCGCGCCGAGGAAGGCATATTTCGAGTTCGAGGCCCAGCCGGAGATGATGATGCCGTAGACGCCCAGGGAGCTGATCGCCAGCAGGTAAAGCACGCCAGCATCGATATTGGCCATCACCAGACCGGTGTCGAAGGGGATGACCGCCCAGGCCACCAGCGCCGGCGCCAGGCCCATGATCGGGCCCAGGATATACAGCCCCTTGCTGGCCTTGGTGGGGATGATGACTTCCTTGAACACCAGTTTGAGCGCATCGGCGATCGGCTGCAGTAGACCGGCGGGGCCGACGCGGTTGGGGCCGATGCGCACATGCATGTAGGCGATGACCTTGCGCTCGAAGTACGGCAGGTAGGCGACTGCCGCAACCACCGGCGCCAGGATCGCCACGATCTGCAGGATCGCCCAAACCAGCGGCCAGAGCGGCTCGGCCAGTGGCCACTGCGCGCCCAGCAGCGACTGAAAGAATTGAAGGAATTGAGCTTCCATCAGCCACGCTCCACTGTTAGCGAGCCGAACATCGGGCCCAGCGCGATTGTGTTGACATGCGCCGCAGCGATGCGGACACAGCCGTCAGGAATCCCGCTATCGAGTTCCGCGAATAAAGTCGCCGTCCCCATCAACGCGGCGGATCCGGCTGACGCCGTCCCGCCAGCGCCGACTTTTACCGAGCCGCCCGACGTCACTCCCAGCTTTGTCAGCATTGCAGCATTCATGCGCGCTGTTGGGGCAACCGCGTTGGCAGTCGCCTGCAACGCGGGTGAGCGGCGCGCCAGGACATCGGCAAAATGGATCGGCACATCGGCAATGCGTTCCACCCCGGCTGCGGCAGGCAGTTCGATGGCAACGCCAGCGACGCTGTTGTCGAGACCAGAGACGAATTCAGGCCTGCCACCGAGCACGGCATCGCGCACCTGCTCGGAGCTGTCGTAGTTGAAGCCGTCAAGTTCGAGAAGGTTGCCCAGCACGCGCAACACTTTCCAGGCCGGACGGGCTTCGCCACGCGGCTTGGTCACGGCATAGAAACTTTGCACGCGACCTTCGGTATTCACAAAAGTGCCAGACGTTTCGCTGAAGGGAGAAACCGGCAGCAGCACATCGGCGTACTCGAGCGCGGCTGGCGACTTGAAGGGAGAGAGCACGATCACGCTGCTGGCCTGCTGCATCGCCGCCAGAGCGCACGCGCCGTCGGCACAATCGAGTTCCGGCTCCGCGCCCAGCAACAAATAGACCTTGCGCGGCGCAGCCAACATGGCCGCGGCGTTCATGCCCGTTGCGGACGGCACGGCACCGGCGACAAAACCGCCGACACTGTTGGCCGCCTCGCCCAGGAAGCCGAATTTGGCGCCAAGCAAAACTGCCAGTTGTTGGGCCAGTGCATTGAGTGTGGCGGCCTGCGGGTGCTGCTGGGCAAAGTTGCCAAGCAGTATCCCGACATTGCTGCCCGAAACGAGGCTGGCGGCAATTTTCATCGCCGTCTCCGTATTGGCGGCGGATCCGGCTGACGCCGTTCCGCCAGCGCCGACTTTTGCCAAGGCGGGATCAGTAGCCACGCCCTTGAGTTCGGCGACGGCCTTGAGCACTTCGGCGAACAAGGCGGGCAATTGCGACGGCGCGGCAATGGCTTGCGCAAACAATTTGATCAACAGGTCGTCATCGGCCGAGTGGATGACCGAAACCTGCGTGCCCTTTTTCGCCGCCTGACGCAGACGCTGGGCAATCAGCGGATGATCCTTGCGCAGGAAACTGCCGACCACCAGTACACGATCGAGCGCGCTGATTTCGGTGACCTTCATGCCCAGCCAGGGCGTGCCCTGGCGTTTGCCGTCGGCCCTAAAGTCGGACTGACGCAAGCGGAAATCAATGTTCTCGCTGCCGATGCCACGCATCAGTTGCGCGGCCAGCGCCATTTCCTCAAACGTGGCGTGCGGACTGAGCAGCGCACCAATGTTGGCCGCGCCATGATTCTTGGCCACGTCGCGCAGCGCGTGAGCCGCGTAGTCAAGCGCGACGTTCCAGTCAACTTCCTGCCACTGGCCGCCCTGCTTGACCATCGGTTTCGTGAGGCGCTCGGCGGAGTTCAACCCCTGGTAGGAAAAACGCTCCTTGTCGGACAACCAGCACTCGTTGATCTGTTCATTTTCGAGCGGCAGCACGCGCATGACGCGGTTGTGCTGGGTCTGGACGATGAGATTGCTGCCCAGGCCATCGTGCGGGCTGACCGACTTGCGCCGCGCCAGTTCCCAGGTGCGGGCCGAGTAGCGGAAGGGCTTGGAAGTCAGCGCGCCCACCGGGCAAAGATCGATCACGTTGCCGGAAAGCTCGGAATCGACCGTTTTTTCCATGAAGGACATGACTTCGGCGCGGTCGCCGCGGAAGGCCTGCCCCAGTTCCATCAGGCCGGCGATTTCCTGCGTGAAGCGAACGCAGCGGGTGCAATTGATGCACCGGGTCATGTCGGTGCTGATCAGCGCGCCAAGGTTCTTGTCGGCCACCACGCGCTTCTCTTCCTGAAAGCGCGCGGCGGAACTGCCGTAACCGACCGCCAGATCCTGCAACTGGCACTCGCCGCCCTGGTCGCAAATCGGACAGTCGAGCGGGTGATTGATCAGCAGAAACTCCATCACGCTCTTTTGCGCTTTAACCGCCAGATCGGAATGGGTGAATACCTTCATGCCGTTGGTGACGACGGTTGCGCAGGCCGGCATCGGCTTGGGCGCCTTTTCGACCTGCACCAGGCACATGCGGCAGTTGGCCGCGATGGACAGTTTTTTGTGATAACAGAAATGCGGGATATAGATGCCCGCCTGATGGGCGGCTTCTATGACCAGCGTGCCGTCCTGCACCTGCAGGGCTTTGCCGTCGATTTCAAAATCTAGCATGCTGTCCCCGCCATCAAACGGGTGTGGAAAGTACTACCGGCTTTTTGCACATCGCGCGGCACCAGGCATTTTTTGTGTTCGATGTGATATTCGAACTCGCTTCTGAAGTGTTTGGTAAAGCTCAGTACCGGCAGGGCCGCCGCATCGCCGAGCGCGCAGATCGTTCGGCCCATGATATTGGTGGAGACGTCGGAGAGCAGGTCGAGGTCCTCGGGACGGCCCAAACCATGCTCGATGCGATGGATCACCTTGTAGAGCCAGCCGGTGCCTTCGCGACAGGGCGTGCATTGGCCGCAGGACTCTTCGTAATAGAACCAGGACAGACGCTCCAGCGCCTGGACCATGCAGACGGTTTCGTCCATCACAATCACCGCGCCGGAACCGAACATCGAGCCAGCCTTGGCGATCGAATCGTAGTCGAGCGTGCAATCCATGATGATGTCGGCGGGCAGGACCGGGGCTGACGAGCCGCCCGGAATCACCGCCTTCAGTTTGCGGCCGCCACGCATCCCACCGGCCATTTCGAGCAGTTTGGGAAAGGGCGTGCCCATCGGCACTTCAAAATTACCCGGCCGATTCACATGACCGGACACCGAGAAGAGCTTGGTGCCGCCATTGTTCGGCTTGCCGAGATTGAGGAAGGCATCGCCGCCGTCCCTCAGGATGTACGGGATCGAAGCGAAAGTCTCGGTGTTGTTGATTGTCGTGGGCTTGCCGTAAAGGCCAACATTCGCGGGGAACGGCGGCTTGTAGCGCGGCTGGCCCTTCTTGCCCTCGATGGACTCCAGCAGACCGGTCTCTTCGCCACAAATGTAGGCGCCCCAGCCTTGATGGGCGAACAGTTCGAAGTTCAAACCCGAACCCAGGATGTTCTGGCCGATAAGCCCCGCGGCGCGCGCCTCATCCAGCGCTTGCTCGAAACGCTGGTACAACTCGTAGATTTCGCCGTGAATGTAGTTGTAACCGCGGCCGGCGCCAACCGCATACGCGGCGATGATCATGCCCTCGATGACGGCATGCGGGTCGAAGCGCTGAATGTCACGATCCTTGAAGGTGCCCGGCTCGCCTTCGTCGGTGTTGCAGACGATGTATTTTTCCGGCGCCGCCTTGGGCATGAAGCTCCATTTGAGGCCGGTCGGAAAGCCCGCTCCGCCGCGACCGCGCAGCACCGATTTCTTGACTTCGGCGATGACATCATCGGGCGACATCTTCGCGGCAAGAATTTTCCTCAGCGACTGATAGCCGCCGCGCGCCTCGTAGTCCTTGAGGTGCCAGCCGGTATCGTTTTCCAGACGCCACTCGTGGGCATCCCGCTGCCAACCGGCAGAGAGCAATGGGTTGATCGATTGTAGGAGGGCCATTATTTGCACTCCTCCAACAAAAGGTCGATTTCTTCGGGCGCCATGAAGCAACGCATGTGCTTGTTGTTCACCAGCATCACCGGCGCATCGCCACAGGCGCCCATGCACTCGCCCTCCTTGAGGGTGAATTTGCCGTCCGGGGTGGTTTCGTTGAAGTCGATGCCCAGTTTTTTCTTGAGGTAATCCGCCGCATGCACGCCGCCCGACAGAGCACACGGCAGATTGGTGCAAACGGTCAACTTGTATTTTCCAACCGGGTGCAGGTCGTACATGTTGTAAAAACTTGCCACCTCGAAAACGGCCATCTCGGGCATATCGAGGTATTGGGCAACAGAGGCGATGGTCTCGTGCGCCAGCCAGCCTTTTTCATCCTGGGCGAAGATCAGCGCTGCCATGACGGCGGATTGCTTCTGGTCGGCCGGATACTTGGCGACCTCGCGGTCGATCTTCTTGAGTGTGGCTTCGCTTAGCATCATGATTTATCTATCAACATCGCCGAATACAACATCGATTGTCCCGATGATGGTCACCACGTCGGCCAGCATGTGTCCTTTCGACAATTCGTCCATTGCCGCCAGGTGCTGAAAGGCGGCCGAACGCAGCTTGACGCGGTAGGGTTTGTTGGCGCCATCCGAAATCATGTAGACGCCGAATTCGCCCTTGGCATGCTCGGTGCCGACATACACTTCGCCCGGCGGGACGTGCATGCCTTCGCTGAAGAGCTTGAAGTGATGAATCAGCTCTTCCATGTTGCCCTTCATCTTCTCGCGCGACGGCGGGGCAACCTTGTGGTTGTCGGTGATGACCGGGCCTGCGCCTTTGGCAGAATCGGCCCGCAACCAGGCAATACACTGCTTGATGATGCGGTTCGCCTGGCGCATCTCTTCCATGCGCACCAGATAACGATCGTAACTATCGCCCGTGACGCCCACCGGAATATCGAAGTCAAGGCGGTCATAAACTTCGTAGGGCTGCTTCTTGCGCAAATCCCATTCAACACCCGAGCCGCGCAGCATCGGACCGCTGAAACCGAGTTGCAAGGCCCGCTCGGGCGAAACCACGCCAACCCCGACCAGGCGCTGTTTCCAGATACGGTTGTCGGTCAGCAGTGTTTCGTATTCGTCACAATAACCCGGAAAACGGTTGGCGAAGTCCTCGATAAAATCGAGCAAGGAGCCCTCGCGCGCGGCGTTAAGCTCCTTCACCGTCTGCGCGTTCTTGAACTTGTTGACTTCATATTTCGGCATGCGATCCGGCAGATCGCGATACACGCCGCCGGGACGGAAATAGGCGCCGTGCATGCGCGCGCCAGACACCGCTTCAAGCATGTCGAAGATATCTTCGCGCTCACGGAAAGTGTAGAGCACCATCGCCATGGCGCCAACGTCCAGCGCATGGGTGCCAACACTCAGCAGATGATTCAGGATGCGGGTGATCTCGGCGAACATCACGCGGATGTACTGCGCCCGCAGCGGCACATCAATGCCGAGCAGCCGCTCGATCGCCAGGACATAGGGATGTTCGTTGACCAGCATCGACGTGTAATCGAGGCGATCCATGAAGGGCAACGACTGGATCCAGGTGCGCGTCTCCATCAGCTTTTCGGTGCCGCGATGAAGCAGGCCGATGTGCGGATCGACGCGCTCCACCACTTCGCCGTCAAGCTCCAGCACAAGGCGCAGCACGCCGTGC
>JAUSBC010000111.1 GCA_030652215.1 Sideroxyarcus sp.
TGGGCACGAAGTGCCCACGCTGTGGTTTTAGGTTTGACTTTCTCTCCCCTGTGCGCCGCCTGGTAGCGCAGGCTGGTCAGGGGTAGTCGGCGAGGACTGATGAAACAACTAGCCATTCGACTAAGCTGGCAAAGAACGCCAGCTAAGTCGCTGGTTATGTCTGAGCGCGTAGCGCGAGTTCCGCAGCCGCCTGACCAGTTGAGCAACACAGGGAACCCCGAAGGGGCGGCGCACCGGGGGCGCCCTCTTTTGGTTACTTTTCTCGGCAAGACGAGACAACGAAGTTACGGCGTAGACTTACCTTTAGGTTAGTCGAAGCCAAAAGTGACTAGCCGTCGGGCTACCCCCGATGGTGTAGGTTTTGAGACATGTGCAAGCTTAACGAGCCTTCCCTCACCCTAGCCCTGATGTAACTACTAACCATTCGACTAAGCCCGCGAGCGGGCAAGTCGCTGGTTATCTCCCAGAGGGAGAGGGGATGGAGAGGCTTTTGCTGCCGGGCAACCCCCGGCGATTATTATTGAGTTGGGTTACGCGCTACGCGCTAACCCAACCTACATGCTACTGCCGACGAAGTTGGGATTATGGGTAGAATACATCCATGACCTCCCTCAAGATCGCCACCTACAACATCCACAAAGGTTTCTCGCAATTCAACCAGCGCCTGGTGATTCATGAATTGCGCGAGCGGCTGCGCGAGCTGGATGCGGATATCGTGTTCCTGCAGGAGGTGCAGGGCGAGCACTTGCGTCATCCGCAACGCCACACCGATTATCCGGCTGTGCCGCAGCACGAGTTTCTGGCCGACGAGTTCTGGGATCACCATGCTTACGGCATGAACGCCATTTACGACCACGGCCACCACGGCAATGCCATTCTGAGTTGTTTCCCCATTGTGCAGACCACCAACACGGATATGTCCGCGCACCGTTTTGAGAGTCGCGGTTTGTTGCACAGCGAGGTCGACATCGGCGGGACGCGGGTGCATTGCCTGTGCGCGCACTTTGGCTTGTTTGCCAGGGGGCGCCACGAGCAGATGCTTGCCTTGATCGAGCATGTGTTGGGAGAGATTCCGCCGGAAGCGCCGCTGATCATCGCGGGCGATTTCAACGATTGGCGCAATAAGCTGAGTTGCGCGCTCGAAAAAGAACTGGGCGTGCAGGATGTCTTCCATTTGCAGGACGGAAAGCCGGCGCGCAGTTACCCTTCCAGAGTTCCCTTGTTCAGGCTGGATCGCATCTATGTGCGCGGCTTCGGCGTGCAGCAATGCAACGTGCATGTGGGCGGGAAATGGCAGCGCCTTTCCGATCATGCCGCGCTGTCTGCGCAACTGATCAAGATATGAACCGTGTCCACCGCATTTCCGGCAACGAACTCACGCTGTTGCAGAACGGGGTGACGTTCTTTCCGCAGTTGTGTGCGGAGATAGATGCCGCGAAAAACTCGGTCTATCTGGAGACTTATATCTTTTCGGTCGACGAGACCGGACTTCTGGTTGCGCAGACGCTGCAGCAGGCTGCCTTGCGCGGCGTGGCTGTGAAACTGCTGCTGGACGGTTTCGGCTCGGCAGAATTGCCCGGCGTGCTGGTGGACGAGATGCGCAAGGTCGGTGTGGAGGTGCAATGGTACAGGCGCGAGATTTCGCCCTTTACATTGAGCCGCAGCCGCATGCGCCGTTTGCGCCGCATGCACCGCAAACTGGCAGTGATGGATGGCAAGGTCGCCTTTGTCGGCGGCATCAACATCATCCGCGACATTCCCGAGAAACCGAATTTCGATGCGCCGCGTCTGGATTATGCGGTGAAGATACGCGGCGAGCTGGCGGGCGAGGTGGAGGCGGCGATGCAGCATCTGTGGGAGATGGTGTCCTGGGCGTCGATCCGCAGGCGCGTCAGGGAGAAGGGCTGGCGTCTGTATCGAAGCAAGCGCCAACCCGATTCGAACGCGCACCTGGTGTTGCGCGACAATGTGCGGCACCGGCGCGACATCGAACGCGCCTACCTCAAGGCCATTGCGGGCGCCAGGAACGAAGTCATCATTGCGAACGCGTATTTTCTGCCGGGCGGCATGTTTATTCGCGCTCTGGTGCATGCGGCGCGGCGCGGCGTGCGCGTGGTGCTGGTGTTGCAGGGCAAGGTGGAATACCGTCTGCAGCATTACGCCACGCTTGCACTGTACGGACGTTTGCTCGCGGCGGGTGTTGAAATATACGAGTATCACGCCAGTTTTCTGCACGCCAAGGTGGCGGTGGTAGACGGCGAGTGGGCGACGGTGGGCTCGTTCAATATCGACCCGTTCAGCCTGTTGCTGGCGCGCGAGGCGAATCTGGTGGTGCGGGACCGCGAGTTTGCCGAAGATTTGCGCGCAAGTCTTATGGACTCGATACAGCGCGACGGGCGGCGCGTGGAGCCCGCCCGCGCCAACCTGTTCATGCGCCTGCTGGCGCGCATGAGTTACGGGCTGATGCGATTCATCATCGGGCTGCTGGGGATAAGCAAGAGGCACTAAGGTGCGGAATTGACACTGTCCGATGCCGCGCGGAGAATCGTGCACATTGTCGCTGCGAGTCCGGCGAGCGTTCTACATCAAGGAGGGTGCGATGAAAAGCAAGGCGACACCGCAATATCGAAGCGCGGGCATGAGCAAGGATGCGATCCAGGTCTCGCTTGCCGATCACCTGATCTATTCCAGCAGCAAATACCACAACAATGCGACCACCCGCGACTGGTACCAGACCACCGCCTACACCGTGCGCGACCGTCTGGTGGAGCGCTGGATGGAGACCATGCAGCGCTATTACGAGCACGACCCCAAGCGCGTCTACTATCTTTCGCTGGAATTCATGATGGGTCGTACCCTGAGAAACGCCACTCTCAATCTGGAAATCGACGAGCCCTGCAGGCAGGCGCTGTACGATCTGGGCCAGGAATACGAGGCCGTCGCGGGAATTGAGGAGGATGCCGCGCTCGGCAATGGCGGTCTCGGCCGTCTTGCCGCCTGTTTCCTCGATTCCATGGCGACGCTCAATCTGCCCTGTTACGGCTACGGCATACGTTACGAGTACGGCATGTTCCGTCAGAGCATAGAGAACGGCATCCAACTGGAGCATCCGGATAACTGGCTGCGTTACGGCAATCCCTGGGAATTTCCGCGTCCCGAACTGTTGTATCCGGTCAAATTCCACGGCCGCGTGGTGGAGTACAAGCATGAAGACGGCCTGTTTCGGCACCACTGGGTGGAGACCGACGATGTGATGGCGATGGCCTACGACACGCCGGTGCCGGGTTACGGTGGCAAGACGGTTAACAACATGCGGCTGTGGGCGGCGAAATCTTCGCGCGATTTCGAGTTGACCTATTTCAACCAGGGCAATTACATCCAGGCCGTCGCCGACAAAAACGAATCGGAAAACCTGTCCAAGGTGCTTTACCCGAACGACTCCACCGAGATGGGGCGCGGGTTGCGATTGAAGCAGCAGTATTTCTTCGTCAGTGCCTCGTTGCAGGACATGCTGTTCCGCTTCAAGAAGAACCACGAAAGCTGGGCGCAACTGCCGGACAAGCTGGCGGTGCAACTGAACGACACGCACCCGTCCATCGCCGTTGCCGAGATGATGCGTCTGCTGGTGGATATTCATAATCTGACCTGGGATGATGCATGGGGGCTGACCACGCGCATCTTCTCCTATACCAACCACACGCTGATGCCGGAAGCGCTGGAGACCTGGCCGGTACCCATGTTCGAGAGCCTGTTGCCGCGCCATCTGCAGATCATTTACGAGATCAATTTTCGTTTCCTGCAGCAGGTGATGCACCAGTTCCCCGGCGACGGCGAACTGCTGCGCCGGATATCCATCATTGACGAGAGCGGTACGCGCCGTCTGCGCATGTCACACCTGGCCATCATCGGCAGCCATACGGTGAACGGCGTTGCGGCGCTGCATACCGAATTGATGAAGCGCACCATCTTTGCCGACTTCGAGCGCATCTCGCCGGGCAAGTTCGTCAACATGACCAACGGCGTCACGCCGCGTCGCTGGCTCAACCAGGCCAATCCCGGGCTGGCCAAACTGATTACCGAGCGCATCGGCAAGGGATGGCTGACCGACCTCGACCAGTTGAAGCAGTTGCGCGAGCATGCCGGCGATGCCGAATTTCAGCGGCAGTTTCGTGCCGTCAAGCAGGCGAACAAGGAGCGGCTTGCCAGCATAGTTAAGGAGCGGCTGGGTATCGAGATTGATCCGGCTTCGCTGTTCGATATCCAGATCAAGCGCATACACGAATACAAGCGGCAACTCCTCAACGTGTTGCATGTCATCACCCTGTACAACCGCATTCGCGCGGGCTCGCATCCGGACATTGTGCCGCGCACCGTTCTCATTGCAGGCAAGGCCGCGCCCGGCTATGCGATGGCCAAGCTGATCATCCGCCTGATCAACGACGTGGCCGACATCGTCAACAACGACCAGCAAGTGGGCGGAAAACTGAAACTGGTATTCCTGCCCAACTACGACGTTTCCAACGCCGAACGCATCGTGCCGGCAGCCGACCTGTCCGAGCAGATATCCACCGCCGGGACGGAGGCCTCCGGCACCGGCAACATGAAACTGGCGCTTAACGGCGCGCTGACCATCGGCACGCTGGACGGCGCGAACGTCGAGATGCGCGACGAAGTGGGCGCGGAAAACTTCTTCCTGTTCGGGCTCACCACGGAAGAGGTCGAGGAACGGCGCCGCCGGGGATATGACCCGCAGACCTGCTACAACGGCAATCCGGAGTTGAAGCAGGCGCTGGATATGATTGCGGCCGGATTTTTCTGTCCGGATGATGCCGCGCGTTACCAGGACATCGTCGATGCGCTGGTCTGGCGCGGTGACCGTTTCCTGCTGCTGGCGGATTATGCCGCCTATGTCGAGTGCCAGGACCAGGTGGGGGCGTTGTATCGCGACCAGACGGAATGGTCGCGGCGTGCCATCCTCAACGTTGCAGGCATGGGCAAGTTTTCCAGCGACCGCACCATCCGTGAATATGCCGAGCGCATCTGGCACGTGGACCCGATAGATCCCGATCGCAAAGCGGAAAATCCATGAACAGGGTTCTGGCGGGCGACATCGGCGGAACCAAGACGCGGCTGGCGCTGGTCGATGTCGTCGGGACGCGCCTGCTCGTCGGGCGCGAGATCAGTTATCCGAGCCGCGACTTCGGCACTTTCGACGCTTTGCTGGCGGAATTTCTCGCGGATGCGCAAGTACCCGCGCATGCAGCATTCGGCATCGCCGGGCCGGTAAAAGGCAGGTCGGTGCGCGTCACCAATCTGCCCTGGCATATCGACGCCGACGCGTTGCAGCTGCGTTTCGGTTTCAAAACCTGCGCATTGCTGAACGATCTGGAAGCGACCGCTTGCGGACTGCCCGCCTTGGGGGCGGACGACGTGTTGACCCTGCAGCAGGGCGATCCCGCAGCGTGCGGCAACGCCGCCGTCATCGCCGCCGGAACGGGGCTGGGCGAAGCCGGACTGTATTGGGACGGACGCCAGCATCATCCCTATGCCACCGAAGGCGGCCATGCCAGCTTCAGCCCGCAGAACGATCTGGAAATGGATTTGCTGCGCTATTTGCAGCAGTTGCACGGACATGTCAGCTGGGAACGCATCGTATCCGGCATGGGCTTGCCCGATTTGCATAACTTTCTGCGCGGCTATCGCAAGTCCGGGGTGCCGCCGTGGCTGGAAGAGGAGATGCGTGCCGATGCGGCCGCCGCTATTTCGCGCGCGGCATTGGCGGGCAAAGACGACATCTGCATCGAGACCATGGATTGTTTCGTGCGCCAGTACGGGGCAGAGGCGGGCAATCTCGCGCTGAAGACGATGAGCAGGGGAGGTCTGTATCTGGGCGGCGGCATTGCGCCCAAGATATTGCCCTTGCTGCAGCGCGATCTTTTCCTGCCGGCTTTCTTGAACAAGGGGCGCATGCGCCCCTTGCTGGAGGCGATGCCGGTGCGGGTGATACTGAATGACAGGGTCGCGCTGTTCGGTCCGGCGCTGCGCGCCGGGCAGAATGCGGCAGCATGAAATGCCGGGCGGGTTTTTTATTGTTGCGCGGCGCGCATTGTGGCACGATGCGTCCGGTTAGTTGAATACGAATCGACGTGGTGCGGATGCATCGCAACGACCGCAAAGGGTGGAGATGGCAAAAATATTAGATAGCATCAAGCATCTGACGCTGGGCAGGTTGCTGATTCTTCTTTCCGTTATGGCGGCTCTGATCGCTTCGTTGCTGATATTTTTCCTGTCCGAAAGAATACGGGATCGCGCCATTCATGAGTTGGCGCGCGAAGATGCCCAGCAAACTTCCAAAATGGTGTTCCAGAGTCTTTACTCGGCCATGCGCAAAGGCTGGAGTAAAGCCGAGATCAACGAATCCATCCAAAGGTTGAACGCAAACTTTCCCGAGTTGCAGATACGCGTGTTTCGCGGCGAAGTCGTCACCCGGCAATTTGGCGCGATGTCGGGAGAGGGCGGGGCCGTTCTGAACGACACAGAGTTGGCGCTGGCGCTACGCAGCGGCGCCGAATCCATGACCTTTCCGGACGACGAGTCCATTCGCTACCTCTATCCGGTCATTGCGCAGGAAGAATGCCTGGCTTGTCACACGGAATCGCGGGTGGGTGCGGTGCACGGGGTGATCGACATCACCTATCCGATCCGCAATCTGAAAGTCTCCTTCAGCGTCGTGATCAACACTATTGTCGCCTACACCCTGCTGGTGATCGCGATCGTGTTCGTCCTGCTATACCTGAAGCTGCGCTATCTGGTGGCGCTGCCCATCGCCAATCTGGTGGGCGTGATGCGCAGCGTGACGCTGGATATGGATATGAGTCGCCGCGTGTCGGGATCGACTTGGCTGGTCGAAATCAAGCACCTCGCCGAATATTTCAACCATTTGCTGCAGACGGTGCAGGAGTACAACTCCAAACTGGAAGAACTGTCGGTGCGCGATCCGCTGACCGGACTTTACAACCGGCGCAAATTCCACGAGTTCCTGCGCTACGAGATCATCCGGGCCGAGCGGCACGTGCAGGGTTTCTCGGTGATCATGATCGACCTGGACAACTTCAAGTACATCAACGACACGTTCGGGCATCCTATCGGCGACATGGTGCTCAAGGAACTGACCGCGATGCTGGGGGCAGGGTTGCGCAAGGGCGATGTGCTGGCGCGCCTGGGCGGCGACGAGTTCGCCATCATTTTGCCGGAGACGCCTGCCGCCAACGGATTGCTGGTGGCGAACAAGTTGCACCAGGCGCTGTTGGGCAGGGAGTTCGAACTGCCGGTCGGCAAGATACGCACCACCGCCAGTTTCAGCATGGTGAGTTTTCCCGAGGACGGCAAGAACGAGGAAACGCTTTATTCGGCGATGGATGTGGTGTTGTACAAGGCCAAGATGCTCGGCAAGAACCAGGTGATGACAGCCGACACCGAAGCCGACCGCAGCATGATGACCATATTCAAGCAGGGCGACTTCCTGCGCAATGCGCTGCGCGAGGACCGTATCGAGGCCTTCCTGCAGCCCATCGTCGAATTGAAGAGCAATACGGTGATGGCCTACGAGGTGCTTGTGCGCATACGCGACGGCGAGACCATCATCCCGGCGGGCGATTTCGTCGAGGTTGCCGAGGAACTCGGCATGGCTCAGGAGCTGGACCGCGAAGTGTTCCGCAAGGGCCTGGCCCACTACGCGAAAATTGCCGCGAAGAATCCGCAGGCCAGGATGTTTTTCAACCTGTTCCCGCGCAGTTTCAACGACATCGAATGGGTGCGCGGCATACCCGAACTGGTGCTTGCGGCCGGCGTGCCGTGCGAAAAAATCGTGCTGGAAATCACCGAGCGCGAAGCTTTGCCCAACTTGACGCAGGTGCGCGCGGTAATCGAAGAATTGCGCGCCAGCAAAATCGCGGTGGCACTCGACGATTTCGGCAGCGGTTTCTCTTCCTTCCTCTACCTGAAATATCTGTCCATCGACTTCGTCAAGATCGAGGGCAGTTTTGTGCGCCAGATTGTTGCCGACGAGCGCGACCGCGTCATGGTGGCGCACATCAACGGCATGGCGCACGAATTTGGCCTGAAAACCGTGGCCGAATTCGTCGAAGACGAAATGACCGCGAAGATGCTCGCCGAAATGGGCGTAGATTACGCCCAGGGTTATTACTTCGGACACCCCGCGCTTCCGGATTAACCTAGAAACGGCAGTTGGACGGAGCGTAGTGTGCGTTCATCGCGGCGCAGGGCAAGGCGGGACGACGAGGAATGGTCGTCCCATTGCGAGGAGGAGCAACGCCGCCATGCGTCGCGAGGGACGTGCAATACGCTTCGTAGCGACTCACCCGATTGTTGAGCGTGGACAAAGAGCAAAATTTCTTCCTGTTCATTTGCTTGCGGCCTCAATGGAGCGGTCAACTGCCGTTTCTAGGTTTAATGCACGGCAGCGGTGCGGAGTGCGACATCCGGGTGCGTTTGTCCTACATTAGGCGCCTTTTCTCGCGCCACTATCCTTTTTAAATCAACGTTAAACAAGATTGGCATGGTGCTTGCTGAATAAGCAATGAGAGCGCTTCCGGGGTCCCCCGCCCCACGCTTTCATGTTTCTCCTCCTGTTCCGGGCATCCTTGCGGATGCCCGTTTTTTTGGAGCCGGTGCCGCAAGCTATAATGCGCGCTGCCATTTTTCGCCATACCCAGATGAGACACTATTCGCACACACCTGCAGCCAATACCCGTACCGACTGGCGCGTCATCCGCAGCCTGGTCCCCTATATGCTGGAGTTCAGGGCCCGCGTGGTCGCCGTGGTCGTGCTGCTGGTGCTGGCGAAGCTCACCAATGTGGCCGTGCCGCTCGTGCTCAAGGAGATCGTGGATGCGATGAGCCTGCCGCAGGCCATGTTGACTATTCCGGTATTTCTGGTCATAGGTTACGGGCTGCTGCGTTTGTTCAGCACCCTGTTCGGCGAGTTGCGCGACGCGCTGTTCGCCAAGGTCACGCAACGCGCCATCCGCCGCGTCGCGCTGCAGGTGTTCGAACACCTGCACAGTCTGAGTTTGCGTTTTCACCTGGAGAGGCAGACCGGCGGCGTATCGCGCGACATCGAGCGCGGCTCGCGCGGCATCAGCTTCCTGCTCACCTTCCTGCTCTTCAACATCCTGCCCACGCTGCTGGAAATCGGGCTGGTGGCCGCGATCCTGTTCGTCAAATACAACCCCTGGTTCGCCATCATCACCTTTGCCACGCTGGTGCTTTACATTGCGTTCACGCTGGTTGTCACCGAATGGCGCATGGTGTTCCGCCGCACCATGAACGAGATGGATTCCAAGGCCAACACGCGCGCCATCGACAGCCTGATCAATTACGAGACGGTGAAGTATTTCGGAAACGAGCGTTACGAAGTGAGCCGGTACGACGAACAGATGCTGCGCTGGGAAGCCTCGGCGGTGCGCAACCAGACTTCGCTGGCGACGCTTAACGCCGGACAGAGCGTCATCATCGCCGTAGGGGTGACCCTGCTCATGCTACTGGCGGCAGACGGGGTGGCGAATGGCACGATGACCGTGGGCGATCTGGTGCTGGTCAACGTGTACATGCTGCAGCTCTATATGCCGCTGCATTTTCTGGGCTTTGTCTATCGCGAGATCAAGAATGCATTGGCCGACATGGAGAAGATGTTTCGCCTGCTGGACGAGAGCCGCGAAGTGCAGGATGCGCCGGGATCGCTGCCGCTCAAGTTGCAAGGCGCAGCCGTGCGTTTCGATAATGTGAACTTTTCCTACGATCCGGCGCGCTCGATATTGCACGGAGTGAGCTTCGATATTCCTTCCGGACACACGGTGGCCGTGGTGGGCGCGAGCGGGGCGGGCAAATCCACCCTGTCGCGCTTGTTGTTCCGTTTTTACGATGTGGATGCGGGCGTCATCTCCATCGACGGCCAGGATATCCGCGACGTGACGCAGACCAGCCTGCGCGCGGCCATCGGTATCGTGCCGCAGGACACGGTGCTGTTCAACGACACCATCTATTACAACATCGCCTACGGCCGTCCCGATGCCACGCGCGATGAAGTGATCGCCGCGGCACAGTCGGCCCATATCCACAGCTTCATCGAATCCCTGCCGCTGGGCTACGACTCCATGGTGGGCGAGCGCGGCTTGAAACTGTCCGGCGGCGAGAAACAGCGCGTGGCCATCGCCCGCGCGATCCTGAAGAATCCCGCGATACTGATCTTTGACGAGGCCACCTCGGCGCTGGATTCCAAGTCGGAAAAAGCCATCCAGGACGAGTTGCATCACATCGCCCAGAACCGCACCACGCTGGTTATTGCGCACCGTCTGTCGACTATCGTTGACGCCCATCAGATTCTGGTGATGGACAAGGGGTGCATCATCGAGCGCGGGACGCATCGTAACTTGTTGGAACAACAGGGTATTTACTCGCAAATGTGGGCTTTGCAGCAGCAGGAAGAGCAATAGCCGATTTGCCACATGCGTTGAACTCCTTGTTGTGTTTAGGGTATTCTGCGGGCCGCATCGGAGATTCAAGGGTGAAACATGTTTAAGAAAATCATCATGCTGGCTTTGTTCGTTCATGTGCTGACGGCACAGGCGACGGATACCGCCGGCGCGAACCGGGTAGTTCGCGACGACCAGCCATCCGGTCCGGCCTACACACGCAAGTCCGCACCGCAACTGCAGTCCGCCTTCGCCATGATTTACGACGAGCAGGATCAGCGCCCGATCTACAGCAAGAACGCAGACCACGTTGTACCCATCGCATCCATCACCAAGCTGATGACGGCCATGGTCGTGCTGGATGCCAAACTGCCCATGGATGAGCCGATCAGCATCAGCGCCGAAGACCGCGACCATCTGAAGGGCACCAAATCGCGCATGCGCAACGGTATGACGGTGACGCGCGACGAACTGATGAAGCTGGCATTGATGGCTTCCGAAAACCGGGCCGCAGCCGCTTTGGCGCGCACTTATCCTGGCGGCACGCCGGTTTTGCTGGCGATGATGAACGCCAAGGCGCGCGAGCTGGGCATGAATTCCACCCAGTTTTTCGATCCGACAGGCTTGCGCAGCACCAACGTTTCCACCGCGCAGGATCTGGTCAAGATGGTGATGGCTGCGCAAAACTACCCCGATATCCAGCGCTACAGCACATCGCACTCGCATACCGTGCAAGTTGACGACCGCCGTTCGCTGCGCTTTAGCAACACCAATCCGCTGGTGAAGAATTCAAAATGGGAGATCGGTCTGAGCAAGACCGGCTATATCAGTGAAGCGGGACGCTGTCTGGTCATGCAGGCCACGATAACCGACCGCCCGGTGGTGATCGTGCTGCTGGATTCATGGGGCAAACTCACCCGCGTCGGCGATGCAGTCCGTATCAAAAACTGGATGGAAAAATCGGCATCCGGGCCGGTTCGGCGCGTGAGTCACAGCGTAAGATAGTCCGACAGAGCCGATGCAATGCAAAAGGGGGCGCAAGCCCCCTTTTGCATTGCCGGCCGACAAAGATGTTTGCTCACTTGCGCGGCGGCCGTATCGCGATGACGACGATAAGCACGATGATCAACAAAACGATCAATTCCACAAACGCGAACATGAACATGTGAATGCCCTGATAAATTCCAGCGGGGACGCTCAAGATTGCCGTGCGATGCTAGCACGAATGCCATTTCAGGACGGATGGAAAAGGGATTTGCGGTATGCGCAACGTTTCTATAATATTGGAAATGTAAAATATTGAAAGGCGCGGGAATGAAGATCGGATCGGCCGTGGAGGCGCTGGCGGCACTGGCACAGGAATCGCGTTTGTCGATCTTTCGCCTGCTGGTGCAGGCGGGGAAAGAGGGCGTGGCGGCGGGCGGGTTGGGGGAAGCGCTGGGCATACCGCCGGCCACGCTGTCGTTTCATTTGAAAACGCTGACGCATGCCGGGCTGATCAAGTCGCGTACCGAGGGCCGGTTCGTGATCTATAGCGCCAACTTCACCGGGATGGACAAACTCATTGCTTATCTCACCGAGCATTGTTGTGCGGGCGATGCCACGCAGTGCGCCCCGGTCAAGAAATGCTGAAAACCACAAAGGAAAAACCAAATGAGCGAAAAACAATACACCGTTCTGATTCTTTGCACAGGCAACTCGGCACGCAGCATTTTGGGCGAGGTGCTGTTCAATACGCTGGGCAAGGGCAAATTCAAAGCCTATAGCGCGGGCAGCAAGCCGGCCGGAAAGGTCAATCCGGGCGCGCTGCAGTGGCTGCGGGAACACGGGTGCAGCACGGAAGGGCTGCGCAGCAAGAGCTGGGACGAGTTCGCCGCACCCGGTGCACCGGAGTTCGATTTCATCTTCACGGTGTGCGACAACGCGGCAGGTGAGACATGCCCGCTGTGGCTGGGCCATCCGGCCACGACGCATTGGGGCATCCCCGATCCTGCACATATCGAGGACGACGAAGAGCGGCATGCCGCCTTCGAAAAGGCTGCCGACCAATTGACGCGCCGCATCCAGATGTTCCTGGCGTTGCCCATCGAGAAACTGGACAAGATCACCCTGAAAGAGAAACTCGCCGAGATCGGGCGCATCAAGGACTGAAGCCATGAGCATCTTCGAACGTTACCTGACCCTGTGGGTTTTCCTGTGCATCATAGTCGGCGTGATTCTCGGCCAGACCATTCCCGCGCCGTTCCACTGGCTGGGCAGCCTGGAAATCGCCAAGGTCAACATTCCGGTCGGTTTGTTGATCTGGGTGATGATCATTCCCATGCTGCTGCGTATCGACTTCGGCGCGTTGCACGCGGTGCGCAAGCACTGGCGCGGTATCGGCGTCACGCTGTTTATCAACTGGGCGATCAAGCCGTTCTCGATGGCATTGCTGGGCTGGATTTTCATTCGGCACCTGTTCGCCCCCTACCTGCCCGCAGACCAGCTCGACAGCTACATCGCCGGTCTCATCCTGCTCGCCGCCGCACCCTGCACCGCGATGGTGTTCGTGTGGAGCCGCCTGGTAAACGGCGAGCCGCTGTTCACGCTGAGCCAGGTCGCGCTCAACGACACCATCATGGTGTTCGCCTTCGCGCCGCTGGTGGCGCTGCTGCTGGGTCTGTCGGCCATCGTGGTGCCGTGGGATACGCTGCTGGTGTCGGTGGTGCTCTACATCGTCATTCCGGTGCTGCTGGCGCAGCTATGGCGCAAACAATTGCTGGCGCGCGGCGAAGATGCGCTGCAGCGCACCTTGGTCGCCCTCGGCCCGATCTCGATCTCCGCATTGTTGCTGACGCTGGTGCTGCTGTTCGCGTTCCAGGGCAAAGCCATTGTCGAGCAGCCGCTCGTCATTCTGATGCTGGCGGTGCCCATCACCATTCAGGTGTATTTCAATTCTGGCTTGGCGTATTGGCTCAATCGCCGTGCAGGCGAAGCGCATTGTGTGGCAGGGCCGTCGGCATTGATCGGGGCTTCCAACTTTTTCGAATTGGCGGTGGCGGCTGCCATCAGCCTGTTCGGCTTCGAATCGGGTGCGGCACTGGCTACCGTGGTGGGGGTATTGATCGAAGTGCCGGTGATGCTGAGCGTGGTGTATTTGGTGAAGCGCAGCCGGGGATGGTACGAACGGACGTAGGTTTATGCACAACACATACATTCTTTACGGTACCGAATCCTGCCATCTGTGCGACGAGGCGGAAACGGTTTTGCGCCAAGTCGGCATTTCGGCCGATTACGTCGATATCGCCGACGACGATGAGTTGCTGGAGAAATATGGTATCCGCATCCCGGTATTGCAGCGCATGGATACAGGGGGCGAGCTGGGTTGGCCGTTCGATGCGGCGCGGGTGCGGGATTTCATGAAGTAGTCCTCAGGGCGCGAGCCCCTTGTGGCAGACGGGTGTCGGGCTGTTATCATGCGGGCCTGAAGGTTCAACTCGTCAGGGGCGGATTTCCATATGGCGGCAAAGAAGGTCGGACGTTTCAACATCATTCGCGAGTTGGGCCGGGGAGCGCAAGGCGCGGTCTATCTGGCGCAGGACCCGCAGCTGGAACGCCAAGTGGCCATCAAGACGCTGCGTCCGGGGGCCCAGACCGGCCGCCTGTTAAACGAGGCGCGCATCGTCAGCAAATTGCAGCATCCCAACATCGTCCCCCTGTACGACGCGGGCGAGCAACAGGGCGAACCCTACTTGGTGTATGCCTATGTCGACGGCGGGACGCTGGCGACGATGTTGAAAGGCGGCGCCTTGCCGCCGGTGAAGTCCGTCGAGATTGCCTGTTCCCTGCTGGATGCTCTTGAGTATGCCCACCAGCAGGGCGTGATGCACCTCGATATCAAACCCGCCAATATCATGCTGGGATTGCGCGGTCAGCCCATGCTGATGGATTTCGGCATCGCCAGATTGATGCAGGACCAGGCGGCGACCGAGGAGATTGTGGGGTCCCCGCAATACATGGCGCCGGAGTGTTTTTCAAATCAGGAACTGGATGCCAGCGCCGATCTGTATTCGGTAGGCATGGTGCTGTACGAGATGGTCGCCGGAACGCCGGCCTACAGCGGTGACAATGTGTTCCAGGTCATGAATCGCGTTGCCCACGAGCCGGTGGTTGCTCCTTCTGTGCATAAGCCGGAACTGGACGAGAAGCTGGAATCCATCATTCTCAAATCGGTCGGGAAGCGCAGGGAAGATCGCTATCCGGATGCGGCCGGTATGCGCAGTGCGCTCAAGGAGTTTCTGGGCGGCGCTGCCGCGGCAGCCAGCGGCGATTCGAACAGTACGCTGGAATTCCTGCTGCGCAGGATGCGAACCAAGAGCGATTTCCCGGCACTGTCCAGCATCATCACCGAGATCAATACCATCGTCGCGTCAGAATCCGAGAGTGCCAGCAAACTGGCGCGCGTGATCCTGCAGGATTTCGCGCTGACCAACAAACTGTTGCGGCTGGTCAATACGGTATCCTACGGCCAGTTCGGCGGCAGTATTTACACCATTTCCAAAGCAGTGGTGATCCTGGGTTTCGAGACGGTGCGCAACATTGCGATGTCGCTGATCCTGCTCGAATTCATGCAGAACCGTTCGCTGGCCCACCAGCTCAAGGACGAGGTGATTGCCTCGTTCTTTGCGGGTGTGGTGGCGACGCAACTGACCTCGGGTCGCAACATTCGCGACGACGAAGAGGTGAGGATATGTTCCATGTTCTTCAGCTTGGGCCGGATGCTGGTGACGTTCTACTTCTTCGAGGAAAGCCAGGAAATCT
This sequence comes from Sideroxyarcus sp., assembly GCA_030652215.1. GTDB lineage: Bacteria > Pseudomonadota > Gammaproteobacteria > Burkholderiales > Gallionellaceae > Sideroxyarcus. Next base: position 15,294 of record JAUSBC010000111.1, read on the forward strand.
CCCGGCTCGTCGAGCAGGGCTTGAGCGAGGAACAGGCCGCCATCAAAGTGCTGGGGCTGACCTACAACGAAATCGGGGTGGGGGTTGCCCAGAGCTGGAATTTTCCGAAGCGCCTGCTGAAGGGAATGGCGAAATTGCCGCCCGACGAGGAAGTCGGGAAATGCCAGGATGAAACGAATCTGCTGCGGGCGACCGTCAATCTGGCCAACGATTTGTGCGAGGTCGCCGCATCGTCGGCGCCGGACGCGAAATCCCAGGCGCTTAACAGATTGCGCTTCCGCTACAAGGATGCGCTCGACCTGTCCGAGCGCAAGCTGAACGAATCGGTGGACAGTGGCCTGCAGGAGTTGTCGCGACGCGACATGTCATTGGGAATCAACTCGGCGCGCAGCCCGCTGATACACAAGGTCCGGCAGTGGAGCGGGCAGGCTGTCGAGCACCCCGAACCCGGCAAACCTGCAAACAGCGGTTTGAACGGAGTTCATGGTATCGAATCGGCGCTGAACGGCGGGGCGCAGGCAGATTTGCAATCGGCGAAGGCCGATCCCGAGACCGTGCTGGGGGCCGGCATTCAGGATGTGACCAATACGTTGGTGGAAGACTACAACCTGAACGATGTGTTGCTGATGGTGCTGGAGACCATTTATCGCGGACTGGGGTTCAAGCGTGCCCTGATCTGCATACGCGACAACAAGTTGAACATGATGGCCGCGCGCATCGGACTCGGCGAGGGGGTGGAGGGTGTGATTCCGCGCTTCCGTTTCAAGCTGGAGTATGAGCCGGATGTGTTCCATCTGGCGATCAAGGAGGGGGCCGATATCGTGATCGAGGATGTCGGTGCACAGTCCATTGCCAGCAAGATTCCCGGGTGGTATCGCGGTCTGGTCGACGCGCAGAGCTTCGTCCTGCTGCCGGTGGTGATCAACAAGAAAACCGTCGGGATGTTCTATGCGGATATGCAGCAGGCGAACGGCTTGAAGCTTTCCGAACGCCAGTTGTCGCTGCTGAGGACTTTGCGCAACCAGGCGGTGCTGGCGATCAAGCAGAAGATGTAGGAATTGTCATTCTGGCGAAGGCCGGAATCCAGTATGGAAAAATACGCCGCGAAGCGGACAAAACCATGATGTCGTCCCACTTGATCGAAGGTCCGCCTGTCCTGAGCTTGGCGAAGGGTGGGAAATTTCTGATCATCTGGATTCCGGCCTTCGCCGGAATGACGAGTTGCGGTGAGGTATTACAATAGAACCAAGTTGTGGTTACGGCCGCCACTTCGTGGCTTAACGTTCGCGCCGCTCACGTTCACCCTGCGGGTACGAGAGCCTACGCCACAATCTCGTATTACTTATTCAAAGTAAAACGAGATTGTCTCTGTGAATCAGCTCCGGCTCGTCCACGTAACCCAGAATACCTTCGATCTCGCCGCTGGCCTTGCCTGCGATGCGGCGCGCTTCGTCGGCGCTGTAGTTGACCAGGCCGCGCGCGATATCCGCGCCTTTCTCGTCCAGGATCGCGACCACCGCGCCGCGCTGGAATTCTCCGCTCACCTGGGTGACGCCTATCGGTAGCAGGCTCTTGCCGTCGCCGCGCAGCGCGCGTACCGCACCCGCGTCCAGCGAGACTCTTCCGCTCACTTGCAGGTGGTCTGCAAGCCATTGTTTGCGCGCGTCCAGCGAGAGTGATGTGGCGGTCAGCAGCGTGCCTATGCTTTCGCCCTGCAGCAGGCGCGGCAACACGTCGCGCTCGTGGCCGGAGGCGATGACGGTATGCGCTCCGCTGCGCGCTGCGCGTTTTGCGGCGAGTACTTTGGTGATCATGCCGCCGCGCCCGATATGGCTGCCGGCGCCGCCGGCCATCATTTCCAGTGCGGGATCGCCAGCCAGCGCAACGCTGATGAGCGTGGCGCTGCTGTCTTTGCGCGGATCGGCGGTGTAGAGGCCGTCCTGATCGGTGAGGATGATCAGCGCATCGGCTTCGATCAGGTTGGCGACCAGCGCTCCCAGGGTGTCGTTGTCGCCGAACTTGATTTCATCGGTAACCACGGTGTCGTTCTCGTTGATGATGGGGATCACGCCCAGATTGAGCAGTGTACGCAGCGTCGAGCGCGCGTTAAGGTAACGTTCGCGGTCGGCCAGGTCGGCATGGGTCAGCAGAACCTGTGCGGCGTTCAGCTTGTGCTGGCGGAAGCAGCTTTCGTAGGCCTGCACCAGCCCCATCTGGCCGACGGCTGCCGCCGCCTGCAGTTCGTGTACGGCGCTGGGGCGTTGTTTCCAGCCCAAGCGCTGCATGCCCTCGGCGATGGCGCCAGAAGACACCAGCACCACTTCGCAGCCTTGCGCGCGCAGAGTGGCGATCTGCCTGGCCCAGTTGCCCAACGCGGTCATGTCCAGACCGGTGCCCTGATTGGTAACCAGGCTGCTGCCGACCTTGACGACGATGCGCTTGGCGCGTGTTAAAACAGTGTTCATGCTAACGGGTTGTGAATAACGATCTCGGTTTCCTGTGCACTTTCGCAGATCGCGTCCTGTTCTTGCGCGGCGATCTGGTTGATGTGCTCCATGATGGCGTAAGTCAATTCCTTGCAGCCCTCGCCGTTGATGGCGGAGATGGCGAAGTAACGCGTGCCGTCGCCGAAAGCCTTGAGGCAGGCGGCGACTTTTTCGGCGCGCTCTTCTTCCGGCAGCAGGTCCAACTTGTTCAGCACCAGCCAGCGCGGCTTGTCGAATAGGGCTTCGTCGTACTTCTTCAGCTCATTGATGAGAGCGTGCGCCTCATGTACCGGATCGACACCTTCGTACATCGGTGCGAGGTCGACCAGATGCAGCAGCAGGCGGGTGCGGGCCAGATGGCGCAGGAACTGGTGACCGAGTCCGGCGCCTTCCGCCGCACCTTCGATCAGGCCGGGAATGTCGGCAATGACGAAGCTCTTCTCTTCCGAAACGCGAACCACACCCAGATTGGGGTGCAGGGTGGTGAACGGGTAGTCGGCCACCTTGGGGCGCGCTGCGGATACGGCGCGGATGAAAGTGGATTTGCCCGCGTTGGGCATGCCCAGCAGGCCAACATCGGCGAGCACCTTCAATTCCAGTTGCAGTTCGCGGCGTTCGCCTTCTTCGCCTGCCGTGCACTGGCGCGGCGTGCGGTAGGTGCTGGATTTGAAATGCAAGTTGCCCAGGCCACCCGCGCCGCCTTTGGCGAGTTGAATCTTTTCGCCGTCATGCGTGAGGTCGGCGATGACTTGGCCGCTGTTGACGTCGGTGATGACAGTACCCACCGGCATGTGCAGGATGACATCGTCCGCGCCTTTGCCATAGCAATCCGCGCCGCGGCCGGATTCGCCGTTTTTGGCGCGGTGCATGCGTGCAAAGCGATAGTCGACCAGCGTATTGATATTGCGGTCGGCAACCGCAAACACGCTGCCGCCGCGCCCGCCGTCACCGCCGTCCGGGCCGCCCTTTTCGATGTATTTCTCGTGGCGGAAGCTGGCCGCGCCGTTACCGCCGTTGCCGGCAATAACTTCAATTTTCGATTCGTCGATGAATTTCATAATGTTGCCGGTGTTCCAAAAATAAAAGAGCCCTACCTTGCGATAGGGCTCTTTTCAAACGCTAGTGTGCTTAAGCAGCGACGATGCTGACTGTCTTGCGCTTCAAAGCACCCTTGACCGCAAATACCACCTTGCCGGTGATCTTGGCGAACAGCGTGTGATCCTTGCCCATGCCGACGTTGTCGCCCGCGTGAACCTGTGTGCCGCGCTGACGCACGATGATGCTGCCCGCGCTGATCAGTTCGCCGCCGTAGCTCTTAACACCCAGACGTTTCGAGTGTGAGTCGCGGCCGTTACTGGTACTACCCCCGCCTTTTTTCGATGCCAT
>JAUSBC010000112.1 GCA_030652215.1 Sideroxyarcus sp.
TGGGCAACGCGGCCATCGTAAGCCAGGCGGCGTCTTCCTCCGTGACGGTGTACGAGAACCTCAATGTCAGCAAGACCATCAGCCCGGTCAATGCGGCAGCGGGCAACCCGGTGAAATACACCTTCGCCGTGCAAAACTGGTCGGCTGCAGCCATTACCGATCTAACCGTCACCGACACGCTGACCAACGGGCAGACATACCTGACCGGCATGATCGGCGCAAACGACTACACGCCTGCGCTTACCGGCACGGGTTGCTCAGGTCTGAGCGTGACCGGTGCAGTCGGCGCGACCGCGCCGGTGTTCACCATCGCGTCCGTGCCAGCGCGCGCCAGCGTCAACTCGCCGGGTTCATGCACTGTCACGTTCTGGGCAAAAACCTCTGCCACCGCATCGGCCTACTCCAACGTGCTGGGTGCGGGCAGCGTCTGTTATGGCACTGCCCCAGTGATCTGCAACGGCGGCAGCTCCAATTCAGTGTCGGGCACCTCGGTTGGTGTCAGCGCGCTCGGCGTTGCCAAGACCTTCAGCCAGGGCGGCACCACCAATCCGCCCACCGTGCTGGCACGTGCCGAAGGCACGGTCGTACGCATGACGCTGACGTTCTCCAATCTCTCGGCCAACCCGTTGACCGGCGTGACCGTCAGCGACACCTTGCCGACATCGGCCGGTGCGCAAATGCGCATCGCCACACCGTCCAACGCAGCCACCACTTGCGGTGGCACACCGGTCATCACCGCCACTGCCAATTCGACCTCGGTGTCGATGAACGGTGCCACGATTCCGGCACGCGCCGCCAGCGGCACCGGCGCGGCGGGAAGTTGCCTGTTGCAAGTGGATGTGGTCGGTCCGGCAGGCACCTACAGCAATACCGCAACGGCCACCGGCACGGAAACCTACGGCGATGCCACTACGCATACAGTCGGCCCGGTCACTTCGAACGCCGCGGTGCTGACTTACACCTCGGCGCTTTCTGCCACCAAGACTTTTGCGCCCGCCAGCGTTTCGTCCGGCGGCAAATCGACGGTCACGGTGCGTCTGAATAATTCGGGCGCGGTTGCGCTGGGAGGCGTGGCGGTAACCGATCCCCTGCCCACCGGCATGGTGCTGTCCAATCCTCCCAATGCCTACACCACCTGCGCGGGCGGCACCACGCTGACCGCAGTGGCGGGTGCGGGCAGCATCGGCATGAGCGGCGCAAGCATCGCCGGTGCCGGCAACTGCGATCTCGTGTTCGATGTGAATGCAACCGGCAGTGCAAACTGGGTGAACACCATTCCCGTGGGCAACATCACCGCGAGCGGTGGCGTGAGCAACCAGACCGCAGTGGTGGGCACGCTGACTTACACGGCTCCGATCGGCATCACGGTGGCCAAGGCCACCAATCCCAGCACGCTGACTTTTCCGGGCCAGATCAGCCAACTTACCATCACCCTCAACAACGGCAGCCAGGCGGTGAGCGGATTGAGCCTTACCGATTATTTCACCGCAGACGGCACGGCCGCCGCAGCGGCAAACGGCATGGCAATCGCGCCGACGCCGTCTGCGGCAACGACCTGCCCCGGCGGTGTGGTATCGGCTGCGCCGGGCGCAACCTCGGTCGGCCTGACCGGCGCAGCTATGGCGGCAAGTGCTTCCTGCACCGTCACGGTTAATGTCACCTCAACCTCGGTCGGCGGCATCACCAACTACATCCCCATCGGCAGCATCGCGACCAACCAGGGACTGACGAACAGCGGCCAGGCCAGCACCAGTCTCACCACGCAAAGCAACATCGGCGTGACCAAACAGTTCACGCCCAATGTGGTGACACCGGGAACGCGCTCGCGCCTGCGCATCACTTTCTACAACCCGACTGCGCAGCCCGGCACCAACATCACGGTGACGGACAACCTGCCTGCCGGGGTGTCCGTGCCCAGCGGCGCGAATCCGCAAACGACCTGTACCGGTGCGACGGTGAGTTCTCCGGTCAATACCCAAGTGCAGGTTAGCGGCGGCAGCATCGTGGCGGCCTCCGGCGGAGTAGCCGCTTCCTGCTATGCCGAAATCGACGTGGTTGCCGCAGCACAGGGCGATTATGTGAACACCATCGCGGCGGGTACGGTAACAGCCAGCGTGGGCGGAACGACGGCTTCCAATTCGCAACCGACCAGCGATGTTTTGCGCGTCAAATCGCCGGTGGTCGTCCACACCGCGTTCAGCAGCATGACGCTGGATGCAGGCAATCCGGTCGGCTTCACGACCGGTAGCGACAGCAAGGCACCCGGCGCAGCAGCAGTGATGACCATCCGTCTCGACAACCCGAATGCGGCCGACCTGACTTCCGCCGCGTTCACTGACACATTGCCGACCGGCTTGGTGGTCGGCACCACGCCGAATGCTTCGACCACCTGCACGGGCGGCAGCGTGATTGCCGCCGCTTCGGGTACCACGGTGCGATTGACCGGCGCCACCATACCGGCGACCGGATACTGTACGGTGACCGTCAATGTACTGAGCAATATTTCCGCCAGCTACACCAACACCATCGCGGCGGGCGGCGTCACCACCTATGAAGGCGTGAGCAACGCGGAACCCACCAGCGCCAGGATCGTGATCTCCACGCCGCCGACGGTGAGCAAACAGTTCTCGCCCGCGGTGATCGCACCGAGCGGAACCTCGACGCTGACCATTGTGCTGGGCAACAGCAACACCGGTGCAGTGACGTTGACCTCTGCGTTCACCGACACGCTGCCCACGGCACCCGGCAACATCGTGGTTGCCGCCACGCCCAATGTGGTCAAGACCTGCCCCGGTGCGGTCACCGCAACGGCGGGCAGCGGCACCATCACCTACGCCAACGGCGCGCAGATACCGGCAGGCGGTTGCACCATCAGCGTCAACGTTACAGGCGCGACGCCCGGCGACCATACCAACAACATTCCGGCCGGCACGCTGACCACCGATTTCGGCAACAACCAGCAGGCCGCCAATGCGGTGCTGACGGTGAGCACGCTGGCCTATGTTTCCGGCCGCGTGTTCCAGGACAACAACGTCACGCCGAACGGCACCTATGAATCCGGCACCGATACGCCGCTGGCAGGCGTGAGCATTGAACTGCACAGTGGTGCTACTTGCAGCGGTGCGCTGATCAGTTCGGCCAGTACCGATGTACTGGGTAACTATATGTTCGCCGGACTGTCTGCGGGAACCTATTCCGTGTGCGAACCGGTGCAACCCGCAGGCACCAGCAACGGCATCACCACGGCGGGTGCGATCACGCCGGTCAACGGCAGCACGGGCACGGCCGGTGTTGCCTCCAACCCGACTGCCGGTAGCAGCCAGGTCGTCAACATCGTGCTGAATGGCGATGGCGGCAGCTCGGCCATGAGCGGCACCTCGGGCAACAGTTTTGCCGAGATCGTGCTGTCCGGCATTTCCGGCACGGTGTTCCTCGACCAGAACAACAACGGTGTGCAGAACGGCGCCGATACCGGCATTGCCGGTGTCACTGTCGAACTGCTGGACAATACGAATGCTGTGATCTCCACCACGACCACCGACGCTTCCGGCAACTACAGCTTCACCGGTCTGGTTCCGGGCAATTACGCGGTGCGCGAACCGAACCAGCCGGCCGGTACGTCCAACGGCATCACCACGGCGGGCGCGGTTGGCAACGGAGGCACGGCAGGTTCGGTCACGAGCGTTACCACGGCACCCAGCGTCATCGGAGGTGCAACCAAGATCACCCTACCGCCGAACACGATGTCCACCGGCAATAATTTTGCCGACATTCCCAACGGACGTTCGCTCACCGGCCGGGTGTTCCTCGACTACGACAACAGCGGCACGCTCAACGGGCCGGATCACGGCATCGGTCAGCAAACCATCAACCTGACGGGCACCGACATCAACGGCAATGCGGTCGCGGCAAGTACGACCACCGTCAGTGCGGGTACCTACACTTTCAGCAGCCTGCCCGAAGGCACTTACACGGTCACCGAACCGGCGCAACCGGCGGGCACCACCAACGGCATCACTACTGCGGGCAGCACTGGCGGCACGGCCACGACCGTCGGCGTCACGCCGAGCGCGATCTCCGCAATCAGCCTGCTCGGGGGCAACACCGTTTCTGCCGACAACAATTTTGCCGATGTACCTGACGCTGCTGCAGACCTTGCCATCAGCAAGACGCACAGCCCGGCCAGCTTCGGCGAAAGCTCCAGCACCGGTTATTTCACCATCACGCCGAGCAACATCGGCACGGTGGCAACCAGCGGCACGATTACTGTCGTCGATACTCTGCCTGCAGGCATGACCGTGGCCGCTGCGGCAACGGGTACCGGCTGGACCTGTAGCGGCGCTGCGGGCGCGACGACCGTCACCTGTACCAGCACCGACGTCATCGCGGCGGGCGGTACCGGCAATCCCGTCACTTTGCGTGTCATGGTCGCCAATGGGCTGGCAGGACAGATACTGACCAACACTGCCGTGATTTCCGGCGGCGGCGAACCGGTCGGTTTCGACAGCAACAACACGGCGACCGATTCGGTGGTGATCTCCACCACGGCGGCGCTGAGCGGCACCGTGTGGTTCGATGCGAACCATAACCGTGTGCTGGAGGTCGGCGAGACCGCGTCGACCCTGATTGCCGGCTGGCAAGTCGAATTGATGCTGGGCGGCGTACAGGTCGCTTCGGCAACGACCAATAGCAGTGGCGCATATTCCTTTGTTGGAATTGCACCGGGCAACGGTTACACGCTCCGTTTCCGCCATCCCGCGACCGGCCTGCTCTGGGGCAGTGCCGTTGCCAATGAACAAGGCGTCACGGCCGTCAACGGTACACGCGATAACGCGATTGCCGCTGTGAACGGAACCAATAGCGGCAATCCGGCCGGTGCGACCATCAACGGCGACGGTACGTTATCCAGCCTGTCATTGTTTGCCGGTGACAACATCGTGCAGCAAAGCCTGCCGCTCGACCCCGCCGGCGTGATCTACGATTCGGTCACGCACAATCCGGTGTCGGGTGCGGTGGTAACCATCAGCGGCCCCGCCGGGTTTACCGCTGCCAATGTCGTGGGGGGCAGTCTCTCGCAAACGACGGCTGCCGACGGCCTCTATCAGTTCCTGTTGAATCCTTCCGCTCCCTCCGGCATTTACACGCTGGAGGTGACGAGCTATCCGGCCGGTTACCTGCCCACGGCATCGGTGCTGATTCCGCCCTGCACCAATGTCATGACCGTCGACAACCTGCCCAACCCGGCGTTGGTGCAAGCGGCCAATACAGCGCCGTCGGCCGCTACGACAGTGCACAACCCCGCTACCTGCCCGACAAATACGGCGAGCCTGAACGCTACGAATCAGGCTACCACGCAGTACTACTTCAGCTTCAACCTGAGCACGACGGCACCTGTCTCCGCCAACGTGGTCAACAACCACATCGCAATCGACCCGATCCTGGGTGGCGCAATCGCGATGAGCAAGAAGACGCCGCTGGTGAATGTGAGCCGGGGCGATCTGGTGCCTTACACCATCACCGCGACCAACACGCTGTCGGCCACGCTGGGCAACATCGACGTGCGCGACCAGTTGCCGCCGGGCTTCAAGTTCAAGATCGGCACCGCCACGCTGGACGGCGTACCGGTTGCGCCCGTGGTCAACGGGCGTGTGCTGACCTGGCCCAATCTCACCTTCACCGCCCATCAGAGCCGCGTGATTCGCCTGACTACGGTGGTCGGTTCCGGTGTGAGCGAAGGCAACTACGTGAACCAGGCCTACGCGCTCAACAACATCGTCAATGCGTCCGTGTCCAACACGGCGACCGCAACGGTGCGCGTGGTGCCCGATCCGGACTTCGACTGTTCCGATGTGATCGGCAAGGTGTTCGACGACAAGAACATCAACGGCTACCAGGACGCGGGCGAACCCGGCATTCCCAATATTCGTCTGGCGACGGTGAACGGCCTGCTGGTGACTACCGATGCACAGGGCCGCTACCACGTGACTTGCGCGATGGTGCCGAACGAACTGCGCGGCAGCAATTTCCTCATGAAGCTGGACGAGCGCACCTTGCCCACCGGCTTCCGCGTGACCACCGAGAATCCGCGCGACGTGCGGCTGACGCGCGGCAAGATCA
>JAUSBC010000119.1 GCA_030652215.1 Sideroxyarcus sp.
AGCAGGAGGGCTCCGAGGCCGATATGGCCGGGGTTAGGGCGGGCGCAGCCATCGCACCAAGCTTGCCAGAGATGCTCTTCGTTCATGCCCACATGGTAGCGAGCAAGGCGGTGTTTGTGCTGATTTTGTTTTGTTACGCCCAAGCTCGTGTGAACAATTCATCCATGAAACAATAGGGATCAGACTGTCCTCGGTTTGTGAACATCTATGAATAGTGCTAGTGATCTGCTGCTCTATCAGAAGAAGTCTCAAGTGTTTTATCTGAAGGAGTCTCCGTCTCTTTGGAGAAAGCCGCTACTTTGCCGTCCCCGATGCTGATGCAATGCACTAGGTATGTCTTACCAGCGCGGGCATTTATTGTCACACGTGGATACCCCGTATAAGGGTACTTACTAGTAACCAGAAGAAGGTCATAACGCCCGGGTGCGACATGGACGCTATCTACGTTGCCCGTCTTCGTCGACGAGTCCAATTCCAAGTCTCTCACTGACAAGAATGATGTAGGCCAATACTCAGGATTCACCGCAGTATCAAATTTAATTATCGCCATATCTGACTTTGTGAGCCCATACGCATTTGACATCGTGAAAAATGGGGCAGAACTGCATGAAATCAGGGCGGAAACAGATACTGCTGCGAGGAATGTATAGATTCTCATATTTAGTCCACGTGTGATGATAACGACCAATATACTAAACGGACGCATTCGGTCAGTATTAAGAACAACACTGCGAGCAGTATAACAATTAAAATCAAACGGGTCAGGGCCAATAGGGGACCACGACCTTTTGACAGCCTATCGGCAGATCGTCATTGAGTGTGATTAAACGTGATTAAACGGGCCAGGCTCGGAATAGTCTCAGCAACTAAATCCGTCAGTCTTTACAGCCCCACTCACAATTGGCGTACCGCCAATCTTCAGGCCGTCGCGTGATCATCTGAGAATCGATGGGGGCAGACGCCATTGATCTTGTCCGGCAGGAAGTTGAGGGTCTAGACTCGCTGCGCTATCAACCGCTGCAGCCTCAGTTGTAATAGGGGAGTCTGTACCCTAGTATTTGAGCATCGTTGCTTCAAACCAGCTGATGTCTACGGCACCACCACGTACCTCGTCGGAGGACCCCATGGCAGGTATCCTCCGACGCGCCATATCGTTTTGTTCGACGTTATCAGTAGCCGTTGCTGCGATATATACCTGCTTCTATCTCCCGCAATAAGCTTGGTGAAAGTAGCTCCACCATCAGCGCTTGCAAACAAGCTCTCCGAGTCGCTCTTGACGTACAGCATTCCATCGCTGGAGGGTGCCATCGAAACAATGTTTTCTGTTGTGCAGCCGGTCATGGACCAGGTTGCACCACCGTCGGTGGTGCCGTATGCGCAGTTGCCGATGGTCGCCCATCCTTTTTGGGTTGATGCAAAGCCCATGTCGCCCGATGTAAAGCTGAAGTCGCTCTCTGTAAAGGTCGCGAGATTGGTACGCGACCATGTTGTCCCACCATCCCCGGTTTGCAGAATAAACAGTTGAAACGTGCTCGCATCTTTTCCCAGAACAAAGCCGTGCTGTGCATCGACGAACTGCACGCGCGTCAATCGTGCAGACGTGGTGCTGTCCTGTTTTGTCCAACTGACACCAGAGTCTATCGTTTTATATATCTGCCCTGCGGCACCGACGATCCACCCCGTATTCAGATCGGTGAAATATACGTCTTCGAAATCACGGAATGGGCCGGAGACTTGGTCAGTATGCGGATCCATGCGTTGCCAAGTGACGCCGCCATCCGTTGTTTTGGAAACCGCACCCCACAATAACACTAGGGTCCAAGATGCAGGGCCGGTTTGGTAGTAATAACTCCCTCCACTACTTACCGCCCAACCATTGTTCGCATCAATGAAATAGACATTTTTTCCGAACCCCGGGATTCCGCTGTCGCGCGCAACCCAAGTTGCGCCTCCGTCGGAGGTGGCAAATGCCGTATTTTCTGCGTTCACTATTCCATGCTGTGAATCGGTGAAGAAGCCGCCCCCAATATACGAGACATTCTGGGGATCAGGATGGGCGATAGTCCAGTTCAGCAGTCCGGCATCCACCGTCAGATACGCAACCGCACTGGTTGAAGTACCTGCCGAATTGGTCACAAGCACACGAAATTGGGTGCCATTTTCATAGAGTGTCAGGTTGCTTACGGTATAGCTTGCTGATGTGGCGCCTGCGAGATCAATGAATCCGGGATCTGTCGGGCGGCGTTCCTGCCATTGATAGGTCAAGGGTCCGACACCGCTGGCAATAACCTCAAAGAAGGCGCTACCACCTACCGCCCCTTGCACGCTTGTCGGAGGGTTGACGATTGCGGGTAGTGCAACCACGTTTGTCACAGACAAGGTTGCCGTACTGCTGATCACATTTCCGAAGGTGTTGCGGATCACGACACGAAACACACTTCCATCGTCAGCAATAGCAGCAGGGTAGTACAGCCAATTGGATGTCGCTCCCGCAATGTCGGCGAAAGCGCTGTCCGCCGCGCCCGCCGCCTTCTTTTGCCACTGATACAAATTCGAGCTGCCCGCGGTTCCAACCACAAATACGGCCATCTGCGATTCCACGACTGTCGTATCCTGCGGCTGTATCGAGATAGAAGGCACGTCTCCCACTGTCAGAGTTGCGTCGCGGCTGTAAATTGTCTGGTTGCCACTGGTAATCTTTGCGCGAAATGCTGCGCCGTTGTCGGCCAGGGTCGGGGAGGTGATGCTCAGCGTTTGGGAGGTGGCGCCATGAATGTCCGCGTAGCCGCCTGACTGATGACGGCTCTGCCATTGAACTTGGAAAATATCCAAACAGGAGACTGAAACGGATAGTTCAGCCAAAGCGCCGACGGACACGGTCTTGTCTGTCGGCTGTACGGTGATTGTCAGGTTCGTTGCGTCGGGTGTGGGTGCACTCGGCCCGCCACCGCCACACCCGGTGATGGTGAGACAGGCAAAGACAGCGATGCGCAGTACTAGAGACCAATCGGTCCAAAACTGCACTGAAGAATAGCGGCTACGCACACCCCTCCCTCCGAACGCGACTACCAAGGCAGCCTGGTCGTGAAACTCCGGTAATCAAAGGGGCCTGGCTCGAATATTCAATGCGCATACTATTTTGACGGCATCTGTATTGTTATCGTTTTGGCTGCGCAAAAGTTTGAATTCGTCTTCATTATCGTCATCGGTTGGACAACCAACTTATCCGTGAACTTTGGGTAATTTTCGTCCAGAAAAGTACGGACTTTATTCTCGTCGAGGGTGAGCGCGTATCTCAGTCCACCATCATCGAATGCGTAGTTCAGATCGCCCGCATAATTTACAACACCAGGCATGACCACAAATGTGGGGGAATCGGCTCCTTGGCATGGTCCATATGTCCTTCCTTCGGGAAATATCAGGGAAACGCCTAATGCCTGTGACCCGCTAGTTCGTCTCGCTTTGACAACGATGTAGCCTTTCTCAGGATTCACATTGATTTCCGGAACGTCCAGGTGTGGTCTATTCCAGGTATTGTTCTCGGTACCTCCACGAGTAAGATGAATTCTGTAGTTCGGCGATAGGCCAAAAACCAGTATTCCCGCATCTGCGTCCAATTGAGGATTGGTTCCAACCGGAATATTTGTGGTTCCGCATGCGCTGATTAAAAGAGTGATTGAAAGAATTGTTGCTACTTTGAAAAGTTTAATCATGAATTTGCCCGGCTTCTTGGTTTATGGAGTTCACCTGTGTTGAATTATTTCATGCCCGATTCTTCAATGAAAGAGACTCAAAGGGGTCTGGTTCGTAGAATATTTGGGGGACAGGTTGCATTGTTTGCCACAACCAAATCAGTCAACCTTTACGAGTTGCAAAACCAAAGGTACCTGAGTGAATCGTTCATCCAACGCAATGCCCGCGTCTGAATTCGATTTGCAAACCTCGTTGCCTGAAGATGCCCGTCTTTACTGGCTTGCAGGGCATTTTCCTGTTGCCATTCCTTAACAACATGACTACGGCCTACGCGAAGGTCTATACCTTTTGGCATATGGTCTGGTTGTATCTTTGCTGCTAGATTGCGCGCTTCGCGCCAACAGGACTTCGGTGCGTTATGCAAGCGGGGCAAGCGGTCTTGTTGCCCCGTCAACCAGTAATTCATAAAGGGGAGGATTCGATGTTGAAGCGAAATATCGCGTTGTTGCTTATTCCATTGCTGCTCGGGGCATGTGCAACTCCATTGCGCGTGAACCTGACCACCGAACAGCGCGCCAAGATCAGCGAACTGAAACCGCGCGTAATCGTGATCCAGGATGAAGTGATCGCCGCCGTAATGCCGTCGCAAGTCAGCATGGCGACGGGCGGAGGCCTTATAGGCGCCATGATTGACGGCGCGATTACAAATAAACGCGTCCAGGAATCTCAGAAGATCATGGGGCCCTTCTACGCCGCCATTGAAAATGTCGATTACCGCAAGGAATTCGATGGCGTCATCCGGCAGGAACTGGCGAAGTACCCTATCAAAACGGGCCAAATCGTATCTACACCGCGTATGTTCAACAACGCCGAACTCGCGCGATTGACGGATGAGCTTCAGCCTGGCCAGGCGTTGCTGGTGATAGTGCCACGCTATTTCCTGACCATGGATTTCCGCAATCTCGATTCCGAAGCCTGGGTGACGATGTGGGTCAAAGGTCAAACTGCTGCTCCCATCCACCGCGGCGTGCTGTATTACCAATCGAAGCCGGTGGGTACTGGCGGCAAAGCATCGATAGACCTGTGGGCCGCCGGGAACGCTGAACTGTTCCGCACGACCATGCACGATTCTGTCGCGGAGATGACGAAGCTCATCCTCATGGAGGTCGAAGTAAGCGCGACGCCAGCGAAGACCGGCGAATCAAAGCTTTTCGCTTTCAACACCGGGGTACAACAGGTTGAGATCAAGGGTCGCCAGCTTCAGGAAACCGCCAGCCGCACCGTAATGCTTGGCGACGATGGCAAGATTTATTCCCTGCCCAAGGCGCAGTCCGCCGCAGTGGCGCAACGTTAAGAGGATCCGGCAATGAAACGAGTCAATCTCAACACAATTTGCATCGCGCTTCTTGGCGCGCTGTCGATAACGGCTTTTGCTGCGCCCGTGGCCGATGTGCCGCTTGAAATGAACTACGATCGCACTGTTCGCGAGACGCTGCCGACGCAATACGAAGATCTCTGCCCGATCCGGGTGGTCGCTACCGTCGATGCACGGCAGAACAAGGAAACGATCGGGCAATCGATGAACGGTGCGCTGTTAAGCGGCGACATGAGTAAGTGGGTCACTGACGGTTTGGCCGATCTAAAAAGTTACGGCGCCGAAGTCGAGGTCGGCACCGGCGAAGATCGGCCGCACAAAGGCGTGTTGATCAAGACTACGCTGACCCGCGCCTATACTTGGCAGGTTGGACTGAAGATATTCAGCATGGTGGCGCTGAAGACACAGTTCGTAAACAGCGACGGTGTTATCCAGGAGAAGTACTACCGTGCTCATGGAGACAAGACCAATATGTGGGGCGCCAGTTCGGAGTATGTAACGACGCTTAACTATGGTCTCAACAACCTGCTGCCGGTGATTGCCCAGGATCTGGTCTTGCTATGCAAGGGTTCACCAGTGGAAAAGTACTCGTACGCTGGTCCTCCGGCTGCTGAGCCAAAGAAATAGCGCGCAAGGCGAACGCCTGCAGTAATCGATAGCGATCAATGGGGTCGGCCTCCATTGATCCGCTCTCGAAGTCAATAAAGTCATCGGTACCGGAGCCCAATTGATTTGGAAGGAAATCGGTTCCATCCCCTGTACGCCGTCGAACTTATCCGCCGAGCCGAAACAGTGGAGGATGTAGAGATGGAATCGAAGCTGCCTCACTTGGTTTTCTGGTGGAGAAATATATGATCAGCCACAAAGCACTGTATCGCCATATCTTCATTATTTTTGCATTGATGACTCTGATTTTCGCTCGGCCTATTCTAGCGCAGGCGGAGGAGAATGCGGAATTTTCGGAAGACAGTGCTTTTTTTCAGAAGTCCTATTTACTGCTCTCTACAAAGCGATACGAAGAGCTTGATCAGCTCTACAAACAATATGTCGACTTGTATGCCGACCATCAAATTACCGCTGAAGAACTAGCGAAAAAGTTTGGGACGTTTGCAAGGACGCCGGGGCTGGACCCCAGATACGATGAATGGATAGAAGCCTTTCCTGCATCATATTCGGCAAGACTGGCTCGCGGCATATGCCGCTCGAACTCTGCCTGGGAAAAACGCGGTAGCAACATGGCACGCAATACGTCAGACGCGCAATTTCGCGGTTTTGGTGAAACGCTGCTCGAAGCCCGTTCCGATCTTGAGGCTTCGCTCGCTCTGGATTCCCGCCCGGTAAACAGCTACCGCTATCTTATTCGAGTCACAAAAGGGTTAGGCCACGATGGTCAGGAGGTTGTCAGGGTTGATTGGCACGACTTGCTCGACGCAGTGTTAAGACTAGATCTAAAAGCAGTCATAGCCTTTTTCCGCGATCTGTTTCAAGACTCCGGCGCTTCACGTCACAATACTAAACGCGGCTTGCTCGATGCGGCGCTAAAACTCGATCCGGAAGCAATGAATGTTCGCTTCGAATATATGGATTCTATTACTCCCAAATGGGGGGGTAGCGAAGGAATGCTGGAAGAGTTCTATGCTGAATGCAATCAGTCGTCGATGAGCGACAAGAACAAGAAGGTCATGGAAGGAAAATACTACTTTTCACTTGGAGAGCAGGCCCGCTTCGATAAGGATTTCAAATCTGCGGCCGACTACTTTTACAAGTACTACCTCACCAACAAAGAGCCGGCCAATCTTCAATTGGCCGGACAAGCGTTGCTGGACGGAGACTTTAACGATCTGGCTTTTGAGCGCTTCGATGAGTTGGTCAAGAATCACCCGGAGTACTCCTACGGCTACGAACTGCGCGGCACGCTGAATGAACACCATATCAAGGATATTGAGAATGCAATCAAGGACTATCTGGTCGCCTCTGAGCGTGGCGCCAATTGGTCGCAAAACCGCATGGGCTGGTTTTACATGATGGGCATCAATGTCCCGGTCGATTACGTCAAGGCAAAGCATCAGCTTGATTTGGCCGCCATGCAGGGAAATATTACGGCAAAAGAGAATCTGATCACTCTCGAACGCTTGCTTGGTCAGCCCGGTGCGCCCGCATCGACCAACGCCATGCAGCCAGGCAGCTAGCCTTCAAACCAATAAGTATTCAGCCAATCCTGAGCTGACATTTTGCAAAAGGAAATCGCATCATGCGTAAATTGATCATTGTGGCACTCATCGCCGTCGGTATCTGGTATTGGCAAAAACATGGCTCTTCGCATGAGCCTCTGCTGGACGAGGCCGGTAATCCGGCGGTCGAGATTTATACCGCAATACAATGCGGCTCCCCCTGCCAGCAGGCCATCGACATTCTGGATGCCAGAGGCGTTCCCTACCAGAGAATTAATCTCAACCTGGAGGATGAGCAAAATGAAGACGTAAAACACTGGAGAAGCATCGGCGAGAACATGCTCCCGCTCACACTTGCAGGCAACTCCAAGGTCAAGAGTTCGTCCAAGTGGGAACTGATCGGCCTACTGGGCGATAACTTTGGCGACCAATATCTCACGCAGGATGAGAAAGGATATTTCAGCCGGCATTTTGATGCGAATGGTTCTCCAAAAGTTGTAATGTACGGTGCGGCCTGGTGTCCGGGTTGTGCTGCACTGCGCAAAGAATTCGAAGCACATGGCGTCGACTATGTCGACATCGACGTGGAAAAAAGCGGCGAGTTCGACAAAATGACGAGAGTCATGGATATACCCGGTTACCCGGCAACCTGGGTTGGCTATACCCGAGTGCATGGAGTAACGTACAGCGACGTTAAAGCAGTGATGAACTAGCAGGTGTCATGTAGCCGCAGTTGCATATATTGTTGTGATTTGTTTTCGACTTATATTTGTGGTCAAAACAATTGCGATACTGACTCCATTTTTCACCCACAATATTTCCATCCATGATCCGTCTTCACTGGCATGGACGCGACTTTAACTGCTTACCTGCAAAAATCTGTGGTTTTGCCTTGGCTGTTTAACAACCGTGGGGGAATTGCTTGCGAATCCATCATCTGAATTGCGCGACGCTTTGTCCGGTGAGCGCCAAGCTTATCAATGGAGCTGGGGGTTTATTTTCGCCAGCGCTAATGATCTGCCATTGTCTTTTGATCGAGACCAAGAGCAATTTAATTCTTGTCGATACCGGCCTTGGAGTACAGGATTTGGCGCATCCAGACCCACTGGGGTTTATCTTTCGCAACCTCATCAGACCCAAGCTGAGTCTTGCTGAAACTGCGGTTGAGCAGGTAAAAAAGCTCGGGTTTAGTCCTGGTGACGTCAAGCATATCGTTGTCACCCATCTCGATTTGGATCATGCCGGTGGGCTGCCGGATTTTCCCGGGGCGGAGATCCATGTTTCAGGCCTTGAGTATAGTTCGGCGATGGCCAGCAACTCATTTCGGGACAAGTTCAGATATCGCCCCGAGCACTGGTTACATCAACCGAAGTGGAAAACACATGCAATTTCCGGCGAAAAATGGTTCGGGTTTGATGCAGTCCGCACGATTGTCGAGGGAGAAACAGAGGTGTTGTTAATTCCTTTGCGGGGGCACACCACCGGCCACTGCGGGGTTGCCGTTAAGTCGGAGGATAAGTGGATTCTGAACTGCGGCGACGCCTACTTTTTCCACGCCGAAATGTCCCCCCGGCCAGATTGCACACCGGGGCTCAACATTTTCCAAAGATTGCTGGAGAGTGATCATGGGGCAAGGATGAATAATCAACAGCGCCTGCGCGAACTAAAACAAAATCACGGCAGCGACATACAATTATTCTGCTCTCATGATCACAGTGAATTTTGCGTTTGCACAGAATCAAGCAGGCCAGGCTCAAATTGATTTTTCGTAAAACTATATTGAGCCTGGACCGCTTCGTGACTGCCTCAGTTTTGATTATTGAAGCGAGTTCGCGCCAAATACTGCATTAAAGGTAGCCGCGTCAGAGATCTGCTGATCCTGGGCAGCGCTAAGACCATTCAACACTACGGTAATGTCGAATTTAGCCCCTCCAACATTCCGTACTAGCTGAAAAGTGACGATCCCGTCGGTAGGGCTCGGATTGACCACGGACAGCGCGTTGGGGGCGCCTCCGAACACGGGGAACACCAGTTTATCCCCTGCGCCGAACCCGGTGATGTTGAACGTGTAGGGGACGTTGTCAACGGCTGCGAAGGTAAAGGTCGCGTCCGCCCCCACGGCGGATGTTGTATCGGCTCCCGACGCGGAGACGGTAACGTTCACCGGGAGGACGGGAAGGGTAATCGTCACGGTTGCCGGCGTCCCGACTGCCGAGACATTGCCGGCCGCATCTTTGGCCCAGGGGTCGAAGGTTTGGCTGCCTGCTGCGGCAGCGGTAACGGCAGTCGGGGCGGTGGCCGTCCATCCGACTGCGTCGGCAGCCGGCGGCGTTGCCGACTGGGTGATCATGAATCCGGCCACCGCCACGTTGTCCGTTGCGGTGAACGCGCTGATGCTTACAGACAGGCTCGCAGCGGTCGCCGGCATGGTGAATGCCGTGACTGCCGGCGCCGTGGTGTCGGTTGCAGCAACCGTTCCGCCAGCGCCGCCACCACCGCCGCAAGCTTGCAGCATTACGGCAAGCGCTACCGAGGCAATTAAGGATGGAGTGTTTCCGTAGAATCGTGCGGTATCGGAGAGCGTGCGTAACATGATTTCCCCTTTCATTTTGTGATTCAAAAAAACCCGGTCTGTGCGACCGCAGCTGCTGTCCTGAGGGGGACTTCGCGATGTATCGATTCATCGTTAGCACGCTTATTCATGTTCGGGCTTTTTCACTAAATTGCCGACATCAGGTGTACGCAGTGTGAGGAATCGGCCGTAATGCAGGAATCAGCCATATACCTTATTAGGATCTGAATATTTGTGTATTTCCGGCAGTACTTGTCCTTTAGTTAGACAGGTCGGAATCACTTTGTTTACAGCGACCAGAACCGTCAGCCTTTTCCCGCCCTTCAGCGTTTTCATGTGGCAGCTCGGCTGCAAACACCCACCCGGAGCAGCTGTGCTAAATTGCGGCATCATTCCCACTGCCACTTCACAAATATGACCTACGCACGCAATATCGGACTCAGCGCCTCGGAAGACCGCATCGAAAAACTCATTGCCGAGCGCCTCGCACTCGGCGCGGACAAGGCCAAGATCGACGCACGAATCTGGGATCTTTTTGGCGAGGAATGGGCGGTGATGTTTACCGACCTGTCAGGCTTTTCCAGCGGGGTTGCCTCATTCGGTATCATCCACTTTCTGCAGATCATCTACGAATCGCAACGCATCCTGACTCCTTCGATCGACCGGCATGACGGGATTTTGCTCAAGATGGAGGGCGACAGCATGCTGGTGATTTTCCGCAATGTCGCCAAAGCAGTTGAGTGCGCACTGGAAATGCAGCATATCTGTGCCGATTACAGCGTCACGCACGAACCCGCCGAACAAATCCGCCTGGGTGTCGGTCTGGGCTTCGGTCGCATGTTGCGCATCGGCGACCGCGACGTCTTTGGTGCTGAAGTGAATGCCGCTTCCAAGCTCGGCGAAGACATCGCCAGCGCCGGCGAAATCCTCGTCACCGATGCCGTGCGTTGCGCCACCGCAGAGAAGTACCGCTTCACCCCCATTGACGAGGTGCCGTCCGGTGCCAAGGCGGCCTACCGCATGGAGATTTTGTCGGCTGGTTGAAAGTGCTTTTGAATTGCCGACGCTGGTGACACGCCTGTGTGTCTGGGCCAACGGATTTGCTTTTGATTTATGCTTTTTTTTAAAATTATTGTGATGCCATAGTTTCTGCGGCATGTACCCGGGGAGCCAGCCATGAGTAGCAACAAGACAGCCGTTATCGTGTCACTGGCCCTTGGGGCCGCATTGCTGGCCGGGTCCGCCTACATGTACGCGGACACGCGGGAGTTGATTTCCACCGCAGTGAAGGTTCCGGGTACCGTGGTGGATTTCGAGCGGCGATCTTCGAAGGGCGGCAGCTCAGACTATCCCGTGGTTGAATTCGTCACTGCTTCCGGTGAAATTCGCCGCTTCACCACATCTGGCGCGGGTGACTTCGCCAAGGGTCAGTCGGTGGAGGTGTATTACGACGTCAGCGACCCAGCCAATGCCAAGGTCAATGTGTTCATCGAGCTGTGGCTTGGCAGTCTTGCGCTCGGCGCTTTCGGTCTGTTGTGCCTGGGTGTTGGCGTAGCGAATTTTCTATACGAGCGAGCACGCAGGCATTCCGGCGTCGATAGCAAGTGAACGAATCAAAGGGGTCCGTTCATGCTGCCCCCTTTGTGAACTAGTCGCCGCCTCGGCTGATGTAGTGCTGCTTGGTCTTTCCAATCAGCAGTCCGCCATCCGACTCCACATGGGTTTGCGCAGTTTCGCCGCTGCCATACAGCATGCCCACCACATGGGCGTCACGCACTTCTGCGATGTTGGCAAAAAGCAGTTCCACACGTTGGTCTTTGTAGTGTTGGTAGGTGTTGTTCTGGTAGGAATTTCCCAGCGGCAGTTGCCAGAGGAAGAATGGCTTGCCCACTGTCGTCGAAACATCCTTCGTCCACTGCAAGAAGGAGGTCATCTTGGCGACATCCCAGTCATGCCCTGACTGCCCTTGCACCAAGCGGTACCAATCGGCGTCGCGGTCGCTGGGGTCTGTCACCAGAAAGTCGCCCTGATCCGCACCCAGGGCGAGCATGAAGCTGGCCCACGATGCAGCATCCCCCGCACTGGTATGGTTCCAGGGTGATACATGCAAGCCCACTTTGGCGTTGGGCGCATAGATGCGCACCATGTGGATCATGCACTTGGTAAAACCGGTGGCATCGTTGGCGTAACCTCCGCAGTCTGGGTTGCTCTGCGTCACTTTGGCGGGAATGTCGCCGGGTTGAGCGGCTCTGGCTTTCAGGTACCCGAACAGGTCGGGCTCGATGTGCAGCATGGCTTGTTCGTTGCCGATCTTCTGCAGCAGGAAACGCCAGTCATTGAAGTAGGTGGTCAAGAACGACTGGTCGTCCAGCGCAGCCGTTTCTCCGGTAAGAGATGGCCCTTCACTCAGCCCGGAAGCGGGCAACACCATGTAATAGGTGAAGAACGGAATCTGTGGACGGGACACGGAGTTCCAGGTGCGTGCCTTGGCCGTGTTGATAAAGCGCGTCGCGAACAAACCACGTGTTGAGCTATTTTCCTGCCAGGCGCCCCACCAGGGGCATGAGGTATTGGTTATGGGCACCGTGCCATCCAAGCACCCTGCGTGATCATAGCTACTGAAGTTGCCCGAATTCAGATATTGGTACTGCATGTCGAAAGGGGCCTGGTCGCCCGCACTGCCGCCCCCCGAAAAACCCACCATCACTTTGGTATGCTCCATAAAACGCGTACTCAACGTGGCGTTGGCGGGGGTTGTGCTCACACTGAAATCCATAACCGGGTTGCCACTTACCTGTGAACCACCACTCCCTCCCCCACAAGCAGACAACATCAGACCCAACAACAACAAGCCAACACGCATACACTCTCCCGAACTCAATAAAAATAATCGACCGCCAACGTCGGCTGGTGCACGAAGGATAGCAAAGCAAAGGGACATCGCCAAAGGGGGCGGGGGTTTCAACAACTAAATCCGTCAACCTTTTCGAGATGGAGTGATCACAGACGCGTATCCCGGCCGCTTTCCTCTGCCCGTAACACCAATGCACCAAATATCTCTAATTGAGATATAATTCTTCCCATGCACATCATCACTCACCGCCGCATAGTGACTGCGCAGCAAGAGCACCCGCAATGTGCGAGTGCTTTGGATCAGTGGTATCGCCTGTGCAAGAAGGCCGAGTGGCGCAATTTCTCAGCGTTGAGAAAACTGTTCCCCAGCACTGACAAGGTGGGTGATGTATTCGTGTTCGACATTGGCGGGAACAAGCTGCGCCTGATTGCCGCAATCCATTTCAACACGGGGCGGATGTTTATCAGGGCGGTATTGACGCATAAAGAATACGACCAGGGAGGTTGGAAATGAACGCACGAGTTAAAACAGCAATCGAGCATTGGAGCTATGTCGCGCCGCTGTTGCAGCCTGCGCGCAATGCAAAAGAGTATGCGCAGTTGGTCGAGGCGCTGGACGCGGCGATTGATGCGGGCGGCGCAGATGAGAAACATCCGCTCGCGCGTCTGGTTGATTACCTCGGCGATCTGGTTGCCGAATACGAAGCCAAAGATAAGATGCCGTCCGCTGCAACCGGTGCGGATGCGCTGCGTTATCTGATGCAGCGCGATAGCTTGCGTCAGGCTGATCTGCCGGAATTGGGTAGTCAGGGTGTGGTTTCCGAGTTGCTCTCCGGTAGGCGCGACTTCAATGCTCGTCAGGCGAAGGCATTGGCTGAGCGGTTTGGTGTTTCGGCATCTTTGTTTTTGTAGGCAGCTATAGGATGCGTTTCGGATTTATTTTCGATTTATGTTTTTTTTTAAACTGTTGTGATGCTGACCAAAAATTTGATTTAGATTTTATCCCCAAGGAATAAACCTCCATGCCGATGTCCCAGTCCTACAAGGATCGTCTGTTTCCGATCCTGCCGCAGCTTGCCGTCCATTACGGCACGCCTTTTCACATCTATGACGAAGCTGGTATCCGCGCCACGGGTACGGCGCTGAATCAGGCTTTTGCGGGCATTCCCGGTTTCCGTGAGTACTATGCGGTGAAGGCGCTGCCCAATCGCCACATTCTGGAGGTGCTCTCCGACCTCGGTTTCGGCTTCGATTGTTCGTCCATCGCCGAATTGATCCTGTCGCGCCAGGTGGGTGCGCGCGGTGAGGACATCATGTTCACGTCAAACAATACGAGCACGGAAGAGTATGCCTTCGCCGAGGCCGACGGCGGTTGCATCCTCAATCTCGACGACATCAGCCTGATCGCCAAGGTGCCGAATTTTCCCGAGCTGATCTGCTTCCGTTACAACCCTGGCCCGCGCCGTACCGGCAACATCATTATCGGCAACCCGGTGGAGGCCAAGTACGGCGTGGCCCACGACCAACTGGTGGATGCCTACCGCATCGCGGGCGAGCGCGGCGCCAAGCGTTTCGGCCTGCACACCATGGTCGCCTCGAACGAGCGGGATTACACCTACATCGTCGAAACGGCACGCGTGCTGCTCGAACTCACCCTAGAGCTGAAGAAGGCGCTGGGTATCGAGCTCGAATTCGTGAACATCGGCGGCGGTCTCGGCATCCCCTACCATCCGGAACATTCCCCGCTTGATCTTGCCGCGATGGCCAAGGAGATCACCGCGCTCTTCGACGCCTTCCGCAGCGCCCACGGTTTTGCACCCAAGATGCTGATGGAGAGCGGCCGTTACATCACCGGCCCGCACGGTTGTCTGGTGACGACGGCGATCAACGCCAAGCAGACCTACCGCAACTACGTGGGCGTGGATGCCTGCATGTCGGCCCTGATGCGCCCTGCTCTCTATGACGCCTACCACCACATCGATGTGCTCGGCAAAGAGCATCTGCCGAAGAGCGAGACCTACGATGTGGTCGGCTCGCTGTGCGAGAACAACGACAAGTTCGCGGTGCAGCGCGAGCTGCCGACTATCGATGACGGCGACATCCTGGTGATCCATGACACCGGCGCCCACGGCCATGCCATGGGTTTCCAGTACAACGGCCGCCTGCGCCCCAAAGAACTGCTGCTGCGCACCGACGGCACGGTGGAACTGATCCGCAGGGCCGAAACGGTGGAGGACTACTTCATCACTTGTAACTTCGAGCCGGATGAATTTAAGCCGGGGCAATAATTAGTCTGTACTGTGTCCTAAACACGGAGCACTATTCCCTCCCCCTTGCAGGAGGAGGGCTAGGGTGGGGGTAGGCACTGTGCTGATCCAGAACTCTACCCCCATCCTAACCTTCCCCCTGCAAGGGGGAAGGGCCTGGGGAATCATTTGTGAGCCCGCATTACCTCTTCTCCATTTCAACAAACCTGTTGACCTGTCTACGACTGTCACCTTTACGCTCGTATTTTTCAACGAGGAGTAATGATGACAACGTGCGATCTTTCGACTGATGATGGTTTCCTTTCTGCTTTCAACGACTGCTCTGCCCCGCCCTCTGCGTTCAACCATCTGGGGCATCTGCGCATCGGCTGGATTCATTTGCAGCGTTATCCGCTGCGGCAGGCAATAGACCTTACCTGTGACGGCATTGACCGTTTCGCCAAACATCTTGGCGTGCCGGGAAAATACAACCGCACGCTGTCCGAGGCGTTGATGTTGATCATGGCGCATGGCGGCGGGGCGGATTGCGCCAAACCGTTCGACGTTTTCCTGGCGGAGAATCCGGCACTGGTTGGTGATGCGCTGGGGTTGCTTGGTCGGTACTATACTGGCGACCTTCTCAATTCGCCGGCCGCACGCACGACGTTCGTGGCGCCGGATATTTCGCCATTGCCATGAATTTGTTGACGATCAGGCAGCTCGCCGCGCTTGCGGGCATCACCCGTGCAGGTCTTCTGTATTACGAGACGGAAGGCCTGTTGGTGCCCGCGCGGCGCAGCGCGAGCGGGTACCGTTTGTATGGCGAGAAGGAAGTGCAGCTGGTGCAGACCATCCGCGCGTTCCGCGATGCCGGCGTTCCGGTTAGTACGATCAAGGATATCTTGAAGAACCAGTCCAGCGTTTCGGTTCAGCTACTGGAGCAGCGGCTGTTCGACCTCAACAGCGAGATGCGCAACTTGAAGGAGCAGCAGATCCTGCTAGCCCGGCTGCTGGCACAGGCGACTTTGGGTGAGCCGGGCAAGGTGAAAAACAAGGATGCCTGGGTGGCGTTGATGCGGGCGGCTGGTTTATCGGACGACGACATGAAGCGCTGGCATGCTGCTTTTGAAGCCAGCGCACCCGATGCCCACAAGAAATTTCTGGAATCGCTCAAGCTGCCACTGAAGGAAGTAGAAGCGATCCGGGCGTGGGCCAAGCAAGGCTAAAGGGGCTGGTTCGGAATATTCTCAGCAACTCAATTCTTCAGTCTTTTCCGCCCCACAACATCCCAATTGGCGCAGCGCCAAGGTGCATTCCACAGTGCGCTATCGAACCGACTCAAGCGACTACCAGGGCTACCTTGCGTGCATGTCCGATATGCCGCCACTCAGCAACCACTACGTCCCGCGAGATCGTTCGGATCGGGCGGCCTTTGCGTTCGTCCGGCTTCTTCGGTTCTTTGCCGACATGTTTTTCGCTCGTCGCTACGACCATCGTGCGGTGGTGCTGGAAACAGTCGCCGCGCTGCCAGGCATGGTTGGCGGAGCGCTCCAGCATTTGCGCTCTCTGCGCCGCATGGAAGGCGACCACGGCCGGATTCGCATTCTGCTGGATGAGGCGGAAAACGAGCGCATGCACCTGATGACTTTCATGGAGATCGTTCAGCCATCGCGGTGGGAGCGCCTGCTTGTATTGCTCACCCAAGGTGTTTTCTACAACCTGTATTTTTTGTTTTATCTCTTCTTCCCGGGTGCGGCACATCGCGTCATCGGCTATTTCGAGGAAGAGGCCATATGCAGCTACACGGAGTATCTGGCCGGTGTGGACAACGGGACTTATGCAAATGTCCCGGCGCCCCGAATCGCCATTGAATACTGGCACCTCGATCCCGAAGCCAGGTTGCGTGAGGTCATCATCGCGATACGTGGGGACGAGACGCGCCATCGCGACGCAAATCACGACCTGGCAGACGAGTTGGCGTAGGCCGGGGTTTCACAGCGGTACCGGAGTGATGCGCAAATGTGTTCCAGCGAACAGACCGCCGGCGAACGGATAAGAACAATGCCTCTCCGTCTGGATCGTTCCGCCCGGTGGCTGAACGCACAATTGAACTGCTTTGGAGAACAAACATGGATGAGAACCGCTATCAATCCCTCGAAGTGATGCGCGACGACGCGAAGGGGACAAACAAATGAAGATCGACACCAAGGCCCGCATCGCAATTAGCGCCATTCTGGACGTTGCCATCCACGGCGTCAGTCAGCCGGTCCGGTTGGCCGACATCTGCGCGCGTCAGGACGTGTCGCAGTCGTATCTTGAGCAATTGTTCCGCAGGCTGGTCCATGGCGGGTTCCTCACCAGCGTACGTGGTCCCGGTGGCGGCTACCGGTTGAGCCGTCGCTTGGCCGTGGTCTCGGTTGCGGACATCATTGGCGCCGTCGACACTAAGGGCCCAGGTCAAAAAGTGCGTCGAGCGACGGCCAAACACGCTGGGGATGAACGCGTTATCACCACGGAACTCTGGAGTGGCCTCGACGACTACCTGCACGACTACTTGCGCACCGTGACACTGGAGACCGTTCTGGCCGGTGCCATCGCGCCGGCGGACAGGCGCAAACGCAAGTTCGTCGTGGTAAAGGCGTCTCAAGTCCCGGGCGACACCCGCGTCATGGACAAATCGCCGTCTTCCCTGTGGCCGTTGTCTGCAGTTTGACGCGATGGCTGAATAGTTGAACTAAAGGGGGCGGGTTCGCAATATTCTCAGAAACCAAATCCATCAGCCTTTTCTGCTCGACTCTCATTGGCTAAACGCCAATGCTCTGAACATCGCGTGATTATCCGCACGTAATCGCTGCCACTAACCATTCCAAGCCACTTTTCCCGAAAACGCCCGTATTTACTGCCCTGCGCGACATTTTCATATTGCGCAAACCCAGACAACCCGCCACGGCCTAGGCAAAGGTCTATACCTTTTGGCATATTTCCTAATTGAGTCAATGCTGTTAGATTGCGCGCGCGGTATTTTGGGGGGGCGAAATATTCCTTGCTGCCTTGAGCCAAGGCTACCGGAGTCGATTTCTTTTGATAAATGCGAAACACATCATAAAATGATCGAAGCGGATGCATAAACTCGGTTCAGGCAATTCCATACATAGTATCTGACAGTCATTAAGGGGAATTCGTGGGACTATTTGATCAAATCAAGGCGCTATTCAGAAGCGAACCGGAGGAGTCTTCTGATGAGCCTCGATCCTGGGAACCGGAACGCCGCAGCAAGCCTCGGATCAATGCACGGGATGGAACGCTCGTGCTCATCATTGACGACTCGAAAACTGTCGTCATGGCAATCAAGAAATACCTGCGCTCCGTCGGCTATGAAACCCTTGAAGCGTTTGATGCCGAAACCGGCCTGAATATCATCCGCGAAAATCCTCCGGCACTTATCTTTCTCGACATCATGCTGCCCGGCATGAGCGGTTTCACTGCACTCCGCAACATCCGACGCGATCCGTTGACCCGTGACATTCCGGTCATCATGATGAGCGGTAACGAGCAGGCAATGGAACAGTTTTACGGTTCGCGAATCGGCGCCGACGACTTCATGAAAAAGCCATTCTCGCGCGAAGAAGTATTCTTCCGTATCGAACGTCTGCTCGACAAGCATTGCGTTCCGCGCCGCGTCAAAGTGGATTCAGACGCGGTACCGGAACTCTCGGCAACACCTGCCGCCTGATCCCGACTCAGGATCGCGGAGATGCGATGGGTGCGGAGCCCATTTCGTTCTTAACTGAATTGTGCTCCGCCCCCAACTTCACATGTCCCGCATCTCTTCTCCTGCCGGGTGTTGAAGCCCGGTAGATTCAGTTAACCGGAGTAGCTTCAAAGAGGTGGCCATTCAAATTGAGGACGGCTATTGCCGCCTTCAATTTAATTTCTTCAGTGAAATCGACGCTGTCGCCGGCTTTGTTGACGTATCCCCAGATTGTGTCTTCTCCCGCCGTGCCGCGCTTTGCCTTTTCTTCCAGCTCTGCGTAAGTGGCCAAGTCCCCGCCCAATTCCTTTGCCAGGACTTCTTCTGCGCGAGAGATGATCTCGCTGCGTGTATGGCGCTGTTCGCTGATCACGCTGCCTGCCGGATTGCTCATTTGTCCTGCACTCATTCTTGTTTTGTACATCTGCTCCGCTGGGTTTGTATGTGTCATGATGTGTTTTCCTTGTATAGATGCTGATGGTTGAATTCCACAATGCATGACGCAACAATATTGGAACGCCATGACTCTTCAACATATGCTTCCAGTCGCGGCAGAACCGTACGCTATCCAACGTTGCACTTAACGGTGCGCAAGTTAATACTGGCTGAGATTGTGTAACTTGATATCTGTTTGCATGAAATCAATGGCACAGCATCGCCATTTAATCCCGCGCCCAAACTTCTCCGCATGCCTCAACAGCAACACCCTCGACACTTTCGCAAAACCGCCGCACCTCACCCTGCCCCCACTCGCTGTCCAGTGCGAACTCGCTCAACGGGCGCTTGAACGCGAGCTTGCTGATCCAGCGGAACAGGGCTTCCAACTCGCCGAACCAGAAAAATGGGTGGTGGCTGCTGGAGATGGCGAGGGTGGCGAACAGCTCCGCTCCCTTGGCGCGAATGCAATCCTGCAGGGGGCTAAACAGCATTTCCAGTTCGAATACTTTCAGCGGCGGTCCGCAGAAGGTGGCGAACGCGCCGATCTTTCTGCCATCCAGCCCGCTGACGGTGTTCAGGTACCGCGCCACGGGATAGGCGATATACAACCACTTGGGCCCGCCCAGCAGGATAAGGTCGAAGCCGGATACGTCGGGATGGGTTAGAGGCTTGATGTCCTGCTCCTGCTGGCGGTAGCGGCTCAGCCAGCGCCGCCTGAACGGCGCATGCAGCAGGTAGAGCGGCAGCCAGGGCAGCAGGGGCAACAACGGCGGCACCAGCAACCATTTGTTGCGCTCGCGCACGGCCTCGATCTTTTCCAGAACGATTTCGTGGCCGCGCGCGCCCAACTCGGCGCCCAGCCGCAGGGCCAAACGCTCGGTATGCCCGCTTCGGGAATAGTAGGGAATGAGTATCTTCATTTCATGTGGAGGATCGTTGTGCGCGGCATGTTATGCCAAAACGCCCG
Source organism: Sideroxyarcus sp. (assembly GCA_030652215.1). GTDB lineage: Bacteria > Pseudomonadota > Gammaproteobacteria > Burkholderiales > Gallionellaceae > Sideroxyarcus. Next base: position 20,067 of record JAUSBC010000119.1, read on the forward strand.
GACCTCGCCAGATTCGCGGAATGCCGGTGAGCCGGGAGAACATGGTTTCCAGAGCATTTGCTTTGCGTTGTGCATCCGCAGCATTCGATGTGCGCGGCATAACTTTCACTGATGAATTTTCGCGCCCCAATCTTGACACCCTCCACCGCCTTCCCTAGAGTCCGCTCCACACGCGCATCCGCCGACAAAATACCCGACCGCAACGCACGGTCGGGATCGGGCGGATAATCGGTCAGGAGGCTGGCGCATAGAGAGGGCTCCCGCAATCGGGAAGATTCTCGGAACAGTGGATCGCTTCTCAGGCGAATTACATGACTGCAGCCTTCCTGCGCGCGCTTCTGCCGTTCCGGCAAGTCGTGTTTTCCTTGAATGCATGCATTTGTTCTCGCGAGGGCTGCGCTCGTATATGTCGGCATGATGCGGCAAATCAGCTCAGCCAAATGATTGATGCATCCATCAAGGAAGGAATACTGCAAATGAGTTTCAGATTCGGATTGTTAATGCTTGCCGGCTTGTTGATTTCACTGGCGTTGCCGGCGACGGCTGCGGCGGACAAGCTCGCTGCCCGCGACCATTCCATCGCCATGCTGCTGCTTGGCAATTCAGATGACTCCCTCAAATTGGGCGGAAAATCCGTCATCTGGTTCTCCGCTCAGAAGCCCCAATTGACGGACATATTGGCAGAAGTTGTGTGGCAGGCATGTTCTGGAAAACGCCAAATGGACCCGGATACATTGGCCTGGCTGTCCAAGGCGGTAGGCAGTACCAAACAACTGCGTTATGCGGAGGTGCTGGAAACTTGTCTTAACACGGACATCGCTTCGCGCACGAGAGGCCACATTGCAAAAGCAAAGTCGGGGCTGACTGAGGCGTCTGCCGACGCATTCAAGGGCGGGGGGTTGGATCTTTCCCTGATCCGCGCCGGTTTGACCCAGCCCCGCACAGTCGGCCAGAACCAACTGGCCCAAGGGTTCAGAAAGTTGCAGAAGGATGCAGCGCTGGAGGAAGTCTATACGTCGCTGGGTTTGCCGGACGAGATTGACATCGGCACCGTTTCGGCGAGCAACCGGCTCATGCCGTATGTCTGGCTGACCGCCCTCAAGCTTACGTACAAAGGCGTGGGGCAGATCCAGTTCTATGCTGAAGAAGGCGCGACGGACTGGCAGTTGGATAACGCGGTTACCGATAACGGCCTGATGCTGACCAGCTACGATGGTCGTTTCTACACGATTACCGAGCTGATCGCACGTGGCAACGCCATGCAGCTGCGTGAAGTCGGGGATTATCTGGTCGGCAGAAAATCTCTCTCGAACGAAGAGTACGACGCAATCATGAAACGCGACAACGCCCCGCTCGACCCCGCCGACGAGCGCCTGGCCGACAGTCTGGGATGGCTGGAAAGGGCCGCCCTTGCGGACGGCAATGCAAGCCATGAGAGGGCAATGACCATGAGCTTGCTCGAACGCGGCGATGGGCTGCAATTGCGCCATACCGCCGAGCACTGGCTGGCCAAAGACACCGCCGACAGCGAAGTGGTGGATGCCATGATGGCGCGGATCAATACATCCTTTGAAACGACCGATGGCAAGCTGGCGGATGGACTGGCTTATCTGTGCAAAGTGATCCAGAAGAGCGGTAACGCAAAATACAACTTGCGGATGCGCGAACTCTCGGAAGCGGCACCTCACAAAACGTTGCGCAAGTACGCCGGGCTGGCCGCCAAGGTACTGAATTAGTGAAGCGGCCTCCGGCACAGCCGGAGGCCGCTTCGACAGGCGCAGGACAGACTTATTGGGTACGTTCCTCAACGGCCGATAAATCCGTGAATCGCCTCAAGACTGAAGACAATCGATGGGATCAGCGAAGACCTGGCCGGAAGAATGACATGGGACACATCGCTCCGATCACCTTCAAACCGGAGTTATGGCTTTGTCCCCAAAGTGCCCTTCAGAGCCGCAATTTCCACATACGCTTCCACCAGCAGCCTCTGCAGAGCTTCATTCTCGATTTCCAATGTGCGCACATGAAGGGCTTCTTGCTCGCTCATTCCGCTTTTTGATTTCAGCTCGGATTTGGATTTTTCTACGAAGTCAGACTGGGTTTTGGCAGCACGGATGGCCATCTCGAATTCAGCATAGGTACGCGCATTATCCTGCTCCATCTTTTTGGCCACAGCCCTGGACTTTGCTTCTGTATCCAGCTTTTCCTTGGCGGCGGCGGCAGCCTGCATTTCGGCACGAGCGCGCGCCGCTTCCTGCTCTGACTGTTTAATCTCAGCCGCAGCTTTCTCCTTGGCGGCCGTAAATTGAGTCTTCAATTCAGCGGCGCGTGCGGCACTTTCCACCTTTTGTTGCGTATCAGCTTTGGCCTTTGCCGCGAGGTCCGATTTTGCCTTGTCCGCTGCCGCCGCATTTTCCAGTGCGGCTATCACCCGATCAGCCTCGATATGCGATTTTGCTTTGTCCGCTGCTGCTGCGGTTTCCAGTGTGGTGACCACCTGCTCAGCTGCACGCAATTTGTGGTTGGCCGAATCGCTCGCGGATTCAGCGGCTCGCGACTTGGGCACCGACTTGTTCTTCGGTTCGATAGAGGCTCGAGGGTTGGAAACAATGTACCCCCCCTTCACCAATTCGTTAATAAGCTCACCCCACCTTTGGCGCAGACTGGGCGCTGCGCGCTTGGCCAAGTCATCGGATCCGGATCGTCCGTCCAGAAGAGACAGCACGCGTTTTAGATCAACCGAAAGCTTGCTCTCCTCGCGTTCTGCCGCAGGGGTTTTAAGATAGATCGTATTCATGCCAATTTCTGTTACCTGTGCGTTTTCACTGCTCCGACGGAGCATTTCAGTGGGGCCCGGATGCTGACGGTATCTGTCAGCGGGCTGTGTGACACCGAACTTCTTACATAGGTTAGAGGTGTCCGCATCGCAATAGTTCTTATTGCCAACATTCAGGGACAAGGGTTTTCCGCAATGGGCCGCTAGGAATCGTTCGCAAGTTTTGCATACAGCTTGCATGGGTATTAGCGCCAGCGAATACAAGTGCGCTGCGTGAATAATCAGGGAATGACTTTTTTTACATCGCATGGGGGAGGTTCGCCATGTGCGGCATGCTATGCCAATGCGGCGGAAGCACGCCGGTCAGAACAGCGGGTTGCCGGCAAACGCCACAGGCCTTTTTCATTTAATATCCATTCGGGATGGCAAGGCGACGCTTGCCCGGCATTTTCGGTTTGATGGAGGTATGAATGATGGCGCTCTTAAGGGAAGCACTGGCGTGGATAACAGAAAAGAAGTGGCACTCCTGGCTTTTGATATTGATCGTGCTGGTCGTCATCGGCTCGGTTTTCAAGTTCTACCCGGGAACCACGCTGGTGGTGGGGGTGAATTCGGACCAGGTGGATGCCAATGGCAATCTCAAGAATGAAAAGGGCCCCCTGGCAAAAATAAAGAACCAACTCGCGGCGCAGGGCGTGCGGCTCAAGATCAAGACACAGTCCAACAAGAAGGAAGAAAAATCCACACTGGAGTTTCTGGTGGAAGATCCGGAGGTGGATTGGGTCGTTGCCCGGAATTCCGGGGCGGAATTTGATGAAGACCTGTACGAGCGCTTCAGTTCGCTGGGCGTGATCAGCTACAGTCCGCTGGTATTCTTCGAGAAGACGGGCAAGGCCAGGATCAAGAAGCTTAAAGACCTGCGCGGCAAGAAAATCATTTTCCGCGCCGCGCCGGAAGGAAACGAAATACCCGCCTTCACCTCGGCTGCGGCGAAAGTTTCACCGTACTCCAACAATTACATCATCCAGAACTTCTTCGACATGGCGGGCATCACGCCGGAGAACACCAAACTGATCAACACCTGGCCGGATCAAATCACGGACAAGGGTGATTGGGATGTCTACATCACGTTCGGTTTCCCCTCGGAAAGGAATTCATCCAAAGGCATCTATCCGGCCCTGTTGAGCGGCAAGATCGACTTCCTGCAGCTCGATGACCTGGATGCGGTTGCCAAGAAGCTGTCTTACCTGTCGGTGCAAAAACTGCCCGCCTCCGCCATGGTTCCTGCGCAAGCGATACCCGCTGCCGACGTACGTTATCTCTCCACGACGTCAAGCGTGCTGGCCAAGGCCAACCTCGACCGCACCTTGGTGATGATACTGGCCGAGGCGCTGGACAAGGTGTATGCGCCCGCCAACCTGACCCGGGCCAAGGACGAGTTCCCCAATTTCCGCAGCACGGAAACCTTCAAGCCCAACCCGGTCGCGGAGGAGTTCTACAAATCGGGCAGGCCACTGTTGGGCAAATATTTCCCGCTGGTGGTCGCTGGGCTGCTCGGAAATATGCTGGTGGTGCTCATTCCCATCGTCACCGTGGTATGGCCCATCGCGCACTTCTTCCCTTCGCTCTATCGCATCTACGTGAGAAGAAAAGTCACGCCCTGGTACAAGAAGCTGGAATTCATCGAACGCAATTGCGACGTGCAGAGCGAGGACTTGCGCAACGACCTGAAGCGCCAATTGCACGAAGTGGAAAAAGGCCTGCTGGCCATCAAGCTACCGCTGATGTACGGCGCTTACGTGCAGGATGTGTTCAATGCCAAGAGCCATGTGGAGCTGGTGAAGAGCAAGTTGTATCGGACGGCGTGATTGGTGTGTCGTAGGTTGGGTTGAGCGCAGCGATACCCAACAGTGTTGGCGAGAATATGATGGGTATCGCTACGCTCGACCCATCCTACAACGGGCGGTCTGTTCAGCCCGTAGGTTGGGCAAAGCGTAGCGTGCCCAACAATCCAAAACGTCAATATCAACGTTGGGCACGCTACGCTTTGCCCAACCTACCGGGTTATTTGAACTTGCACACATCGCTGCCGTCTTCGGGTTTGGTTTTCCCGATCATCGTTTGCAGCGGTACCCAAATAACTGAGGTGAGCATGTCGCCGGCCACTTCCAGCACATCGCCCGCTTTCACACCGACGCTGAAATCATCGAAGCTGCCGCTCACCTGCACGGGGATGGCGAAGCTCAGGAACTGCGGCGTCTTGGAGCGGGGTTTCATGCGGAACCGCAGCTGCTCGGTTTTAAAGTCGGCATTCCCCCTGCCGAACACGCGCATGCGGGTGGTGTCGACGAGGATGCGCTTGTGCGACAGCTTGCCGTCCTGCAGGGTGAATTGTCCGATGGCGCAGTTCACTTTGGACTCGTGCGTTGCATCCACGGCGGGCAACAGCGCCATCAACACATTCACCGCCCACACGTCGAGCAGGCCGGATTTCATGTTCTCGGGCCACACGGCAAAATCGATGTGGCCTTTGCCGTAGCGCATGAGTTCGGAAAGCTGTTTGGCGCGCGCGCTGACGTCGACGTCCATGTCGAAGAAGCCGCGCATCTCGCTTTGCCTGTCGATGCGGCGCGCCAGGATGCCGTAGTCGAAATGCCTGGCTTCGGCGCGCAGCTTGAAAGCCACGTCCGTATCGGTGGGTTCGTAGTCGAGGCGGAAACTGGCCGAGCCGCCGGGCGTGTCGACCACTACCGGGCCGATTTCGGCGCGCCCGTTTTCCAGTCTGGCTTCCAGCTTGCCGTTACCCAGCGCATCGTTTCCGGAAAGCACCTGCTCCACCCGCACCGCCAGATAGGCATTCTGTCGTCGCATCACTTGGCGACTCAGGAGTTGCTGCGCCTGTGCGCCGGGCTTGCTGCTCTGCTCTGCCGCAGGCGCGGATTTTTCCGGCGACCATGCACCGAAGCGGAAGTCGTCGATTTGTATGGTGGGGGCCGCGAGGCCTATGTTCAGCCTGGGGGGCGTGACTGTGGTATCCAGCTTGCCGTGCCCGTCGAGCAGGCTGCTGCCGACTTTCAATTGCAGTGCGGATACCTCATAGCCGCCAGCCGACATATGGAATTTGCCCGAGGCAGACCACGGGCCCCACGGCGGCAGCGAGGTCCGCAGCAGCGTATTAAGGTTGTCGAAACGGCTGCCTTGCATGTCGAGCACGAGCTCCACATCCCGTTGCGAGAAGGGCCGCTCAACATCGCCGGACAAGCGGATGCTTGCGCCGGAAGTGGCAGCATCCAACTGGAATGGAATCGACAGCTTCGGGTTGAGCAGGTCGGCGGCTGTGGCGGTCTGGATGGCGATGCTGACGGGTGCCTTGTCCAGCGCGCCGTTCAGGTTCAGGTGCACGGGGGCACCGGGCGCGGATTTGAGTTCGCCCTTGTCGAGTGCGATGTGCAGAGTGCCTTTGGTGTTGGCATCGTGCAGGTCGAGCGCGCCGCCGCTGAAATTGACCGACAGTTCCGACTGCGCCAGCAATTGCCCCAGTTGGCTTGAGTGCAAGTCGAGATGCAGCTGCACGTGGTCGACACGGGCATCGATGTTGTGCGCGATATCCAGCCGTTGCAGCAGCTTGCCGAGATCGAGTCCGTCGGCGCTCAGTTGCAGATCGGCGCGCGGTTGCTGCGAGCGCAGGTCTAGCAGTATCGAACCTTTGAAATCGGCGGATGCCACCCGCGCCGCAAACGGCGAGGCATTCATCATGCCGTCGCGGATGCGTCCGTCGAAGCTCAGGTCATGCACCACATACGGCGAGCTTGTTTTGACTTGCTTGGTGCGCACCGTGATGTCGGCATCTTTCAGGTTGATGCCCTGCGGCAGGATGGGAATGTCGATCAGGGAACTGGCGACGGGCGCGGCATGTGTGGACGCGGCAGCTTTCTTCTCAGGCAGCAACGCTTGCAGTTCATCCGCATCGATCAGTTCGCTGTTCAATTGCAGTTTGACCAGCGGTTTGTTTTGTTCGCTGGTTTGCTGCGCCTCAACTGCCAAAATGCTGTGCCCCAGTTGCAGAGCCAAGTCGTAAAGTTGCCAGCCGTTCCTGCGCAGTTGGAAATAGCCTTTCACGCTGGCCGGTACATCTGCACCGGGTTTGAGCCCCAGCCAACTGGAGACTTCGCTGGAATGCGGCGCATCAAGCTTGAAGCTGATTGTCGTGCCGGTAATTTCCGAAGGCGGTTGCAGAACGGCAAGCACTTGCGCGCTGGCGCTGCCTGCCTGCAGGTTCAACTCGATGGGTGCATTGGCTTGCTGCATGAGCTCGGTCAGGGTGGCGCCGTGCAGCGTCATGCTGAAGGTGTTGGCTAGCAGCGTGCCGCGCGCTTCGCCGCGCAGCGCTTTGCCTGCGGGCAGTGTCATGGAAAACTTGTCCAGCGCGAGCTGCACCGGACGCGAGCCCGCGCTGTTGCCGTACGAGAGTTTGCCGCGCTCCACGTCGAGTTGCACATCAAGCGATTCCATCAACGCTGCACCGCGGTTGCCGCGTGCGGCGATGCGCAAATCGAACCGGCCCAGATGGCCTTTGACATCGGGCAGGCCCAGCAGCAGCCCGGCCAGGTTGCCCAGGCTGGATTCATGCGTACCGAGTGCGGCTTCGAAGCGTGCCGGATTTTTTCTGGCGTCGATGTACGCACTGCCGGAGAGTTTCACATCGGCCAGCGCGGCCTGAATCGGCAAACTCAAGCGACCGCGATCAAGCTTCAACTGCAACATTGCATCGTGCACATCGCCGGGCAGGTTCAGCCATTTGCCCACGCGCAAGGTCAGGTCGACATCCGTGTCGTTGAGCGCACGCAAGTCGAAATTGGCCTGCGCCAGATCGCGATAGATTTCGGCCAGACTTTGCGCGGGCGCATCCTCTACATTGGGTTGTCCCGTCATGAACGGGCGCGTGTCCAGCGTGGGCAGGCTGAGTTGTCCCTGTACTCTGGGGCGCGCACCACCATAGTCGAAATCAAGCGAGCCGTTGAGCGCTGTGTTGCCCATGTTGCCATCCAGATTCGCCAGCTTGACGATGCCCGGCGCATAGGTCATATCGCCTGCGAGACTGGTCTTACCGACGTGTGGCAAGCTGGTCTGCAACAGCCGTTCGAGTTCGGTCAGGTTCTGCGTGGCAAGTGCGAAGTGGATGTTTCCGCTGTCGGGGATGACAGTGCCCTTGAGTGTCAGTTTGGAGCTCAGGAAATTCAGCGAGAGGTCTACGGGCCAGGGCTGCTCGCCGCCCACCAGTTCGGCCAAGGTGCCGCCGGTGAAATACAGCCGGTAGGGAAAGGTCTTCTCCACCGTTCCGTTCAGGCTCAGTGCAATCGGCTGGCCGGAAGGAATATGCGCAAGCAGCGATTCCAGCTCGAAGTAATGGCGCTTGCCTTCGCTGCCGGTGTATTCCACATTCAGCTTGCTTAGCGATACGCGCTGGATATCGAGCAGTGCGAGCAGGCGATGGTTGCCGGTGGAGGCTGGCTGATTCGCATCGGCTGCTTGCCGCTTGAACGTCCAGTTGTTGCTGCCGTCCTTGTGCGCCTGCAAACGCAGATGCACGTCGCTGCCCGACAACTCCTCGATTTGCAGATGTCCCCACAGCAAGTGCCACAGATCCAGCTCCAGCCGCGCCTCCCCCAGGCTGGCGAATTCATCGCCGTTGAAGCCACGCGCATTGGCAATGCGCAAGCCGCCCACGCGCAATTTGGGGTGAGCGGAGATTTCGAACTGCAGGGCACCGGCGAACTGCATTTCGCGGCCGAGCGCTGCAGTGAGCTTGTCGGCGATGTCCTTGTCATGTGCGGAGGCATCGAGCTTGATGCCGATGACTGCAACATAGAGCACGGCGAGGCTGAGCAATACCGCCGCGACGCGCAGTGACTTGAGCATCTTCGGGCGGAGTTGTGTGTGGGTGACGGGGTTTAGCATGACGACCTTGCCCGGATGCTGTCTTTCCGGGGTGGCTTCATGCTACCAGCTTTTTCCGGCTCGCCGGATTCTTCGATATTCGGAAAAAAAGAAACCGGCCAATTTGATTGCTGCCCCTTTGAACCCTGCTCAATCCGAGACCTGGTTTGCTCCGCAGTTGGTAGGTTGGGCAAAGCGCAGCGTGCCCAACAATAAAAAGGCATACATAACGAATGTTGGGCACGCTGCGCTTTGCCCAACCTATTCGCTTTTTGCTCTGGTGCGGCTGCGCACCCTACAAATGAGGCGGACAAGTTCCATCGCAGCCTTCTCAATCTTCAACCTGAGTTGCCCCGCAGCACTTCTTGTACTTCCTTCCGCTACCGCAACTGCACGGTGCATTGCGGCTTATTTTCGGAATTTCATTTTCCGAAATCTTGCCACTGGCGATTTCTGCTGCGCGGCGCTGCGGCGCCCAGAATTTGTATATCAAGGCGACACTGGCCGGGATCTGTTTTGATAACTCTTCGCGCTGGGCCGGCGTCTTTACCAGTTCTTCTTCAGCCTCGGTGATGTCCGGTGCACCAAGCAGATAGATCGGCCGCAGTATTTCCGGACCGTGCTTTGTTTCGTACAGAGCTTCCCAGCGTTCCCGCTGCATGTCGATGCCGGTCATATAGCCGTGCGCCCACATTTCTCCGTCCATGTATTCGCGCTCATCGCCTTCGAAGACTTGCAAATCGAAGACCGGCTCGAAAAGCTCCGGCTCCTGAAGCAGGCTCCAGCCGATCGCGTGCATGTGACGCATCAGCAAGTCAGTGATCCGTTCTGCCTGGGCAGCGCTTGCAAAACTCGGCGCGTCTTTTGCCGTCGGACCCCACACGCGCGCAATCCATTCTTCCGGCTGTGGCATGGCCGGCCCGGAGACGAGGGCGGTGAGGAATCCGTCCAGGCAATCCAGCAGCATGACTTCATTGGTCGTGGCATCGGACATGAGGAAACTGTCGAGCTCGTCCATTTCTTGTTCGGAGAGGGCGGGCGTGATTTCTTCCTCGATTGATTCTTGTTTTGACATGGTTGTGCTTACTTCCCTTCCTGAACAATCACGTATCTTGCCTTGAGTGCGCCATAGAGCTCGTCCCGCACATTGGCGGAATCCAGATCGGCAACTTCCAGCATCTCAATCAGGTGCTCATTGTCTTCCCGGCCGTCCCATATCTTGATGTAGGTTCCGGCCTTGTAGCCGTGGTCCTGGCGAAACACATTGAGGACATTCTTGCCCACGTATTGTTTGAACAGGTCGTTCCAATCCATGCCGCAGTCGTGCAGCAGTGACTCGAACAGCGCGAGGTTTGTGCGCTTGGCTGCTGCCAGCCCCACCAGCAAGTCGAGCTTTTCGAGCAGGCTGAGCTGGGCGAGCACATAGTATTGGTTATCAAACTGAACCGACTTCTGGCGAAGATTGAGTTCAGCCTGCATCTCCATTCTCGACAGCGCGATCGTGCCGAATTTGGCCTGTATGGATGCAGACAGGATGAAGTGCCAGATATCGACCAGTTCCATTCTCAGTTGCGCGAGGTCGCATTCCTGCTTCTTCCACCACTTCCAGCCGTGGTGTTCTATGGCTTCGACGCCTTCGACCTGGATGGCGCGATGCCAGTTGTTGTTGGCTGCTACCCAAGCGGGGTTGACCTTGCTGTTCATGCCATCCTGCAATTCGAGCATGGTGATGAGTTGGGTTTCTGAAATCGTCATTGTGTCTGCCTCGGGTAAAACGGGCATTTTACAGTACGGCACCCACTTCGATTCCGGCTGTATTCGGCGGGATTCACACTGTGTGCCAATAATGGGCGGCAAATCCGGCGTGGCACCACTCCTGTCCCCTATCGATTCAATGGGGTGCTTGAATTTTCGCCCTGTTTTTGACGTAGCTTAACGTGCGACAACACCCGTTCGGCTAAGCTGACGTTTCGATTGTGGGGTTTCTGCGAGTATTGCGAGCACTCTGACTTCTCTAAGGAGACACATCATGTGGAACGTAAAGTCATTGTTCAAAATTAACGAATTTTCCATCTTCGCCATCAGTGTCGCCCTGCTACTAGTTGCCTGTGGCGGCGGCGGCACGACGAGTTCTGCCATTCCCGGCACCCTGTTTTTCGCGGCACAGAGCGACACGACCGTAGGCTTCCAACTATGGAAAACCGATGGCACAGTCAGCGGTACGGTGGCGGTAAAAACGCTCAACCCTGCGGGAGGTTCTTATCCCATGCATTTTGCCGCACTCAACGGCGTAACTTACTTCAACGCATTTGATAACAACACCAGCACTCCCCAACTGTGGAGGACTGACGGCACGGCGGACGGCACATTCGCGCTGACCGCCGGCAGCGGTGTAAACCCTTCCGGTCTGACCGCGCTCAACGGGACGCTGTACTTCGTCGGCGAAGATGGCAGCGGCAAACGATTATGGAAAAGCGACGGCACGGCTTCGGGCACGGTGGCGGTAACGAGTGCTCCCGGCCCGAACAGCGTTGAGAACCTGATTGCATGCAATGGCGCGCTGTACTTCAGGGGTTTCGACGGCAGCCGCTATCAATTGTGGAGAAGCGACGGCACCGCGTCCGGCACGGCCGCAGTGACGAGCGTCACATGGGATCTGGATCCGATCAACTTGACCGCATTCAACGGCGCAGTCTATTTCAACGGAAACGATGGCAGCAGCTATCAGTTGTGGAAGAGCGACGGCACCGCGTCCGGTACGGCGGCAGTCACGAGTATTGCCGGAACCTTCGATCCGGCGCTCATCACCGCCATCAACGGCGCACTGTACTTCGGCGCGGGCGGCGCCGGAAACTGGCAGTTGTGGAAGAGCGACGGCACCGCGTCCGGCACAGTGGCCCTGACGAACGTTGCGGGCGGCGTTGCCCCTGAGTTCATGATCGCCTTCAACGGCGCGCTTTATTTCAGCGGGCATGATGGCAGCGGCTATCAGCTCTGGAAAAGCGACGGCACCGCATCCGGCACGGCGGCAGTCACGAGTATTGCCGGCGGGCTCATGGTGAACTCGCCAAGAGTACTCAACGGCGCGCTGTACTTCTCAGCTGCCGATGCCCTTCACGGCAGGGAAATGTGGAAGAGCGACGGCACGGCAGCCAACACGCGGATGCTGGTGGATATTTGCAGCGGCACCTGCAATGGCATGCTACTGCTCGGCCCCTTATGACGGATCGGTGCGCAGCATTCAGGCGCCGTGCCATGGATAGTTCCCGGCACCTCAGCTTTGAACTAATCGTTCGGCGTGAACTGCAGCGAGCAGGACAGGATGCCCGCCGCAAACAGGTTTTCAGCGTGATCCACGAACGCGCCCGGCATTAATTTGAAGCACACCAGGGTGGCGGCAACCCTGCGGACTTTTTGCTGCGTCATCAATTCCCAGGCGGCATCGAACTCTTCCGGTTTCAATACCAACTCGATGCCCAGTCGGTTTTGATTTGACAGCTCGGCGATGTACAGCCGTCCGATCTCCCCGCTGCTGACTCCTTTTTCCGCTGCCACATAGCCTGAAAGCCCGGAGGCAATATTGACCCTGGAGTGATGGATCGCCGTGTGCGTCTTCAAATGGGTAATGAGCTTGCCGTCGAAATCCGTGTCGGATTCGAGCTGGGTTTCGTGCTTGCTCGCGGAGCCCAGGAACTCGAAATCGGTGGTCGGTTTGCTTTCAGTCATCAGCCTCCCCGAGAGGATCTGTTCGCAGGTGAGTTTCAGCGCCCTGGCGGATTTCTGGCTGGATATGTCCTCCGATTTCCCCATGCTGTTAACGAGGAAAGAATCGAGTTTGAGTTGAAGCGAGATTTCAATCATGCAGGCTGCAGTCGAATTTGATCGACTTTCTCCAAAAGGGGGGATTGCGAAGGGTGTTGTATTATCGCCGCTCCCCTCACGGTTCATTATTGCACACGCAGTGGTGCCTGAAGCTCAATTGAGCTTACGCATTGCAGGGGCATGTCCAAATAATTTTCGGGGTTCGACTAAACAGGAACTAGAATATCCGCCTCTGCTTTGCACCCAACCCGTTTGACACCGTCTTAACCATGCACCCGCTCACTGCCTTCACCCTTTCCCACTTTCTCCGCATCGCCCTGTTTGCGCTGCCGCTGCTTGCGCATGCAAGCCTTCCGCAATCCTCCAATGTACCCGGCGGTGTTGCGCTTGTTCCGCTGTGCAGCGCTGCGGTTTGCAGCGTTGCGCCACAGGCATGGCTGGGCGAGCAACCTGTGCTGGTCGCGGCCGAACGCGATGAGTGGTTTGCGGTGGTGGGCCTGGCGCTGGATATGACACCGGGTGCGCACGATCTGCGCGTGCAGATTGGCAGCGAAACGGGCTTGCAGCAATTCGTGGTTGGGGCCAAGGATTACCCCGCGCAGTACATCACGCTCAAGGACAAGAGCAAGGTGGAACTGTCGCCCGCAGACCTGGCGCGGGCGGAACGCGAAATCGCGACCATCAAGGAACTCAAACTCCACTGGCGTGCCGTGCCGGACACCGATCTGGCTTTTATCCTTCCTGCAAAAGGCAAACTGGGCGGGCGCTTCGGTTCGCGCCGCTATTTCAACGATGAGCCGCGCGCGCCGCATTCCGGCTTGGACGTGGTGGTGAAACGCGGGACGCCGATCAAGGCGAGCGCGCAGGGAGTAGTGCTGGCGGTGGACGACTATTTCTTCAACGGCAAGACGGTCTTCGTCGACCACGGCAACGGGCTGATCACGCTGTACTGCCACCTCGACCGCATTGATGTGCAACCCGGCGAGATGGTGGGCAAAGGCCAGCAGGTCGGTCTCTCCGGCAAGACCGGCCGCGCCTCCGGCCCGCATCTGCACTGGAGCGTGGTGCTTAACGGGGCGATGGTTGATCCGGAGTTGTTTATTGCAACAGTGCGTTAGCGTCGAGATTTGAGTGACAATCGCCGACGATCAGTTTTCTATCCGAATTACTTTGACGTCATTGCTTCTTCGGGACTGCACCGGGTAGCTCCCGACAGCCCGCCCCGCTTCATTCCTTGATACACACCCGGTTGCGCCCCGAGTACTTTGCCGCATACAACGCCTCGTCGGCGCGCTTGAGCATGTCTCCCACACCGGCATCTGCCGCATCCAAAGTCGCAACCCCTATCGACACGGTGAAGGAGATGGACACTTCATTTTCAAGTTGCACCACCGTGGCTGCAGCCGCTTCGCGCAGACGTTCTGCCGCCTCCCGCGCCTGCGCGCCGTTTGCTTCCGGCATCAGGATGGAAAACTCTTCGCCGCCGAGACGGCCGACGATGTCGATCTCGCGCACTGCCTGAAGGCAGACTGCGCTCAGCAACTGCAGGACAATGTCACCCGAATGGTGTCCATAGGTGTCGTTGATGGCCTTGAAGTGATCAACATCCAGCATGAGTATGGCCAATGGCTTGCGGTAACGCCGGGTGCGCACGATTTCCTGCTCGGCCAACTCGTAGAAATGGCGCCTGTTGTTCAACCCGGTCAGCGCATCTGTTTGCGCCCGCTTTTCCAGTTCAAGTTCGAAATTCTTTCGTTCGGTAATGTCGTGAAATGCGACGACAATCCCCGCAGCATCGCGGGCCTTGATGATCGCTGATACACTTACCGAGATCGGCAATATCTGTCCATTCTTGCACTTGAACGCCTCTTCCACTGCGCGGTAGGTGGTTCCGGTCTGCGCCACTCGCAGCAGGTTGCACTCGTCCCTGCTGCAAGGCGAGCCGTCTCCGCGAACATGGAACAGATCATGCATGTCCGAGCCGAGAAGTTCGTGCTCGCTGTAGCCCAACAGGAGACTGGCTTCGGGATTGGCAAATGTGATTTTGCCGTTCCGGTCGGCAACCAGCAATCCGTCGCTCATGGTGAGGGTGATCTCGCGCAAACGTTCCTCGTCTTCTTTCAATCTGGCTCGCGCCTGCATGCGGCTTAACCTGAAATAGGCGATTGCCAGGGAGCCGAACGCGAGAAGGAGATAGCTGACGCCAAACAGGATGACTCTTCCTGTCCGATTGCTTTCGAATGCACCGGCAATTCCCTCATCGGGTGTGAACGAAACAATTTTCCAGTTGTATTCATCCCCCGTCAGTTCCCGGCGGCTGGACGAGCGCGGCAACGGTGATCCGGTAGAGGAATGTTGCCCGGCCTGCAGCGGATATACCGTGGCGTAAACATACAGCCCCTGTTGCGTTTGCAGTGCGCCGCTATCGCCGGCCGATATCGCGCGCCATGCGGCGGCATGTTCCTGTCCGAATTTGCGCTCCGGCTTGCCCAGCATGAAACCCCATTCGTCTTCGTGCTTTGGGCTGCTTAACCAGTAGCCATCGCGGTTGAGCAGCATGCCGCTGCGCTGATCATCCAGCCGCATGGCATTGCGAAAGTGGCCAAGCAAGTCTTCGCCAAAGTAGTTGAGCAGGATAATCCCGCGCTTGCGGCCGGCGCTATCGAATACCGGTGTACCGAAACGGATCATGGGCTTGTAGGGGATCTCCAACTGATCGTGCTCGATATTCAAATCCATAGGCGAGACGAACACCTCGTTGCGTTCCAGCCTGATGCTGTCGCGGAAGAAATACCGTTGAGATTTGTCCTGCAGTTGATCGTGCGGAATGATAGAAGGACTGCCCGCATTGAAGTTGACGCGGATAACCTCGCGGCCGGACGCATCCAGATAGCGCACCTGGTCGTAGCACCCTTTGGCTCTGGCCAATGACAGAAACAGTTGCGCCAGATCATCGGTTCGCCCCGCACTGCTGCCGTCCAGGTAATGGCGAAGTACAGGGGTTGAGGCAAGAAGAAGCAGGTCTGAGGTGACCGACGAAAAATCCTGCGTCACCAGATTCTTCGCAATTTCGATGCGCGCCGTTTCCCTCACTTTGGCCAGCTCAATCCGATCCTGCGCATCGAGATGCAAGTTGGTGGCGATGGCAATGGTCAGTATCGTAGCAGAGGCCAGGTAAAGAAAAGCAAATTGCCGCAACAGCAGGGGGTTGCGGAAAATTGCAGCCGTACGCAAAAGATACATAAATCCCTCCGCTGCGACGCAGGCAGCTTCGTAAAGCAAGACTGACGAGTCCCGTACGCCATCCAGCATTTGGCAGGTGTTGTATCGGTAAGGTCATCATACTCCAGGCGAATGACATAAGGATGCGCCCCTCTGTTAAATGGACTCAAAGGGGCTGGGTTGGAGCGCGGGCCGTTCTGTCTGATTTCTGCCCTTGCGCTGGCATTCTGCAACAGGTTGATGCTGCGCTGATCGGGCAGGTGCCAAAGCTGCGTAGCCCGGATGCAATCCGGGCTTGCCATCAACGGGATCCCGGATTCCGCTGCGCTGCACCCGGGCTACGCTGCTAAACCGACTCGCAGTTGCGATTGCAGATGAGATGGTTCGATAACTTTCGCGGCGGATCACTCCTGCCGCTGGTAACGGCCGACGAGTTCGGTGCGGCCGATTACATGGCCTTTCATCGCGGCTTCCAGCGCGACCTTGGTGGGCGACTTCAGGTCCGGCAATACGACATCGAGTGCAAACAGTTTGAAATAGTAACGATGATTGCCTGTTGGCGGACAAGGCCCGCCGTAGCCGGTTTCGTGCCAGTCGTTCGTTCCCTGCAGCGTGCCGGGCGGCAGCGCATCGGTGTCGACGGCTTCGTGCAAGCCGTGAGTATTGGGCGGAATGTTGTACAGCAGCCAGTGCACCCACGTCATCCTGGGCGCCTTGGGATCGGGCGCATCCGGGTCGTCGACGATCAGCACCAGGCTTTTTGCCTTGTCCGGCACGCCGCGCCAACTCAGCGGCGGAGAAACGTTCTTGCCGTCGCATGTATTGCGCGCCGAAAGGGCGCCGTTGTGCAAGAAAGATGTCGACGTGAGGGTGAACGGCATTTTGGTCTCCTTGTCCGGGAACGAAGCTGTTCGTCCGGTTCGACTTCCCGCGACGTTGTTGGTTCTGACCTCCATTTCGCGCAACGCCAAATCTCCACAACAATTCCTGCGGTGAACCATCGCGCAGCGGCTGAAGTCTTAGTAACGCATTCAATGCTTTGGCGCGTCCTCTTTTTCGGAAACATCCACCACGGAGGCGATCATGACAAAAACCATAAGCCGGGAAATTCTTCTCGCTTCACGCCCCACGGGATTGCCCACCCCAGCCAACTTTGCTCTCGTTGAACACGAACTGCCGCCGCTGCAGGATGGTCAGGTACTGGTGCGCAATCTCTACATGTCGGTGGACCCGTATATGCGCGGCCGCATGAACGAGGGCAAATCGTACGTTCCGCAATTCGAGATCGGCCAGCCGCTGGATGGCGGCGCAGTAGGTGAAGTGGTCGAGTCGCGCGCCGGGGGATTCAAGGCGGGTGATGCCGTCACTTCACGCATGGGCTGGCGGGAATTTTTCATCGCCGCGCCCGGGGATTTGCATCCGGTCGACCGCGCAATCCAGCCACTCTCGGTCTACCTGGGCGCGCTGGGCATGACGGGCATGACCGCATGGGCCGGGTTGAATCTGGTGGATGTGAAAGCCGGCGACGTCGTCTACATTTCCGGCGCAGCCGGTGCGGTGGGCAGCGTGGCCGGGCAGCTTGCGAAATTGCGCGGGTGCAGAGTCATCGGCTCTGCAGGCTCGGTCGAGAAGCTCGCGTTTCTGCTGGAGGAATGCGGGTTCGATGCAGCGTTCAATTACAAAACCGGCACCATACTTGATCACCTGAAACTGGCCGCGCCGGACGGAATAGATGTGTATTTTGATTGCGTGGGCGGCGAGGCGCTCGAAGCCGCGCTGTCGGCGCTGCGCGTGCACGGCCGCATCGTCGCCTGCGGCGCCATTTCCGGCTACAACAGCGAGAAGCCGCTGCCCGGCCCTTCCAACCTGTTCAACGTGACGACCAAGCGCCTCACGATCAAGGGTCTGCTGGTGATGGATTGGCTGGGACACCAGGCCGAATTCGAAAAGGAAGTAGGCGGATATTTTCTGGCGGGCATGCTGAAGCACCGCGAGACGGTGGTGGAAGGAATCGACCATGCTGTAGATGCTTTCATCGGCCTGTTCCATGGCAAGAACATCGGCAAGATGGTGGTGAAGTTGTAGCGCTGTGCCCGCACGCTATCCACAGCTTGCGCTGCGTCGCATAGGCCAAACGCCGATGGCCTGCCTTCCGTTGCACCTAGTACGAATGCGCTTGTGCGCCGATATGTTTTTCTGCTCCCCAAGGCAAGAATGCGCACACGTACACCGCTGCCGGCGTGCGCAATAACAATACTGGCTCCCCGCAACCACATATTAGCCGCGACAAGCCCGGTCTTTCTTGCACTGGGACTGATCGCGCGCGAGCGCCCCCCGTAGCGCAGAGCCGGGTTCGACTGCTGTTCCGGTTGTGCATGGCAATGCGCAATACCCTATTGGAGATATGGCATGGCATTCCGCACACTTCACCCTGAACGGTTTTTGTTGCTTGCGCTGCTCACACTGGTCAGCGCCTGCGGCGGAACCGGCGGCTATGGAAGCAGCACGCCGGCCACCGGCGCGATTGCCGTTTCGATCAGCGGTTTGCCGGCGGGCCTGGACGCGTCTGTCGAGATTGGTGGACCCGATGGCTTTGTTCAAAACGTTCCCGCCACGCAAACCGTCGGCAATCTGGCACCCGGCACTTATACGATCGCGGCAAGCAGCGTGCTATCCGGCACCAGCGTGTTCGGACCGAATGCGGACAGCCAGTCTGTCGAGGTTGGCGCCGGAGCCACCGCAACTGCGGGCGTCGACTACACGGTCACATTGTCGCTGCGTCTCGCATTGCAGGAAGTCGCTGCAGGACTGGCTGCGCCTCTGTTCCTGACCGCGCCTGCCGGCGACGCGCGCCTGTTCATCGTCGAGCGTGCAGGCAGCATTCGCATCGTGCAGAACGGCCTTGTACTGGCCGCCCCGTTCCTGGATATCAGTACGCGCGTACGCACCGACGGTGAGCGCGGCCTGCTGTCCATGGCATTCGATCCGCAATACGCGAGCAACGGTTTCTTTTTCGTCTATTTTATCGACCTGAACGGTGACATCGCCATCGAACGCTTCAGCGTTTCCGCCGGCGACGCCAACCAGGCCGATGCCGCATCGTCGCTGCCCATCCTCACCATTCCCCACCGCGATTTTTCCAATCACAACGGAGGGCTGGTCGCCTTCGGGCCGGACGGATTTCTGTACATCGGCACCGGCGACGGCGGGGGCGGCGGCGACCCGCTTAACAACGGACAGAATCTCGATGCACTGCTCGGCAAACTGCTGCGCATCGACGTGAGCAATGCCGGCGCCGCGCAGCCCTACGCCATTCCTCCGCTCAACCCGTTCGCGGGCCAGCCCGGACGGCGCGGCGAGATCTGGGCCTACGGCCTGCGCAATCCGTGGCGCTATGCCTTCGACGAAGCAACGGGCTTGCTCTATATCGCCGATGTCGGGCAGAACCGGATCGAGGAAGTGAATGTAGCGACTGCGGCAAGCGCGGGCATCAACTACGGCTGGAACATTACCGAAGGCACGCTGTGTTTCCCCGGCGATCCGTGCAGCAAGCAGGGCATGATGTTGCCGGTGCTGGAGTACGCCCACGATGCCAGCGGCGGTTGTTCCGTCACGGGCGGCCGCGTTTACCGTGGCAGTGCGATTCCGGAGTTGCAGGGCCGCTATCTGTATTCCGATTTTTGCAGCGGCTGGCTGCGCAGTTTCGTGCACAGCCACGGCAGCGCGATCGAGCGGATAGACTGGAACATCCCCAACGCGGGTTCGGTTTTTTCCTTCGGCGAGGACGCGCAAAAGGAGTTGTACATGCTCACGGCAACCGGGCAGGTGTTCAAGATTGTCCGCCAGTGATCGTCCGCAATGCTCGCTCTTTGCTGCCCCCGATTCCACCCGCCACGGCAACACTTCCACTCTGCCGCATAACACCTGGCTGGCTGGTGTTATGGCAGAACTTTGGGTGCGGCAATGCACTCAAAGGATGTGAAAGAGGTAATTGCAGTCACATCGTGAAAGACTGCAGAACGTGGCGGTGCGGCCGGAGACAGTTACACCGTGCAACACCTGACGGAGTCGTCTGCCGTCGGCTGACCGCCTTAGCAAGGAGTGCAATCATGAGCAATCTAACTCGTTATAGCCCGTTGAGCGACGTCGCACGTTTCGACCCGCTCATGGACATAGATAATTTGCTTGATCGGTTTGCCGCTACCGCACTGCGTCCGAGTTGGCCGGAGTGGGGGTATGTCGAACCGAAGTTCAAAATGGATATTGCCGACGTCGGCACCGAATATTTCGTGAAGGCGGATATCCCCGGCGTGAAGAAGGATGACATCCATGTAAGTATCGATGGCAATCTGGTTACGATCAGTGCCGAAATCAAGCATGAACTTGAAACTGAGGAAGGCAAGATGCTGCGTAGTGAGCGTTGCTACGGCAAGACCATGCGCAGCTTCAGGCTTGATGACGAAGTGATCGAGGACAAGGCAAGCGCCAAGTATGTGGACGGCGTGCTTGAACTCAAGTTGCCAAAGAAGAGCGTAACTGCCCATAAGGAGTTGGCCATTTCTTAAATAAGAAGAGTCGGCGCGACAGCTACCTCACGGTGCGGACACAATGTCCGCACATACAAATCACCGGTATATCGCAGTTTGATGTGCCGGTGATTTTCATTTGGGCGCCGCAAATTGCCCCGCCCGTGTCGCGAGTGCAAAGCCGGATTTCGATAGGGGCTATTGCCCGTCCCGAATGGGTTTTTACGCACTTCCTTTTTAGGGTTTCACCCCAGAGCCTTTTTGCATTTGCGTGGCAATAATTCACTCAGGCGTCGAGAGGGTATTTCATATCCGATCACATTGTCGCCCCCGGCATTGCGGCGCCGTTGCGCTTGAGCGATTCCGGGGTATGAGTACGGAGGCCGCCATGAATCTGCCCGCCCAATTGTTCAGCAGCGACTGGTTGTGGATGACCAACCTGCTGTATGCGTATTTCTTCTATCGTGCCGCGCGCAATGCGCCCTGGCGCGCGTTGCTGGATAACGCCGTCATGGTGAACGCGCTGGTCGGACTGCTGATGTTCACGTTCGTCTTCTGGCAGCTCAATGCGGGCATCCGGCCCGGCTTCAGTTTCCATGTGCTGGGCTCGACGCTGTTCATGCTGATGTTCGGCTGGCAGATTGCCGCCGTTTCCATCACGCTGGTCATGCTCAGCACCTGGCTGCGCACGGATACGGGTTTGGTCACGCTCGGCCTCAACGGATTGCTGATGGTGGCCATCCCCGTGCTTTTCAGCGAGTGGCTGTTGCGCTTCAGCAAACAGCACTTGCCGAAAAATCTGGCTCTGTTCGTGCTGTGGAACGGCTTCGCGTGCGGCGCCTTCGTGATCGTGCTGAATACGCTGGCGACCTCGCTGTTGCTGATGGCCTTCAGCAGCTACACCTGGCCCGACATCCGGATGCATTACCTCTTCAGCGCACCGCTCATCGCGTATGTGGAAGGGTTCACCACCGGCATCATGATCACGGCTTTCACCGTGTTCCAGCCGCAAGCCGTAATGAATTTCAGCGACAAGGAATATTTGACCGGCAAGTAGTCGCCATCTCCCCGCGTCGGCGCACCAGCGTAGCCCGGATGCAATCCGGAACTGCACTTGCGCTACGCCGCGCTCCGTGTTGAGAATCATTTTCATCAAATAAGTAATCCAGCGTATTGCTCCGGTATCTGGGCAAGCCTACTCTTTGTTCACATGACAGTTCCTGCAGCTCAAGCTTAGCCGACAGCATTCAACGACAAGGGAGAATGGCCATGATGAACAAGGAAGTCGTTCTGCATACGCTGAAATGCAGCCCCAACCAGTACCCGCAAATGCTTGACGAGAAGTTTCCGCATGTACTGGAGCATGTGATCAGCCTCTGGGACACGCCCGATGCGGAGCCCTACTTCGCCGACTTGCTGCAACCCCTGTGCAGCGGCGGCAGATTCAACCGCGACGGTTTTCCCGACAGGGCGTGGATGGAGATATTGCAGCTGCAATTGCTCTACGGCAAACAGCACCCTCACTAAAGTTGCCGGGCTTCCGCAGGCAACTTACTGCGTCGGCCTTTGTTTGCCCCGCCGCCAGAACAAGCCCATCAGCGGCTTGACGCTGGTGCCGTGAACAATGATGGAGAGGGTGACGACGATCAGCGTCATTTGTATCAATTGCAGCGCTAGCGGCTCGGGCAAACCGTGCTCTATGGCATACATCAGGTAGTAGAGCGAACCGATTCCGCGTACGCCGAACCAGCCTGTCATACCGCGTATGCGCCATGTGGTGCGCGTTCCCAGCAGTCCGACGACGACGCTAACCGGACGCGCAACCGCAAACAGGAACAGGGCCAGCCCCACCGCTGCCCAGCTCCACGAGTCCAGAAACAGCGTGCCGCCGATCAACAGCACCAGCACCACTTCCGACAGTCTTTCCAGATGCTCCTTGAAAACCAGCGATCCCTCGCTGACCGTGTGCGGCAGCGAAGGGTCGGGAAGGTTGCTTGTTTCCGCGTGCGCGTATTTGTGAAAGGTGCGCGCGTCGATTGATTCCTGCGCGGCCTTGGCCAGTTTCATCTCGGTCTGGCGTAACGCAACGGCGGCAAAGAACACCGCGAGAAAACCCCAGCCCTCTACCATCACCGTCAACCCGTAGACGACGCCGATCAAACCCAGGCCCAGGAAGTCGTCCATCAGCTCGTGGCTGTGCGGTTTGCAGCGCAGCTTCCAGCCCACGCGCGCCAGCGCCATACCCGCGAGAACGCCAATGGCGATGCCGGACAGCGTGGCCCACAACACATCGACGAACAGCCAGCGCATTCCGAAATCGCCGAGTTCATGCAGGCCCAGCATCCCCATGCCCAGCATCACAAAAGGGAACGCGCTGCCGTCGTTCATGCCGGCTTCGCAGGTCAGAGTGAAGCGCAACTGGTCGTTGTCGCCGGGATGGCGAATCTGCACATCGGTCGCCAGCACCGGATCGGTCGGCGCCAGAATTGCGCCCAGCAACACCCCCACGCCCAGAGGCAGGCCCAGTGCAAAGTAGACGAAGGCGGCAACCAGCGCGACGGTAACGGCCATGGAAACTGTCGCCAGCAGGATAGGCGTGCGCCAGCGCGCAAAGCTGAACGGTGCCGGCATTTTGACGCCGGCGGCAAACAGGGAAATCAGTACGGCCACTTCGGTCAGCACTTCCAGCAGCGCCGATTCCTTGAGCGGGTTGAAATGAAACAGATCGAGCACGGTAGGCCCGACCAGCACGCCCACTGCCAGATAGATGATGGCGGAGGTGACGGACGAGCGTTTGAGTATGGAAGCGGTGAGGCCCATAAACAGCAGCAGCCCGCCCACGAATATGAACCATTGCGAGTTAGTCATGGATGAATTCCGGGTACGTGAGCGTCGGGTTGTTTTACCGTCCGGACGGGCAATGCCTGTTTTGAGCGAAGCGGACGGGGCAGTGCGCCCAGCCCGCAATGCAAGGTGCCGCTACTTTCAGCGATTGCGGCCGTGGCTTTCGCCGTCGCCCTTGCGGTCCTTCTTTTCTTTGCCGCGATTGTCGTCACCGCGTTCGTTGCGGCGGCCATCCTGGCGATCGCGATGCTGTTTGCGGTAATGCGGCACGTACTCGCGTTCGTACCAGCGATCCTGCACAAAATAAACGCGCTCGCCGCAGGCATTGTATGTATGGCAGTGTTTGCTCCAATGTTTGGCATGGCCCGGCGCCACGCGCAGATAAATCGGCGGACGGTGAATCGGTCCAAGCACGATGATGATCGGCTGCGCATAGATCACGGGCGGATGCGGGAAGTCGCCGATATCAATTTGTCCGTAGAAACCGGGCTGACCGACGCTGATCGAAACTCCGATGTCGGCGGCGAGTGCGGGGGTGGCCAGGTTGGCCGCGAGTATTACCGTTGCGAGCAGTATGCGTTTCATGTCGACTCTCCTGTTGTGGCTGGATGAACGCGGCGTCCCGATCGGACTGCGCTGCCAAAATTTGCTTCATTTTGATTATGCGCCGGCGACCCGATATTTCCGTGCTGTAGCGCACGCTGGCCGCCATGCGCTGCAAGGTCGCGCGCATCCGCCCATCCCGACTCAGCGGGTTATGTAGCGTTCCAACTGCTCGATAATAAAACCCTGGTCGGAGATTTTCGCCTTCACCAGATCGCCTATCGAGACGATACCGAGAATGTTTTGTTGTTCGTCCAGCACCGGCAGATGACGCAGGAAACGCTCGGTCATCAGTGCCAGTCCCTGCGAGACTTCCATGTCCAGCGTCGCGTAACGCACCCTGGTGGTCATCACATCGCGCACCAGCGTTTCATGCGGATCGACACCAATCGAGGCAACCTTGTGCAGGCAGTCGCGCTCGGTGAATATGCCTTCCAGCCGGTTGCCGTCAACGACCAGAACCGCGCCGATGTCGCGTTCGCGCATCAGCTCCAGCGCCCGCTGCACGGTCGCATCAGCCGCAACGGTGGTCAGCGGTTTGGTTTTTTCAGCCAGTATTTGCTTGATTGTTTTCATGGTTCTCTCCCTGTGAGGTTCTGTTGAACGACGGTTTTTTTTGCCCATAGGCCAGATTCGACCGGACTATGGGGTGACCATGCCCGGCGCGATGAATGCTGCTGCATATCGGGCCGGTACTACTCGTTTCTGGGTGACGCGCTACTTGAACTGCTTGACGGGAATGACGACTACGCTGGGCACAGTATCCTTAAACACAGTATGCCAGTCAACTACACGCCGGCCTTTCCACTGCCGGGAAAGCAGGTATTACAGGCCGGTGCGAAAAACACGCAGCGGGGCAAACGGGCAATTAGCGGCCGTGCTGCTTGTGCCACATTTCGGAATCAAAGCGCCGCGACTCGTGCTGGCCGAAATTCGCCGAGTTGGATTTGCCCGCACTGTGCAGAATTTCCGTCGTCTGGATAAATTTCTTCTTGGCCAGCGCGATCTCCAGTGCGGTCAGACCTTGCGCATTTTTCTTGCGGTAGTCCGCGCCGTGGCTGATCAGCAGGCGCACCATTTCGGGATAGCCTTTTTCGGCCGCCAAGTGCAACGGAGTCGTGCCATTCAGGGTGAAGTTGACTTCGGCATTCATCACCAGCATGCGCTGCAGGGCAAGCTGGTCCCCTCGCGCGATGGCCGCCAGCAAGGCTTCGCGTTCGTCCATGATTTCTCTGGACGCAGCGTCCGGGTCCGTGGGCAAAAACCTGACCACGCGATTGAGCAGCGCGAGCGATATCAGTGTGCCGAGCGAGATCAGGAACACCACCCGGCTGACGCCCAGTGCGGCAGCCAGTTCTTCCGGCAGATTCGCACCTATGGCCAGGATGCTGATTACCAGCAGCAGGAAAATCTGCAAATAGCGGAACATCGCAACAACGATCATGCCCGTCAGGCCGATCAGCAGCATTTTTCTGTCGACGATGTTGCCCAGAACGCTATCGGGCAGGTTGGCGAGCAGGCTCATCACTGCAGCCGCGAGCAGGATCAGCACTTCGCTGGATTTGAGTTGTATCTTCACGTTGACCTCTTGTTAACAATGGCACGCACACGCTACCGACTTGACCTTCAGCATACCCAAAAGTTCGGAGGAAAGGAGCGAAGGCATTGACCGCTCGTCCGGATTCGGACGAGCGGCATATTGAGTTGGCAATTGATTGCGTTTCGTGGGACGTTCAGGTCGGGCGGTTGCTTCCCGAGACGATCTTGTATTCGAACAAACGGCATTCGATGGCACCGTTATAAAGCGGTGTGCGTTTGGAGGGAGTCAGCCGCATGAGCTTGGTGATGCGCATGTCGGCGGTGAACAAGTAGGCGTTCCAGCCACCAAAGCGCTTTTTCAGCACGTTGCCGAGTTGCGGATACAACTCCGCCAGTTCGTCCTCGTCGCCCATGCGTTCGCCGTAAGGCAAATTCGCGATCAGGATGCCTTCCTTCTCCGGCGGCGAAGCTTCCAGCGCGTTGCACTGTTTCAGGTCCACAGTCTGGCGTATGCCCGCCTCTTCCAGATTCTGGTGCGCGGCCCTGAGCGCGTCGCCGTACAGGTCGCTGCCGTAAATGGGCAACTCGCTTGGCGGCAGTTGCGCGGCGATGGCCGCCTCGCGCATTGCGTTCCATTTGGCCGCTTCGAAATACTTCAGCTTCTCGAAGGCAAAATTGCGCGCAATGCCGGGCTGGATATTGAGCGATATCTGCGCCGCCTCGATCAGGAAGGTGCCGCTGCCGCACATCGGATCGAGCAGCGGAATGCCGGGCTTCCAGCCCGCCATCATCAGAATGCCTGCGGCGAGGTTCTCGCGCAGCGGGGCGATGTTGGTGTGGATGCGCACGCCGCGCTTGTACAGCGCGTCGCCGGAGGTATCCAGATACAGCGTGAACTTCTCGCCCTCGAAGAAAGCGTGAATGCGCATGTCGGGATCAAGCTTGGCCACGCTGGGGCGCGCGTTCTTCTCGGCGCGGAATTTGTCGCACACCGCATCCTTGATCTTGAGCGTGATGAATTCAAGGCTCTTGAGCGGGCATTTGATGGCGGTGACCTTGACCAGCATGGTGTGGCTCACGTCGAACCAGCGCGTCCACGGCAGATCGTAAACGACCTTGTACACGTCCTGCTCGTTGCGGAACGGCGTGGCATCCTTGACGCGCCACAGGATGCGCGAAGCGAGGCGGCTTTGCAGGTTGGCGCGATAGCACAGCGGCCAGTCACCCGCGAAAGCGACGCCGCCTGCGCTGATGCGCACATCGGCGGCGCCGAACGAGGTCAGCTCGTCGGAGAGTAATTGTTCCAGTCCGCGCGGACAGGTGGCGAAGAAATCAGGCATATCAGATACCAAGCAAAACGATTCTTAGTGGCTAAAAAGGTTTTACGACAACAAGAATCACAACGGCCAGCAGCACCAGCACCGGCACTTCATTGAAGAAGCGATACCACACATGGCTGCGCGTGTTGCGGTCTGCGGCGAATTCCTTCACCAGATGGCCGCAATATAAATGGTAGACGGCCAGTCCGGCCACCAGCGTGGTCTTGACGTGCAGCCAGCCGCCGCTGAAGTCGTAGGCAAACCACAACCACAAGCCGGTGACGATGGCCAAGGCGCCTATGGGCGTGACGAAGCGGTACAACTTGCGCTCCATCAACTTGAAACGGTTGCGCACCGCCTGCTCTTCCGCCATCGCATGATTGACGAAAATGCGCGGCAGGTAAAACAGCCCCGCAAACCAGCTCACGACGAAAAAGATGTGAAATGCTTTAAGCCACAACATGATCAACTCCAAATTTCAATTCTCAAACCGATATGTGCGAATTCATTCGCCCCTACCTCGACAACCTGCGCCTGAACAACACCAGCGAAACGTAAAATGCGATCAGTGCATACGCCAGCAGCACGCCGATATGCAGCATTGCCTGCGGCGGAACGGTCCCGTTCATCAACGGCCGCGCCAGATCGACCGCGTGCGTCAGCGGTAGCGCGCCGGCGACAATCTGGAACCCTTGAGGCAGTTGGGAGACCGGAAAAAACACGCCGCATAGTAGCATCATCGGGGTGATGACCAGCGTGAAGTAGTACATGAAAAAGTCATACGCGGGCGCCAGCGCGGTCATGATCAGGCCCAGGGCGGCGAAGGCCAGACCGATCAGCAGCGCCAGCGGAATCATCCACAGCGACATGAGCGAATGCGACAGCCCGAGCACCCAGATCACGACCAGCACGGCCGCGCCCGACATCAGGCTTTTGGTGGCCGCCCACAGGATTTCGGACAGCACCACGTCGTCCAGCGACACCGGCGTGTTCAGAATCGCTTCCCAGGTACGCTGCTCGTGCATGCGCGCAAAACCGGAATACAGCGCCTCGAAGCTGGCGCTGTTCATGGTGCTGTAGCACACCGTGCCCGCCGCGAGGAACGCCATGTATGACATGCCGCCCATTTCCGGCAGCAGGCTGCCCAGACCGTAGCCCAGACCCAGCATGTAAATCACCGGATCGGCGAGGTGACCGAGAATGGAGGGCGCCGCGATTTTTTTCCATACCAGCCAGTGCCGTTGCCAGATGGGGAAGAAGCGCAGGCTCAAGCGCGGCAATGCAAAATAATGGCTGCTCATTTTCTTCCATCCTCCGCCACTGCCGCAAACGCGCGATCCGGCTCCACCACGCCGACGCCGCGCTCGTACACGCAACCTTTGGATGTGCCTTCAGCGGCGACGCGCCCCCCGCAGATAAAGGTGTGCGTCATATAAAAGAATTTCTCGTCCCAGCGCTGCACTTCCAGCTTCACCTCGTAACGCTGGAAGATGTTCAGTGGCTTCTTGTAGGTCATGGTGTGCTCGGCGATGACCGGAATCCAGCCGCGCTTGAACATCGCCCTGAGCAGGCCGCTGCGCGCAAACACGTCCACGCGGTTGAGGTCGCAGATAGTGAGGTAGCGGCCGTTGTTCATATGGAAGTTGATGTCGATGTCGTTGGGCAGCACGTGCAGCGTGAGCGAGCTCGTGTAACGTCCCTCCATGCGCTTCATGAACCAGGAGCGGATGATGACCCACAGCATGCGGAAGATCAGGTTCATTCCCGCATCTCCCTGCCGGTCAATTTCAAAAAGACGTCTTCCAGATTTGCGGGACGGTGCAGATAGCGCAATGCGCTCTGCGCCTGCAGATGGTCGACCAGGGGCTGCGCGTCCTTCACATAACAGAACACCGACTCGCCGCTCACTTCGAAGCGCTGCGAAAAACCGGCGGCATATTTTTCCGCCCACGCCCCGGATGTCTCGCCGAACACTTCCACCACCTGCGGCTCGATGTTCTGCTCGATCAACTCGCGCGGCGAACCCTGGCTGATGAGTTTGCCGTTGTCCAGCACCGCGAGGCGGTGGCACAGACGCTCGGCTTCGTCCATGAAATGAGTGGTGAGCAGCAGCGTCTTGCCCTGCTGCGTGAGTTCGCGCAGGCGCTGCCAGATCAGGTGGCGCGCCTGCGGGTCGAGGCCGGTGGTGGGCTCGTCCAGAAAGATCACGTCGGGATCGTTCACCAGTGCGCGCGCCAGCGTGAGGCGGCGCTTCATGCCGCCCGACAGCGTCGGCACTTTGGCATCGCGCTTGTTGGACAGGCTGGCGAATTCCAGCAGCGAGGGAATGCGCGCCTCGATCTCGCTGTCCTTCATGCCGAAGTAGCGCCCGTACACCAGCAGGTTCTCCGCCACCGTGAAATCGGGATCGAGATTGTCCATCTGCGGCACCACGCCAACGCGAATGCGCGCCTCACGCGCGGCTTGCGGCACGGGCAGGTCGAGCAGCATGGCGCTGCCCGCATCCGGCGCGATCAGACCCAGCAGCATGCGCAGCGTGGTGGTCTTGCCCGCGCCGTTCGGGCCGAGCAAGCCGAAGCATTCGCCTTTGCGGATGGCGAGGTCGAGGCCGTCCACTACACGCTGGCCGCCGTAGGATTTTTGCAGGCCTGTTGCTCGAATGACTGTATTCATTTCGTGAAACCCATCGGCCCGTCATTCCGGCGCAGGCCGGAATCCAGTTGGTAAAACATTCCCCGCGAAAGCGGGCCAACACTGCTGCAATGTCCGCTGCGCGGAGTATTTGTTCTTGCTGGATTCCGGCCTGACCGCAGGTCAGCTTGTCCAGAGCTTGACGAAGGGCCGGAATGACGGGCTAGTGTATCTTTTGAACTCACAACTCTACCCCGGAGAAATGCCGCTTGATGATGCTGCGCAACTGCGTCAGGCGCCCGTGAAAAAAATGTTCCGCCTGCGGCAGGACAATGACGGGCAGATGCTGCGGCCGCGCCCATTCGAACACGTCGGCCAGCGGCACTACGTCGTCCAGCTCGCCGTGGATGATCAGCGTGTCGGGCGAAACGGCCGGCATCGCAAAACGGCCGACAGCGGGCGCGGCCAGCACCAGATGTTGCGGATGCAGCAGATTCGCGGCGCGCGCGGCAACGTAGCCGCCGAAAGAGAAGCCGCTCAGCAGCAGCGACAATTCGTCGCCGAACTGCTCGCGCGCATATTCCACGACGGCGACCATATCCTGCTCTTCGCCGTCGCCGCCGGTGAACTCGCCCTCGCTCGCGCCCACGCCGCGAAAGTTGAAACGCAGGGTCGCGCAGCCGAGCTCGGCAAATGTCTTCGCCAGCGTGACCGCCACTTTGTTTTCCATCGTGCCGCCCATGATGGGCAGCGGGTGTGCCACGATCGCGATGGCGCGCGGGGCTTCGGACGGCAGGTGCGCCAGGCCTTCGATGTTGCCGGCGGGACCCGTGATGGAGAATTTGCGCAATTCGCCCGACATCATATCTTCAGCCTCTCCACCACACGCCCGTGCGTCAGATGCTCTTCGATGATCTCGTCCAGGTCCGCCTGATCGACATAGGTATACCAGACCGCTTCAGGATAGATGACCAGCACCGGGCCCAGATCGCAGCGTCCCAGACAGCCTGCGGAATTGATGCGTATGAAATTCTGCTCGGTCGAAATGTCCAGCAGCTTGACCTTGTCCTTGACGTAGGCCCGCGCCGCTTTGGCATTGTGGTTAGCGCAGCAGTCTTCGCCCGGCCCGCGCTGGTTTTCGCAGAAAAACACGTGTTTATGGAAATGGCTCATCGCTTCCCTTTACGTTTGTACGAGGCTCGCGCCCACAATAGATACCCGCCCAGCAGCAGCGGGAAAATCAGCGTTACCGCCTGCGATAGTCTGTTGAAATTGCGCAGGTGTCCGTAGCGCCACTGGTACAGGCGCATGGCGGAGGACGGTGTGCCGCTGTCCAGCACCCAGTGTGCCAGCACCACATAACTCAGCGCCGCCAGTCCGGCAGCCATGAGCAGCTTCGGGTGCGGCAACCACGAAATCGCGGTGATCAGCAGCGCCCCCAGCACAATGCCCAGGATCGCCTCGCCGTTCAGCCACAGCAGCAGGGCCCAGGATTTTAACAGCAGCGCCGCCGCAATGAACTTTATCAATGCCACCACGCTCAGCATGAGTACCAGGCCGACCACCACATGCCGCCGTATGTGCAACAGCGTCAGCAACAGTGCGCCCAGCATGAGCAGATTCAGCGCAACTGTCAGGCTCTCCCATATGTTGAAGGGCTCTTCCGGCATGGCGGCAAACATGCGGTAGGCGGGTTCGGTGATGAACACGTTTCCCAACATCGGCAGGGAAGGATTGATCTGGGCGAACATCCACAACGTCACCAGCGCCAACCCGAAATCCACGCCTGCCCCCTGGCGGAACAAACCGATGCGCCACTGTGTCACACGTGCGAACCACGCGCGCGGTGCGATAGTGGCGGCCAGCACAGCCCCGGTTAACGCGCCGAAGCCGTTGGCCAGAATGTCGGCATTTGAGCTGGTGCGGTTGGGCAGGTACATTTGCAGGTATTCCAGCGTGACCGAGAGGGCCATTGCCGAGAATACGGCCAGCAACACGCTATAACCGGCACGGACGTATATAAGGAAGGTGAGCGCCAGCAGCACGCCCAAGGGAAAGTAGGCCAGCAGGTTGCTCAGCGCATCGAAGCCGGTATAGGTCTGCCGCAAAGGCGACGTCAGTACGGCCCAGAACTCCAAGCCTTGCTCCTGCCAGCCGAAAAACGGAGACAGGCTGGCATACACGATGAAAACCGCGTATCCCGCCACCAGATAACGGCGTAGCAGGCTGCGTGGTTTTGCGGGTGAGGAAGTACTCATGCGTTGAACCCGAGAGATTTGCTCAATCTTTTTGTGATTGACTCGGAGGTATGTGTAAGAAACAATGCCCCCGCTTTTATCAGACCAATTACAAAATTGGCAGCCGTGGTATCAAAATTGGCTTCACCTAGGAGGAATTATGGCATACCTGCATTGGTCCAGTGATTTGGATACTGGCATCGAGGTCATCGACAAGCAGCACCAGCGCATCGTCGACTATCTGAACGAACTCAACAGCGCCAACGAAAACGGCGACCAGGCAGTCACAAATCATGTGCTGGGCGAACTCGTGGACTACACGCTCACCCATTTCGCATTTGAAGAAGAGTTGCAGGAAAAGGCCAACTACCCGTTCCTTAAAGCGCACAAACGCGTGCATGAAATTTTCACGCGGCGCGTCGCGGAGTTCCAGAGACGCGCAGCCGCCGGCGAAAATGTCGCGCCCGAGCTGCTCTCCATGCTGAAAATCTGGCTGGTCAACCACATCAAGGGCGACGATGCGGATTACGCGGACTGCATCAAGGAAATGCTGGGACTGGAAAACCAGAACAAAGTGGTCGGCGGCTGGCTGGGCTACGCGATGAAGAAATTCTTCGGCTGATTCACGCGGCGCGAAGCAACGCCTGTTGCTTCGCAATGACAGCCGGAAGTTTTTTCGGCGCTGCAATCCGCAACTGCTTGTTCACGTTGTAAACCCCGAACACCACCGGAATAGCGCTCTCCGCAACATCAAACTCCCCCGCCAGAAACGTCACCAGATGCGCCGTGGCTTTGCCGCGCACCGGATTCTCGGCGACGTGGATTTCCAACTGCTTGCCGATGACTTTGCCGATTTTGGTTTTCTTGGCGCGCGGGCGACCGAGGATGTTGAGTACCAATGTCTCGCCATCCCATTGGCAGAACGACGACATCTCCGATCCTTTAGAACTTTTCATACGGCATCAGATAACGCCACTGCCCCACCGGCAATTTCGACATCGACACACGCCCGATGCGCAGCCGCTTCATGGCCAGCACCTGCAGCCCGACTGCCTTGCACATATGCGCGACCTGGCCGGGCTTCACGCCTTTGAGCGCAAAGCGCAGATGCGTTTCGTTCTGCCAGCTGACCTTGGCCGGCGGTAGCGGCTTGCCGTTGTAGCTGAGGCCGTGATTGAGCAACTTGAGCCCGTCGGAAACCAGCTCGCCCGCAACCTGTACGACATATTCCTGCTCGATGGTAGAGGCATCATCGGTCAGCTTGCGCGACACGCGGAAGTCCTGGGTGAATACGCTCAGACCACTGGCATGCGGCTCCAGCGGCGTGCATTGCGTCAACCTGAAGAAGTGCTGCTTGAGCAGGCGGATATTTGAATGGTCGTCCGCTGCGCGCGTATCGGCGTTGAGCAGTTTCTTGATTGAATCCACATTCACGTCCGTGTCGGCCGGTTGGTGAAACAGGATCGTCACCGGCTCCACCGGCACCAGCGTGGCCTCGGGATGCAGCTCGATCTTCTGCTCCGCCACCATAAATTGCGGCTCTTCCACCACCTGCCCATCCACCTTCACCCAGCCGCCCGCGATATACAGCTCCGCCTCGCGGCGCGAGCAGGAGACCAATTCGGCAAGACGTTTGGCGAGACGGATGGGGTCGGTCATGGGATGTGAATCTGGAAACAAGGAGCGCATTGTAATAGATGCGCTCATAAATCATCCGTTCGTGGTGAGTCCTTCGACAGGCTCAGGACAGGCCTGTCGAACCATAACGGATTCAATCAATATTTTCTAAATACGCAGCCTCGGTGTTCACCTGTAAAATCCAACCATGGACTCCGACAAAAAACCCGCCCCCCGCCCAGCACTGGAGGGCATCACCCTCGAAAAGATCGTCACGCATCTCTCCGAGAGCATAGGCTGGGAAGCGATGGGAGAAGCCATACCCATCCGCTGCTTCACCCACGACCCCAGCATCAAATCCAGCCTCAAGTTTCTGCGCCGCACACCGTGGGCCAGGGCGAAGGTGGAAGAGTTGTATTTGTGGCAGGTCAAGATAAAACGCTGATCCCGGTCCGGACGGATTCCACTCCATCACCTCAGTTCTAGTTTGCACTCCCCTACAGGGTTCAGTTTATTGAGATACCCCGACTTTATTGTTAAGTTGCTGTAACTCAACAGGCAACCCGATTGGCCCGCTGCAATCGCGCGCCGATCCGCAATCCGGCTCGAAGCGCAGACGCATCGCCAATCTCCTGGAGCTGACATGAAACACTTACTCTATTTCCTGCTACTCACAATCTCCGGCGCGGTGTATGCCGACGCAGACACGGCCGCCAGATTGAGCCAACTGAAAACGGAATTGAGCAACGTGCAGCAGGAACAACAATCCGCGTACCAGAATTTTCAAATGACCATGGAACTGCGCCGCATCGAAGTGCAGGAAGCCAGCCCGCCCATGAATCAATACCCTTATGGCATGGACCTTTACACCCCTCCGCCCAACTACGACGAAGTTCTGCGCATACAACTTGAGCGGGAAAAACGCATCCATCAGTACACGGATTTCCTGAGCACGCTGTCCGAGCGCTTTCTGAGGCTGGAGGAGCAGAGAAAACAGATCATTCAGCAGATCAGGGAACTGGAACAGCATCCGAAGGAGTAGCAATCAATTCGTAGCCCATTACTACAGCCGTTCGCCCTGAGCCTGTCGAAGGGTGAATGTCTTCAAACAAAACCAAAACCGTCGGGGGTAGCCCGACAGCTAGTCACTTTCTTTTGTCTCGCCAAAAGAAAGTAACCCAAGAAAAGGCGACCCCAGCGCGCCGCCCCTGCGGGGTTCCCTGCGTTGCTCAACTGGTCAGGCGGCTGCGGAACTCGCGCTACGCGCTCAGACATAACCAGCGACTTAGCTGGCGTTCTTTGCCAGCTTAGTCAAATGGCTAGTTGTTTCATCAGTCCTCGCCGACTACCCCTGACCAGCCTCCGCTACTCGGCGGCGCACAGGGGAAAGAAAGTCAAAACCGAAAACCACTGCGTGTGCACTTCGTGCCCACGCAGCTTTGGCAGGACGCAATGCCCGTTTCGATTCTTTGATTGCGAGGAGGACGCCATGAAACGATCTCGCTTCGCTTCACGCCTGCATCTCATGGCGAATTTGCTGTTCCTCATCGCGGCCTCTCTGGCCGCGATCCCGGCCGACGCGGACGCAGACCGGGAACGCATCATCTATACCGCATTGCGCCCGGCAAACATGGACATCTATCTCTTCGACGCCCCGGGCAAGGCGCCGCGCCGGCTCACGGAGCACCCCGCGCTGGATTACAACGCGGTCTTCTCGCCTGACGGCAGATGGGTCGTGTTCTGCTCGGAGCGCAGGGGCAATCCGGACCTCTATGCCCTGGACCTTAGTAACCCGGGACCGGCCCGGCTGCTGACGAACAGCGATGCCATGGAAGATGCTCCGGCCCTTTCGCCTGACGGCAAAAAGCTCGCCTTTGTCAGCGACCGCGACGGCAATGCCGACATCTTCGTGATGCCTTTTCAACCCGAAGGTCCGGATGTTTCCTCGCTGGCGGTAAACCTGTCCCGCCACCCGGCCGGGGATTTCAACCCTGCCTTCTCGCCCGACGGAAAGAGGTTGGCCTTTTCCAGCGACCGGGACATTTACCGCGAGAGCGAAATCTACGTTATGCAGACGGACGGATCAAAGGTGCGAAGACTGACCCGCGCTCCGGGCTGGGATGGTTCTCCGGCATGGTCAGGGGACGGAAAAGAGATCTATTTCTATTCCCGGCATTCTCGGCGGAACGACGCTGCTCCCGGCATCTACCGCATGCAGGCGGATGGTTCCGGAAAGACGCGGATCGTTGCCGGTCCCGCGCTCTCGCCCGCGGCTGCGCCGGACGGCCGCATTGCCTATGCCGCACAGCAGAATGGACGGTGGATCATCCTTTCTTCGTCGGAGAACGGCAAGGACATACGGTATGAAAGCGATTCGCAGCATGAGTGCTGGGCGCCGGCCATCGATCCCGGGACAGGCCGCATGATCTGCCACGGCTCCGGAGGGACTGCGCAGGCGCCGGCGATCGAATCCCCCGTTCCCGGCCCCTTCTTGGTGGACAACCAGGCGCGTGTCGAGCTCCCCGACCGCACACTCGAACTCTGGGCCGTACGCGGCACGTTTCCGACTGTCGATCCCACGCTGACGAAACTGGCGACCGCCGAGCACTTCCAGCGGGTCATGATATCGGAGCTCGACGGAAGCGGGCGACGCGCGGTCTTCGAACCTGTCCGGGATCGTGTCTGGAGGCCATATTGGTCAAAGGACGGTGAGTGGATAGTCTGCGCCGTCGGGGCGACCTTCGGAAAACCCGCCGACCGCGTGGACATATGGAAGCTCCGGCCTGACGGCAGCGGCGTGACCAACCTGACCGGCGGCAACGCGGGCAATAACGGTTTCCCCTATTTTTCTCCCGACGCACAACAGATCGTCTTCCGGAGCGGACGGGACGGCAACCACGAGATATATCTGATGGACGCCGACGGTTCAAACGTGAGGCGCCTGACCGCCAATGAAGCCACCGACACCATGCCTTCATTCTCGCCCGACGGGAAGCAGATCTCCTTCGTTTCCGCGCGCGAGGGTGACCATGAGATTTACACCCTCGACCTCGGCCCCGGCGGAAAACCCGAAAAACTCCGCCGCATCACCCATAGCCCCGGATTCGACACCCACCCGGTCTATTCACCTGACGGGAAATGGCTGGTGTTTTCGTCCCAGCGCGGCGGCCTGAACGATGAGGAGCCGCTCATACCGGTCTTCAATCCCCAGCCCTATGGAGAGCTTTACGCCCTGCGCCTGGAGGACGGACTGGTCGTCCGTCTGACCCACAACAAATG
Source organism: Sideroxyarcus sp. (assembly GCA_030652215.1). Taxonomy (GTDB): domain Bacteria; phylum Pseudomonadota; class Gammaproteobacteria; order Burkholderiales; family Gallionellaceae; genus Sideroxyarcus. The sequence continues at coordinate 56,419 of JAUSBC010000119.1, forward strand.
GGAGGACGGGACTCCGACGTGGGACGAGCTTCCGCGTTAGGCGCTTCGTGATGCCAGGCGTCAAAGATGCAAAGGGATGTTCAGCATCGCAATAATTTCAGCGAGGGAGCGGAAGTATGTAGGTTGGGTTGAGCGTAGCGATACCCAACAATCAAGCCCAACACCGTCGGGGGTTGCCCGACAGCAAGTTACTTCTTCTTGCTTCGCCAAGAAGAAGTAACCAAGAAGAAGGCGACCCCAGCACGCCGCCCCTTCGGGGTTCCCTGCGTTGCTCGACTGGTCAGGCGGCTGCGGAACTCGCGCTACGCGCTCAGACAGTCCTCGCCGACTACCCCTGACCAGCCTCCGCTACTCGGCGGCGCACAGGGGAAAGAAAGTCAAAACCGAAAACCACTGCGTGTGCACTTCGTGCCCACGCAGCTTTGGTAGGGTGCAATAAGCGTAGCGCATTGCGCCAGATTTTCAGATGTCGCACATACGGCGCAATGCCCATTGGTTATTGCGCCCTACGCGGGCTGCCGCTAATCAATTGATTTAGCCCACAACGCCTACGCGCCTCGTCCATAGAATTTTCTTCAACGTAGGAAATTTTTAGCGGAACTTTAATTGATTCCGGATGTGCCAGATTTTTTGCCCTAACTGTAAGTGCCAAAACGCCCCTACTTGGTCGTTTTCCCAAATCCACCAACAAAGTAAAGTAAAACTCCTCTGGTACATCCTTGTGAACAAACTCCTCACACTCAAATTCCCATTGAGATTGGGGCATCCTTGGTCTGTTAGGTTTCCAATAGAATCCATTCCTATCCCTATTTCTAGGTAGGCCGAGTGGACTTAAACCTGTCTCTAAATTATGTAATGCTGAACCATGCAGCATATTGCCTAACTTAAATGCATCAAGTCCGAGAAATGTATTTACGCTTGTATATTCCCCTCGTGGTGGGCTAGGTGGTTTATTGAACTCCCAATCTTGAATAGCCTCACCCTCATCAATTGGCGGAGCGATTAGTATTGCGCTAGGCACCTCTATTTTGAAGATGGCATGTTCTGCTGGCATGTTTCCAATATTGGATAATGCCAGCGAAATTCCAATTTTGTTATTTTGCTCTGACAGGAAGTCAGGCAATCCAGCCAGTTTTCTTTCTACTTCTCTTAGCCACCCCGGATAATCTTCATTTTTATATTTTTCGATCTCCTCAAATGAGGGGGGCTTGTACTTTCCCCGCATGAACTGCGCGGCAGTCAATGAAATCGCTGGTGCAGCAAAAGCATTACTTTTACTCACTGTCTCTTCCGTAAAGTGTTCTGCCATTGGATATGCAGCTTCGATTTCTTGAATCAAGAGTTCGACTTCACTCTGCGCCAACGGTGGATAGACAACAATTTCGGCATTGATCTTGTCCGGAACAGCAGCTCCTTCCTCACCAAAAGTGAACTCAAATTTTGGTTGAGAACTTTCAATTTCACTTATACGAGTTTTTAGAATTCGAATTTCCTTTTCCCGCTCATCAGGCTCAGGGGTCAACAACCATTCATCAGGAATAACCTGATATGGGATTTTTAATCTTTTTGCAGTCAATAATGGATTTGTATCGTGCGTTAGTAGCGCAACATCTTGCTCTGGATTGAGCGCGCGATATGAAATCAACTCAAGCAAAATTGAGTCATCAGGCCTGTTGCTATCCAGCGCCACCTCTGCAACATCGGAAGGCGAGGCGGCAACATGCGATGAGAAAGTTAATGCCACATCCACCCCCGAATTGCCTCTCACCTGGAATTGTTCGTCATCACTTAAAATGATTTGTCTAAAATATGAATTAGTACTTCTCGCCCGTTTTGCCCGGCGACTATTTCCATCCGCCTTTAATTTGTCGATTTCATGCTGCACTGCGCGCGGGATAATTAGCTGCACTGGCTTTCTATCCGAAATATCACCCCAAGGCAGGTCGATTACATCTCGACACTGAAGGAATAAATTTGTATCTACGAAGAAACACTTCATTTGCGATTCTCCTAATGCGCCTCATCCCAATTGCCGCCCTCACCCAACCCCACCTCCAGCGGCACCTTCAACTCCGCCACATTACACATCAACTCCCGCACCTTCTCTTTCACGCGTAAAAGTTCAGCATCAGGCACTTCCAGCACCAGTTCGTCGTGCACCTGCATGATGAGCTTGGTTTGCAACTTCTCTTTTTCCAGCCAATCCTGCACCGCAATCATCGCCAGCTTGATCAAGTCGGCGGCGGTGCCCTGCATCGGCGCATTGATCGCTGCACGTTCTGCGGCCTGTCTGCGCATGCCATTGGCGCCATTGATCTCCGGCAACCACAGCCTGCGCCCGAACCAGGTCTCGACGAAGCCCTGCGCCTTGGCCTGCTCACGCGTGCTGTCCATGTAGCGCTTCACGCCGGGGTAGCGCGCGAAGTAGAGGTCGATGTATTGCTTGGCGGCGCTGTTTTCGATGTTGAGTTGGCTGGCCAGGCCATAGGCCGACATGCCGTAGATGAGGCCGAAGTTGATGACTTTGGCGTAGCGGCGCTGTTCGCTGCTCACTGCATCGAGTGCGACGCTGAACACTTCGGCGGCGGTGGCGCGGTGGATGTCTTCGCCGTTGGCGAACGCTTTCAATAGACCTTCGTCGCCGGACAGGTGGGCCATGATTCGCAGTTCGATCTGCGAATAGTCGGCGGAGACGATGCGGCTGCCTTGCGGTGCGATGAAGGCTTCGCGGATGCGGCGGCCTTCGGGGGTGCGGATGGGGATGTTCTGCAGGTTGGGATCGCTGGAGGCGAGACGCCCGGTAACGGCCACCGCTTGTGAGTAGCTGGTGTGCACACGCCCGGTTTTTTGATTCACCATCTGCGGCAGTTTGTCGGTGTAGGTGGATTTGAGCTTGGACATGCCGCGATGCTCGAGCAGGATCTTGGGCAGCGGATAGTCGAGCGCAAGTTCCTGCAGCACTTCTTCGTCGGTGGAGCGCGAGCCGGTTGCAGTTTTCTTCTTGGACGGAATGCCGAGTTTATCGAACAGGATTTCCTGCAACTGTTTGGGCGAGGCCAGGTTGAACGGTTGCCCGGCCAGTTCATAAGCCTGCTTTTCGATGGCCATGATCTTTTCGCCGAGCTCGTGACTTTGTCTCGATAGTTTTGCACCATCGATCAGCACGCCGTTGCGTTCCATCTTGAACAGCACTTCGCGCACGGGTAGTTCGATGTCGCGGTATACCTCGGCCAAGCGGCCCTGCAACTGGGGCGACAAAGTCTGGTGCAGTTGCAGTGTGATGTCGGCATCTTCGGCCGCGTAACGGGTAGCTGTTTGCAGATCGACCTGGTCGAATCCTATCTGCTTGGCGCCTTTGCCCACCACGTCGGTGTAGCTGACCGTCGACAGACCCAGGTGTCGCAAGGCGAGGTTGCCCATCTCGTGCGGCTTGTGCGATTCCAGCACATAGGATTGCAGCAATGTGTCTTCGGCGATGCCGGCGAAGGCGATGCCGTGATTGGCGAAGATATGCTGGTCGTATTTGAGGTTCTGGCCGAGCTTTTTGTGCGCCGGGCTTTCCAGCCAGTGCTTGATTTTTTTCAGTGCGTGGTCGCGGCCAAGCTGATCCGGTGCGCCGGGATAGTGGTGCGCCAGCGGCAGATAGGCGGCCTGATGCACTTCGATGCTGATCGTGATGCCGACCAGTTGTGCGGTCATTTCGTCGAGGCCGGTGGTTTCGGTGTCTATGCTCACCAGAGGGGCGGCCATCAGTTTTTCTATCCACGCATCAAGCTGGGCTTCGGTGAGGATGGATTCGTAGTTGGAGGTATCGTTGACGGTGGAGGGGAGCGGAGCTTGCTCGAACTGGCGCGGGTCGTGGCCCTTCAGTCCCTCACCCCCGGCCCCGTGAAGCCCCCCTCTCCCCCCGGGAGAGGGCATGGGGTGAGGGGCGGGCGAGGGGAGTGAAGCATCGGGCGATGAAACTTCTCGCAGCCACGACTTAAAGCCGAAGCGCTCGAACAGTTCCTTCATCTTTTCGTTATCGGCGGCGGGCGCAGCCAGTTCGTCGAACCTTTTGTCCAGCGCCACATCGCATTTCACCGTGACCAGCCTACGGCCTTGCGGTAGCCAGTCGCGCGCGGCGCGCAGGTTTTCGCCGACCACGCCGCCGACCTTGTCCGCATTGGCAATCAGGTTATCCAGCGTGCCGTATTCGGTGAGCCACTTCACTGCGGTCTTGGGCCCGCACTTGGCCACGCCGGGTACGTTATCCACTGTATCGCCAACCAGCGACAGGTAATCCACAATCCGCTCGGGCGGTACGCCAAACTTGGCCAGCACACCGGCTTCATCCAGCAGTTCGTTGCTCATGGTGTTGACCAGCGTGACATGCGGATTAACCAGTTGCGTGAGGTCTTTGTCGCCGGTGGAGACGATGCAGCGCGCGCCCTGTTGCGATGCCTGCTGCGTGAGGGTGCCGATAACGTCGTCGGCTTCCACACCGTCGACCATCAGGATGTTCCAGCCGGCCGCGGCCACCACCTCGTGCAACGGCTCGATCTGCAGGCGCAGATCGTCCGGCATGGGCGGACGATTCGCCTTGTACTCGGGATACCAGTCGTCGCGGAATGTTTTGCCCTTCGCATCGAACACGCAGGCGCTATAATCTGCCGGGAAATCGGCACGAAGTTTGCGCAGCATGTTGAGCACGCCATAAATCGCGCCGGTCGGTTCGCCCTTCGGGCTGCGCAGGTCCGGCATGGCATGGAATGCGCGATACAGATAGGACGAGCCGTCCACCAACAACAATGTCTTCATTTTTTTGAGGCCCGAGATGAACAACGATCTAAAACTTCCGCCCATGCAATCGCCCGAGTTGATGCAGTCGAAGGAGTCCTGGCGGGTGTTCGGCATTATGTCAGAATTCGTGTCGGCGACCGAACGCCTGCGCGACATCCATCCGGCGGTCAGCATCTTCGGCAGCGCGCGCACCCCGCACGACCACCCTTATTACAAGCTCACGGAAGAGATTGCGCGTCTGCTGTCGGATGCCGGCTTCGCGGTCATCTCCGGCGGCGGTCCGGGTGTGATGGAAGCGGCCAACAAGGGCGCGTTCTACGGCAAGTCGGCCAGCGTGGGCCTGAATATCCAGTTGCCGCACGAGCAGCACAACAACCCGTACCAGAACATCAGTCAGACCTTCCATCACTTCTTCACGCGCAAGGTGATGTTCGTGAAATTCGCCAGCGCCTATGTGGTGATGCCCGGCGGCTTCGGCACCATGGACGAGTTGATGGAAGCGCTGACGCTGGTGCAGACCGGCAAGACTCGTCGCATGCCGGTGATTTTGGTCGGCAGCAAGTTCTGGGGCGGTTTGCTGGAGTGGTTCAAGTCCAGCCTGCTCGAAGAGGACATGATCTCCGCCACCGATCTGGATCTGATCAAGATCATTGACGAGCCGGAGCAGGTGGTCGCCGCCATATTCAAGCATTACGAAACTCGCGGCTTCGAGCCTTCAGTGGCCGAACTCGAGATGCAGCTTAATCTTTGATGCGTATCGGATAGAATCCACCCGTACTCATTCCAAACGGAACAAATCATGCGCCCCTTATATTTTGCTGCCCTCGCCTGCCTGAGCTTAAGCGTCTATGCCGCCGAGCCCGGAAAACCCGCCAAGGCCGATGTACCGCCACCGCCCCCGATGGCGACGGACGACGCGCTCGACGAGCCGCAGGTGACCATCATCAAGCAGACAGAGCAGACCATCGAGGAATTCCGTGCCAACGGAAAACTCTACATGATCAAGATCACGCCCAAGCATGGCGTGCCTTACTACCTGGTGGACGACCGTGGCGACGGCATGTTTGCACGTCGGGATCATCTGGACACCGGCCTGCGCGTACCCCGCTGGATCATAAAAACCTTTTAATTCTCCCCCGCATGGCTGTATTTACGACCGTTACCGAGCCGGACATTTCCGTCTGGCTCGCCAATTATTCGCTGGGCATCCTGCTCGAACTTGAGGGCATCCCCGAAGGCATCGAGAACACCAACTACTTCGTCACTACCGGCAACGGCCGTTTCGTGCTGACGCTGTTCGAAAAACTCACCGCGAAAGAACTGCCGTTCTTCCTCAACCTGATGGCGCACCTGTCGCGGCACGGCATTCCCTGCCCGGCTCCCGTGGCGAATCTGCAGAATCGTTTTCTTGGCGAGTTGAACGGCAAGCCCGCCTGCATTGTCAGCCGCCTTTCCGGCAAATCGGTGACGCAACCGACGGCGGCGCAATGCGCGGCCATGGGGGCGATGCTGGGTCGGATGCATGTCGCAGGACAAAGCTTCGAAGAACAAATGCTCAACCCGCGCGGCGCGGCCTGGCGTTTCGAGGCATCGGAAGCGGTGAAGCAATTTTTATCGCCGCAGGACGCGGCCCTGCTCGACAGCGAAGTCGAGCTCCACGCCAAGCATGCGCTGGTCGACATTCCGCGCGGCGTGATACACGCCGATCTGTTCCGCGACAATGTGCTGATGGAAGGAGACCGCGTCGGCGGTTTGGTTGATTTCTATTTCGCCTGCACCGGCAACTTGCTGTACGACGTCGCCATCACCGTGAACGACTGGTGCCTGGGAGCCGACTCAAAGTTGGATGCGGTACGCACGCGTGCCATGCTGAGCGCCTACCATGCGGCGCGCCCCTTTACGGGTCGGGAAGCCGAAGTCTGGCCGCAGACATTGCGCCTGGCGGCTTTGCGTTTCTGGATATCGCGTTTGTACGACCTGCATCTGCCGCGCGAAGGGGAACTGGTTGTTCCGCGCAATCCCGAGCCGTTCAGGCGCATTTTGCAGAATCACATTGAGACGACACAGCCTGTCTGGCTGTGAGGTGGAAAATTCAATTCAGCCCGGATAGTTTATCAAGCCGTCATACCGGCGAATAACCAGCGACTTGGCTGGTGTTGTTTGCCAGCTTAGTCGAATGGCTAGCAGTTCCATCAGGCCGGTATCCAGCAATGAAAAATATGCCGCGAAGCGGACAAAACAACGATGTTTGTCCCACTTACACCCGCAAGGGGTACGCCGTGGTTGTACGGGGCTAAAGCCCCAACAACACACGCAGCGTGGGAAGTATTTGTTCATCTGGATTCCGGCCTTCGCCGGAATGACTAGGTATTTCAGATTCTCGCACTAGCCTTGCGTATCTCCGCATCAAGTTCCGCGTAGTTCATAGTGACCGGAAATTGCGGGAATTCGCGTATCACGTTTTCCGGCGGGTGGAACAGGATGCCGGCATGCGCTTCGCCCAGCATTGCCGTGTCGTTGTATGAGTCACCGGCGGCAATGGTTTTGAAATTGAGTTCCTTGAAGCGTTTCACCGATTCGAATTTCTGGTTCGGCATGCGCAGGTGATAATTGACCAGTATGCCGTTGGCATCGGCTTCAAGCTTGTGGCAGAACAGCGTCGGCATGCCCAGTTGGCGCATCAGCGGCATGGCAAATTCATAGAATGTGTCGGACAGGATGATCACCTGGAAGCGCTGGCGCAGGTCGTCGAGAAAATCCTTGGCACCGGCCATCGGCCCCATCTCCGAAATCACTTTCTGGATGTCCGGCAAACCGAGCTTGTGCTGCTTGAGGATATCCAGCCGGTATTTCATCAGCTTGTCGTAATCCGGCTCGTCGCGCGTGGTGCGGCGCAATTCGGGAATGCCGGTGCGTTGCGAAAATTCGATCCATATTTCCGGAACGAGGACACCTTCAAGGTCGAGACAAACGAGTTGCACGGAAAGACTCCATTAAAGTAGGGCGATGCGCCGCGGGCCGCGATTCTACCATCTCCGAAATATTTCCGGCCAACGCAGGCGCTATGCTTCCGCTTGCCATACTTTTTCCGTCATCTATCTGCCGCGCATCGGCAAGCGAACCCTGTACTTTGCCCGCGCCACTTTCAGCGAACGGTTGAAATACACATTACAATGACACAACTAATCAGGAAACAGGCACAGGGATCAAATGGAAATCAAAAAACTGAATGCAGCACGCGGCTGGATATGGGTCAAACAGGGCTACCAGCTCATCATGATCAGCCCGCTGATGTCCATCACGCTGGCATTGCTCGGTGCTTTGGTCATTTTCGCCGCACTCATGGTGCCCGTGATCGGGCCGTTGCTCGCAGCTCTGCTGATGCCCGTCGTCATGGCGGGTTACATGCGCGTGTGCCGCGCACTCGAGGAAGATGAAGTAATCGAGCTGTCCCATCTGTTCGAGGGCTTCAAGAAAAAAACGGCGCGTCTGGTCACGCTGGGCGGCTTCTCCATGCTGGGCTTGCTCGGCGCTTCCGCCGCGATGGTGACCATCGGCGGCGAGGCGCTCGGCACCCTGCTGGAAAACTTCAAGCCGGGCAGCGATCCGCAAATGCTGGTGGAGGCGATGTGGAGCGCCGGGGCGGGCGTGGCGTTCAGTCTGCTGGTCGGCTTCAGCCTGGTGTTCATGCTGATGTTCGCGCTGCAATACGCGCCCATGCTGGTATTTTTCAACGAAGTCGCACCGCTCGCCGCCCTGCGAGCCAGCCTGGCGGGCTCGCTGCGCAACATTGTTCCTTACACCGTTTACAGCCTCATCATGCAGGTCGTCGCACTGCTGCTGAGCTTGCTGCCGTTCAATATCGGCCTGATCGTTCTGTTGCCGCTGGGCTTCACTTCGCTCTACGTCAGCTACCGCAACATTTTCCCGTTCGCGCACGAGCTTGCAGCGACCGCACCCGTTTCTCACAATCCGGAGGTTTGACCATGAAATATGAAAATGCAAGCAATGACGACGTCAAGCGGGCGCAGACGCCGCACAACCTGTTTATCTCGGGTTTGTTCATGTTCGATCTGCTGATGACGCCGGCAATTCTCGCGCTCAGGATCGGCATGATAGGCCTGCTCATCCCGCTGATGTTTTCGGGAGCTCTGATCGCCTACATCTACGTGCGCAGCAAGAAGACCACCACCTGGTTCGTGGACATGCACTGGAAACTCGCCTTCACGCGCGCGAAATTGCTGCTGACGGGTTATGCAGTTACGGCTGCGCTGATCTTCCTGGCCTGGTTGCTCAGCCTGGCCATGAAGGACCCGCACATGGGCAACATCATCTGGACGGCGCTCACGCGCATCGCGCTGATGCCCACCCTGATTCTGGTGATGATCACCGCCGTGCTGGAATTCAGCGGATCTGCGCTGGCCGTCAAGCGCGAAGTGCCGGACAAACTGGCGACGCTTTTCCCGGCACCGGCTGCCTGATTACGCCTGCTTGAATTCCTCGTATGCGTGCATCACCTCGCCCGCATACATCAGCGACGGGCCACCGCCCATGTACACCGCGACAGCCAGCACCTCGTTGAGCTGCTCGCGGGTGACGCCCAAACGCACCAGCGTCCTCACGTGATAGGCGATGCAGCCTTCGCAGCGCGTTGCCACCGCGATGGCCGTGGCGATCAATTCCTTGTCCAGCGCGGAAACCGTTCCCGCCGTCATCGCCGCCTTCGACATCGCATCGAAACCGGTCATGGTGTCCGCCGCTTCCTTGCGGAAGGTGGCCAGGGGCGGGTTCAGGTGCTGGATAAGTTCCTTGAATGATTTGCTCATGCGACGTTCCTCCTTCGATTAATCGAGTCTTGCTGTTTCCAATATTCAGGGCGCAGCCACAAACACTGCCGCCTGACCGTGATAGCCGCCCTGCTCGTCGGCAAGATTCCACACCGTGCAGTCCGTGATCATGAAACGCCTGCCGCTCCCGGCAATGCGCATGCCCGAGTAGCCATCTACATAACCCTGCTGCGCTACTCTGGCCAGCAACTTCTCGCGCGCCTCCTGCGCCAGCGGTTCGGCGGAAAGGCGCGACGGCAGTCGCGCGAACTCGTCGAAACTCATCTCAAACAGTTGCAGCGCCAGTCGATTACCGTAGAAGAAGACCGGATCGACTTCGGTACCGTGCGCCACAATGGCACGCGGGGCATTCCACATCGCCGCACGCAAAGCGGCAATATTCGATGGAAGCTCGTCGAGCAGCGGCTTGCCGGTCATTCGCCTGTAGCTATCCGCGATGAGCCGCAAGCGCTCGTCCAGCGTTGCATCAGATGGCGGTGAGCTTTGCATATTCCAGCGCCAGCCATTTGCTGCCGGCGCGCTTGAAATTGACTTGCACGCGGCCTTCGTTGCCGCCGCCCTCGGTATCCGTCACCACGCCCTCGCCGAATTTCTGGTGGAACACGCGCTGGCCGATACGCCACATCGCATCGGGCGAAACGTGCGGCACGGGCGGGGCCGCTGTTGCCGCGAACGCCTTGACGTAGCTGTTCGTCTCGTAATTGCTTGCGGCAAATGCCCTGGGCGCGCTGTAGCGCGGCGTAATCCATTGCAGCAGTGCCTCCGGCAGTTCGCGCAGAAAACTCGATACGCGGCCGTAATGCGTCTGCCCGTGCAACATGCGTCTTTGCGCAAAAGTGAGATACAGGCGCCGCCGTGCGCGGGTGATTGCCACATACATCAGGCGGCGCTCTTCATCCAGACCGCCGTCGACGTTCTGGCTGTTCTGGTGCGGGAAAAGATCCTCTTCCAGCCCGGTGATGAACACGGTGTGAAATTCCAGGCCCTTGGCGGCATGCACCGTCATCAGGTGCAACGCGTCGTCACTGTCGCCCGCCTGGTGCTCGCCCGATTCCAGCGTGGCGTGGGTGAGGAACGCGGTCAGGCTGTCGTCCTCGTTTTCGTGCACAAACATTGTGGCGGCATTGATCAGTTCGTTCAGGTTCTCCAGCCGTTCTTCGGCTTCGCGCTTCTTCGCGCCCGTCTCGTTCTTGTAATGATCCACAAGACCGCTTTGTTGCAGCACGTGATCCACGATCTCGGGCAGCGGCAATCCGGCAGCCCCGCTGCGCAGCGATTCGATCAGGCCAACGAACGCCGTGACCTTTCCGCCCGCCCGCGCTGCCGCATCCCACAGCGTGGTGTTGTTGATGCGCGCCGCTTCCTGCAAGTGCTCGATGCTGCGCGCGCCGATGCCGCGCGTGGGGAAATTGATGATGCGCAACAGCGCGTTGTCGTCGTCGGTGTTTTCCATGAGGCGCAGGTAGGCCATGGTGTGCTTGATCTCCTGCCGCTCGAAGAAGCGCAACCCGCCGTAGACGCGGTACGACAATCCGGCCGAAACCAGCGCATGCTCCAGCACGCGCGACTGCGCGTTGGAACGGTACAGCAGCGCCATCTCCGTGAGATGCACGCCCTCTCTATGCAACTCCTGAATCTCGTCCACGATGAATTTCGCCTCATCCACATCCGTCTCGGCCTCGTACACGCGCAACTGCTCGCCGCCACTCTCCGATGTCCACAGATTTTTTCCGAGGCGGTTGCGGTTGTTGCTGATGAGCGCGTTGGCGGCGTCGAGGATATTGCCGTGCGAGCGATAGTTTTGTTCCAGTTTGATGACGCTCTCGACATGGAAGTCGCGCAGCAACTCCTGCATGTTTCCGACGTTCGCGCCGCGGAAGGCGTAGATGGACTGGTCGTCGTCACCAACAGCGAACAGCGCGTTGTTTATTCCGGCAAGTAATTTCAGCCAGCGGTATTGCAGCGGATTGGTATCCTGAAACTCATCCACCAGAATGTGCTTGAAACGTTCCTGGTAATGCTCGCGCAGTGCCTGATTGCGCGACAGTAACTCGTAGCAGCGCAGCAGCAACTCGGAGAAATCCACCACGCCCTCGCGCTGACATTGCGTGTCGTACTCGGCGAACACCTCGACCTTGCGCCGCATGTAGGGATCGTAGGCCTCCACCTCGTGCGCACGCAGGCCCTGCTCTTTGCTGCCGCTGATGAAGTTCTGCATCTCGCGCGGCGGATATTTCTCGTCGTCCACGTTCATCGCCTTCATCAGGCGCTTGATGGCGGAGAGCTGGTCGCCGGAATCGAGAATCTGGAAGGTTTGCGGCAAATTCGCCTCGCGGTAATGCGCGCGCAGCATGCGGTTGCACAGCCCGTGGAAAGTGCCTATCCACATGCCGCGCGTATTGATCGGCAGCATCGCCGAAAGGCGCGTGACCATCTCCTTGGCCGCCTTGTTAGTGAAAGTCACGGCCAGGATGCCGTGCGGCGAGACTTGCCCGGTGCTGATCAGGTATGCGATGCGCGTGGTCAGCACGCGCGTCTTGCCGCTGCCCGCACCGGCCAGGATCAGGGCGGATCGGGCGGGAAGTTCGACGGCGGCACGTTGTTCGGGATTGAGGCCGGAAAGCAGGGATGGATTCATGGCGCAATTATCCCACAGCCTCACGCCCGCGCCGCGCAAAGCAGCGCCTCTGCCGCTCGGTTACAATCCCGCATCGCCATTTGCCAAGGATGCGCAATGAAAGACCACCACTTCGAATCGCTGGTGACCCGCCTGGAATCTTCCGCCCGGGAGAACCCTCAGCGTTTTCTGCTCTGGGCCATGGCTGTGTCCATGCTCGGTTTCGCGGTACTGGGCGTCGCCATCCTGTTCGCGCTGGTACCCATCGCGCTTCTAGGCGGGCTGATACTGGTGGTGATTGCGACCGGCGGCAAGGCGCTGATCCTGCTGCTCAAGCTGGGCAAACTGGTTGTGCTTCTGCTCATCCCTGCGTGGGTGATGATCAAATCTTCGCTGCAAATGCTGTTCACTCGTTTCCCGCGCCCGCAAGGCCGCCCTCTGACCGAACAGGAGGCGCCCGCCCTGTTTGCCCGCATACATGAGTTGCGCCAGATGATGAAAGGGCCGCGCATACACCACGTGCTGCTGACCGACGAACTCAATGCCGCCATCGTGCAGCACCCGCGCTTTGGCTTGCTCGGCTGGGAAGTTAATTACCTGATCCTGGGTTTCCCCCTGCTGCAAACCCTGAGTGAGGAAGAGGCCCTTTCAGTGGTGGCGCATGAATACGGCCACCTGTCCGGCCACCACAGCCGCTTCGGCGGCTTTATCTATCGCTTCCGTAGCGCCTGGGGACGCATGCAGGCAATCTCAGAGCAATGGACGGACTGGGGTTCGCGTCTTATCGCGCGCCTGTTTCGCTGGTACGCGCCCTATTTCAACGCGTACACCTTTGTGCTGGCACGTCAGAACGAATACATCGCTGATCGCATTTCGGCCGAAGTAGCCGGATCGGACAACGCGGCTAACGCCTTGTTACGCGTTAACCTCGCCGCACAGTTCGAGCACGAAGTGTTCTGGCCATCCATCAACAAGCAGGTTGCGAAACTACCGCAGCCGCTGGCCGACCGCAGCGAGCTCTGGCAGAAATCCCTGCACAAGCTGATGGATGAAGAGTCGCGCGTACGTTACCTCGGCATCGCGAACAAGCGATGCACTGATCATCTGGATACCCATCCCGCATTGAGTGACCGTTTACGTGCGATCGGCATCGAGGCCGATGAAGCCTCCGTGCGCAACTTGCTGCCACCCAAACACAGTGCTGCCGAGATGTGGCTGGGTAGCGCATTGCACGGTATCCAGACCGAATTCGACCAGAAATGGCAGCGCGATGCCGCTGAACGCTGGCAGGAACGCCACAAATATCTGGCGGAATGCAACGAACAACTGACCCATTTGCACGCCATGGAAAAACTGTCCGATGACGAGTACTGGGAAGTCATTCGCCTGAGCACCGAACTTGACCCGGATTTTGACCAACTGCCGCTATTGAACGAGTTGCTTCAACTCGTGCCGAATCACGCCTCCGCCCTGTATCGACGCGGCACGTTGTTGCTGGAAAAAGAGGACGCGAGCGGCATCGCCGATCTGGAAAACCTGATACTGAAAGATTCATCCGCCACGCTCGCCGCCTGCGAAGCGGCGTGGCGCTTTTACCTGGAACGCGACCCGGCACTGGCCGAAAAATACCGCGAACGCTGGATTGCGCGCTCCGAATACGAAAACGGGGTGAACACTGAATTCCGCACCCTGCCGGGCGATGCCACACTGGCCTTGCATGACCTGGATGCCGCAACGGAAGAGGCCATCCGCAAAATCGTGCTGATGCACGGCAAATATATCCGGCGCGCCTACCTTGTGCGTCGCGTACTCAAGTGCGACGACACGCTGCACGACTATGTGCTGGCGTTCGAGACCAAATTCATGACGCTGGGCGACAAGAGCAAGAAGGTGATTGAAACGCTGGTAAAACAGGAATTCCCGGTGCGCGCCTTCGTGGTCCATCTCGGCAGCCAGCCGTACAAACGATTCCGCAAGCAGATCAAGCTCATGAAAGTGGAGCCGCTCCCGCTCCGCTGACGGATCGGCGCGCAGCTCTAATCGTATTCGTTGTATTTTTTCGAGTTGCCGCGCGCCTTGTCCACCGGGTACTTCAGAGCGTTGAGCACCAGCTTCTTCTCCACTGCTGCGATCAGGTCCAGCTTCAGTTTTTCAGCCAGGCTGATGAGATAGACCTGAATATCCGCCAACTCCTGTTCGACTTCGGCAAGTTTTTCCGGCGGCAGGTTGCAGCTTTGCTCTTCGGTCAACCACTGGAAATGCTCCACCATCTCGGCGGCCTCGACGATGAGCGCCATGGACAGGTTCTTGGGAGAATGGAACTGGTCCCAATCGCGCTCGACGACGAATTGGCGCACTTTCTTCTTGATTCGATCGAAATCCGCATCAGCCACAACCATTCTCCAGCCTGTTATTGATAATTTCATTGTGGCGTAGTCACCGAACTAAATCAATTTGACGCGCAAACAAAACGGGGAAGCGTTTCCGCTCCCCCGTTTTGTTGCCGACCGGATCGCATCCGGCGGGTATTACTTGCCGCTTTTCTTCTTCTGGATCATGTCGTGCATGATGGGCGCGAGGATGATTTCCATCGCATGACTCATCTTGCCGCCGGGCGTTACCAAAGTATTGGCACGGGACATGAACGAGTTCGGGATCATGTTGAGCATGTACGGGAAGTCCACACCCTTGGGATCGCGGAAGCGGATGACCACGAAGCTTTCGTCCGGGGTCGGAATATCGCGCGCGATGAAGGGGTTGGACGTGTCCACCGTGGCCACGCGCTGGAAGTTGATGTGCGTGCGCGAGAACTGCGGGGTGATGTATTTGATGTAATCCGGCATGCGGCGCAGGATGGTATCCACGGTCGCTTCGGCGGAATAGCCGCGCTCGGCCTTGTCGCGGTGGATCTTCTGGATCCACTCGAGATTAACCACCGGCACCACGCCGATGCCCAGGTCCACGTACTTGCCGGCGTCGTTGTTTTCGTCCTGGGCCAGTCCGTGCAGGCCTTCATAGAACAGCAGGTCGGTGCCGGACTCGATGTCTTCCCACGGGGTGAACACGCCGGGCTTGAGGTTGGTCACTTCGAAATGCTTGTTGTGATCTTCGGCTTCGGCTTCGCTATGCACGTAGAAACGGCGTTTGCACATACCGGTATCGCCGTAGGTCTTGAACATTTCTTCGATCTTGTCGAAGCTGTTCGCCTCCGGGCCGAAGTGACTGAAGGTATGGTTGCCGGCCTTGGCCGCCTCTGCTGCTGCGGCACGGAACGCCATACGGTCCAGTTTGTGCAGGCTGTCGCCTTCAATGACGGCTGCGGTGATGCCTTCGCGGCGGAAGATGTTCTCGAAAGCGCGCTTGACGGTGGTGGTACCTGCTCCGGACGAGCCGGTTACTGCAATTACTGGGTGTTTAAGGGACATATGCCACTCTCCTGAGCAAATTTAAATAGAAAATTAATAATGAATATTATTTTTGGACGGCAATTTTAGCAGAACCCCCGCGATGCCGCTAACAGCCCTTCCGGGTTATCTCGAAACGCCCGGACTGTCCGCCCCCAGCGTGCCCTTCAATTGTTCCGCCAGCTTCTGCGCCTCGGCGCGGCTTGGCAGTTGCGCGATACGCAGCGTGTAAACCCAGCCGCCTTCGGCTTTCGCAACCGGATTCAGGCGTACATCGTAACCCGCCGCGCGCCATTGGTCGTAAGCCAAAACGGCGCTGGCCTGATCGGGCGCGGTAAGCAGGTCCACTTTCCACTTGCCCCCGATCCGGGCGGCCGGCCGGGCAATATCGGTTTCCTGAGCCCATTCTTGCAGTTGCTGCGCATCCACCGGCGCAACGGGCAACGGCGCTTCGCCCTTGGGCATTTTGTAGAACGACAGGGGCTGGTCCATCACAAAATCCTTGCTATCCGGCCCGGTGACGGAAATTTTGCCCTCGATCAGACACACCACGCCCTGCTCGCTGCCGTCCTTGCCCCATACGTCGGTGCCGCGTATGCCTATCGTTGCGCCCGCAACCTTGACGGTCACCTCGCGCGCCGCGAGTTTGGACAGGCCGGCGGTGGTGAAGCGGAACGCCCCCTTGGCGACATCCAGTACGGCGCTAAACAGCGACTCTTCCGCCTTCTGCTGCGACAAGCCCTCCAGCCGCAAAGTGGCGTTCTCCCCCAGTTTCACTGTGCTGCCGTCGGCGGTTTGCACATATACGCGCGCATTTGCGCCGGAAACGAGCATGTCGCCGTTGCGCAGCGCCGTGCCGACGCGCAACGGCGTCTTGTTTTCTCCGCGCTGCAGCCAAGCCGGCATCTGCACCGCCTGCACTTGCGCATCCGGGGCGGACTGTGCCGGCAGCGCAGCCAGCATCAGCAAGATTCCGATCAGTTTGTTCATGGCTTCCCCTCAATCCTTCAATGCGCGAGGCCCCCATGTTGCCGCTATAATGCCGAACCCGCAAATTTACGCAGCCAATCCCCGAAACATGCAATCAAACTATTCCCCCAAAGACATCGAAGCCGCCGCACAACAGCAGTGGGACGCCGCGCAAGTATTCCGCGCCAAAGAAGACAGCCCCAAGCCCAAATACTATTGCCTGTCGATGTTCCCTTACCCTTCCGGCAAGCTGCA
>JAUSBC010000004.1 GCA_030652215.1 Sideroxyarcus sp.
CCGCGTGGGCACAAAAAACGTGCCCACCCTACCTAAAGACATATTAGGGTTTATTGATGAATTATTTTGCAGGAATAGACGTGGGCTCCACCGCCATCAAGGTCGCGGTGGTGGATGAAAACGGACAAGTGGCCGGGGTGCACGTCACGCCCTCGGGCAGCCTGTTCCACAAGAACTCGACCGAGGCGCTACGTGTTCTGCTCGACAAGCTGGGTCTGAAGCGCGAGGACGTGCGCTACCTGATCGCGACCGGTTATGGACGCAAGCTGTTCAAGGAGGCGGACGATTCCATCAGCGAAATCACCGCCAATGCCATCGGCGCTTTTGAATCAGGCAAAGCTTTCGGCGGTGTGCGCACCATCATCAACATCGGCGGACAGGACTCCAAAGCCATCCTGATCGACAGTAACGGCCATGTTGTGAATTTCGTGATGAACGACAAGTGTGCGGCGGGCACCGGGCGCTTTCTGGATGTGGCAGCACGCAATCTGGAGCTGGACCTGGAAGAACTGGGCGACTGCCATTTTCAGGCAGACAGCGCGCCGCTCACCATCAACAGCACCTGTACCGTGTTCGCTGAGTCCGAAATCATCGGCCTGCTGGCCAAGGGACACGGCAAGGCGGAGATCATTGCGGGCATCCATTACTCCATCGCATCGCGCACGGTGCGCTTGGCCAAGCGCGTGGGTATCGAAGACCGTGTGTACTTTGACGGCGGTCCGGCTCTGAACAAGGGGCTGGTTGCTGCGTTGCAGGACGAGCTGGGGCGCGAGTTGGTAATCCCCGAGCATCCGCAAACGACTACGGCGTTCGGTGCGGCGATGCTGGCGCGTAGCGAATTTCTGGACGAGCAACGACTGGAGTCGGTGTGATTGATATCGACATGGTGGTGGGCGCACCGATGGCGGCCACCCTGGGCTTCGCTTACGGCATGGGGCCTTGCCTGATCAGTTGCCTGCCCTTTCTCGGGCCGGTTTTTCTCGCCAGCGACGGCGGCATCAAGAAATCATGGAAGATCATTCTGCCCTTGTCTCTCGGGCGCCTGACCGCTTACAGCGCATTCGGCGCGACAGTCGGCATGGCGGGGCATTACGTCAAGGATACGATCACAACTGACAGCGTACGCATCGTGGTCGGTTGTGCCGTGCTGATGATGGGGTTGGCATTGTTGCTGCGCAAGCAGGAAAAGGTGTGTTCCTCGTCGAATTCGCAGAGTGCGCCATTGCAGCGCATGGACAGGAAAGAAAGTTCGCGCGCGCTGATGCCCGGCGGCCTGTTTCTGATGGGTGTCGGCATGACGCTGAGCCCCTGCGCCCCCTTGGGAATTGTGCTGTTCTCGGCATCAATGACCGGCAGCGCGGCGGGTGGATTGTTGCTGGGGCTGAGTTTCGGCCTGGGGGCAATCGTGATCCCCGCGATAGCCTATGGTATCGGTATGGCCTATCTGGGGACCCAATTGCGCGAGCAATTGCAGCATTGGCGCCCGAAGATCGAGCGCGTCAGCGCGCTGTTGCTGGTGGCAGTCGGGATCAGCAATCTGGCCAGATGGTAGGGGCTGCGGCGAAATGCCGCAGGCGGAAAGCAAGGTTGTTTGTAATAATCAGCCAATCAATATCTTGATATGCATTTTTTGGGAAGAACGATGAAATCTGCACCAATGTCAGTACCCGTCAAAGCAAACACTGCAAATCGCAATGCAGGGTTTCCGGTCATTCAGTCCAAGCGCTTGTTACAGTTGGCCGGTTTGTTTGTTTGCATTTCGGCCGTCGGCAGCGTGCATGCGGACGACCCGCAAACACTTCAGGAAATCAAGGTGACCGGCAAGACCGAAGATATTGCAGAGCGCCGCGAAGCCACTACGCAGAAGATCATTCTGGATCGCGCGGAGATCGAGAAGATGAGCGTCATGACCATCGGCGAAGTGCTCGGCAAATTGCCGGGTGTGGAAATGCCTGCGGGTGGCATGGGGCAGCGTACGCGCGGCATGTCGCGCGATTCGGTACAGGTGCTGGTGGACGGTGAGCGTTCGGCAGGGGGCGGCGCGATGGTGGGCGTCATCGGGCGTCTGCCATCCGGTGATCTGGATCGCGTTGAGATCGTGCGCGGTTCGTCGGCGGAGTTCGGCGGTGCGGCCTCGGTTACGGTGAACCTGATCATGAAGAAGGCGATACCCAAGAGTTCGACGGAAATCAGGGTGGGGCTGGGCAAGCGCGGTAGCGAATCCTATAGCCAGCTTGCCATCACCCAGAACGGAGGCGAGGGCGGATTCGCCTGGTCGCTGCCGATCGGTCTGGTCTGGAACAATTCCCCGATTTCGAACAGCGCAGAAAAGCAGGACTCGACTCTCGCGCATACCTATGAAAGCGAGAGCGGCGCTACCAAATTCGGCCATCACACCATTACGCCGCGCATGACCTGGAAAGATGGCAGCGACAGTCTGACTGTTGCGCCGATGATGTTCCTGGGCCCGAAAGAATCGAACAGCGAAACAACGTTGACGGGTTCTGCCACGCCCGCAGAGAACGGAGTGCGTGCGAATTCAGTGAAGAGCCTGATGCGCACAACCCGGGTTCGCGTCGAGGGTGAAAAACACATCAACGATTCCAAGCTGACCGGCCGTACTGCGGTCAACAGAACCAAGAATACGGCTGATACGGTACGTACCGGTCTGACGAATACGACAGATCACACCGAGAGCACGGATATCGAAACCAACTTCGCTTTGCGTCTGGACAAGCCGCTGGGCGGCGAGCATCTGGTGGCGGTGGGTGTGGAGTATGTCAATCTGCGCCGCACGCAGGACCAGAATTTCAACGGCAGTGTTGCCGCCTACGAGGCGAAAGAGCGTCAAAGCATTGCCTGGGTGCAGGACGACTGGATGGTGCAACCCAAAACCACACTGACCTACGGTTTGCGCGGGGAATCCATCTCGTTGAACTCTGCGGGTATTTCGCAACAGCGCGGGCAATTGATGCCTTCCGTGGCGGTACGCTGGGAGCCGATGGAGCAATGGGTGGCGCGTTCGTCGTTGGGCACGGGTTTGAAGATGCCCAAGCTGGACGAGATCAGCAATGCAGATACTCGCAGCATTATCAATACGCCGGTGGATGCGGACAAGCGCGGAAATCCGGATCTGCAGCCGGAGCGCAGCGTCAATTTCGAGGCGGTGCTGGAACGCTATCTCGATAAAGAAGCGGGCGTGCTGGGTGCCAATTTGTATGTTCGTTCCACTCGGGACTTTACCGAGCGTCGCGTGCAGCAGGAATTGCAGGAGGATATGACCTTGCGCTGGGTCGACAGGCCGCAGAACGAAGGTAAGGCGCTCCACTGGGGCCTGGAACTGGACGGCAAAGTGCGTACCGACAGCTTTGGATGGAAAGGTGCTACCGTGAAATCGCATCTCACCTTGCCGCATGCCAAAGTGAACGACGAGCGCCTCGGCATCACACGCATGGCGCGCGATACACCCAAATACGTATTGTCTGGCGGTCTGGACGGGAGCCTGCCCAAACTGCAATCCAGTTATGGCATGACGCTGCAACTATCCGGGCGTAGCGTGACTGATATTCCCGGCGAGCAATACGTTGTAACCAAAGCGCGAACCACGCTGGATGCGTTCTGGCTTTACAGGATCAATGCACAATTCAAGTTGCGCCTGAGCGGGCAGAATCTGCTGGCAGCGGATTCGGTGCGGGATACCCGGTTCACTTCTGCGGGAAATACGTGGCAATTGCACTCCGTGGATGATGGATATCGCTCGCTCATGGCGACTTTAGAGGGGCGCTGGTAGCATGGAGGCTGTCATGGACATGGTGGGAACGCTGGAAATGTATTCGCAATTATCCAATGAACCGGAGAAATCGCCGCTGAGCGAGCGTTTTATCGTCGTCGGTTTGGTCGTTTTGCTGCATCTGCTGGTGTTTGCATCCTACTTCTTGCAGCCTGAGTCACCGGCCGTGCTGGTCAACGAGATGTCGATTTCTTTTGCCAACATGCAGATGCAGCAGGCAGACGTCGTGCCGCAGCCCAAACCCAAGCCGCGTGAACCGGAACCGGTTCCGGCGGAAGAGCCGGCGGTGCAGGAAGTTGCCGAGCCCGTGGCGCAGGATGCCACACCGCCTTCCCCGGTGGTGCTGGATGCCGAGCCGGATTACAAAGCCGATTACCTGAACAACCCGCGTCCGCCTTATCCCATGGTGGCCAGACGCATGGGGTACCACGGCAAAGTGGTGCTGGATGTCGAAGTGCTGGCCGAAGGCAAGGCAGGGGATGTAAAACTGCATCAGAGTTGCGGCCATGACATCCTCGACAATGCCGCACTGCAGACGGTCAAGACCTGGCGTTTTTCGCCGGCGCGCCGTTTCGGTCAGGCCGTTACACAACGGTTTCTGGTCCCGATCAAATTTTCACTAGAGGATAGCGAAGCATGAATAACTTTTTTTCTGTCAACTCCACCATCGTTTTTGCCACGCTGCTACTGCTGATTGTTCTGTCAATCGCCACCTGGTCCATCGCCCTGTTCAAGTTGTGGAAGCAATTGCAGGGGAAGAAGGATGATCGCGCATTCAACGACAGCTTTTGGTCGGTGCGTGAATGGAGTGCAGCAGAGAAGGCGGCGGAGAACAGCAAGGGTGACATCGCCCGTTTGGCACAGGCCGGGTTTTCCGAGTTGAAGGCCTTGAGCGAAACGCAGCATGACTTGAAACACATAGGTACTCCGCACGAAGTGCTGGAGCGCCAGTTGCGCCAGCAACTGCAGAACATCCAGCGCTTCCATGAACGCGGTCTGGCGGAATTGGCCACCATCGGTTCCACCGCACCCTTCGTCGGCTTGTTCGGCACGGTATGGGGCATCATGCACGCGCTGCAGGAGATCGGGAAAAGCGGCTCGGCTTCGCTGGATATCGTGGCGGGCCCCATCGGCGAAGCGCTCATCGCCACTGCCATCGGTATCGCCACCGCACTGCCCGCCGTGCTGGCCTACAACTTCTTCCTGCGTCGCCTGAAAGTGCATGTGACCGATCTGGAGAACTTCGCGCACGATTTCATGCGTTTGGCACAGAAGCACAATTACAAACAGTGAGGCCGGTATGAGTTTCGGAAACAATTCCTCCGAGGAAGGCAGCATGATGAGCGAGATCAACGTCACGCCGCTGGTGGACGTGATGCTGGTGCTGCTGGTGGTGTTCATCATCACCGCGCCTTTGCTGGCGCCGCAGTCGCTCAAGATCAACCTGCCCAAGACCGAATCGGTCATCCACGACGACAAACTGCAGAAGGTCAGTCTTGCCATCGACGCCAAAGGCGAGGTCTCGCTTGAAAATGCACATCTCAGCGATGAAGGCTTGGCCGAGCTGCTGAAAAATCGCGCCGTCGATCCGCAATTCCAGTTGCAGATCCAGGCGGACGAGGCGGTGAACTACGGCCGCGTGGCGCAGGTGATGGCCATAGCGCAAAAGGCGGGTGTTGCCAAACTGTCGTTTCTGACGATTACCAAGTAATGAATGGTGGCTGACTATCCGGCTAATCCCTTATCCCCCATTGCCCGAGCGAGCTTGTTCGCGAATGCGGCAAACATATTCACCTGCAGGTATTGGTTAACGCGCTGATTATTAGTTGTTTTGCTTGTCTGGTGTTGGCGCCGCATGGTGTGTGTGTCGGCGGGTTTCCGGCATGCCGGTTGTCGCCATGCATCGGCAATACCAGATAAGCATTGCCGAAATTGGGTTAGGATTGCGCAAAATATAACTATTCGGCCAATCAGTCTTGCCTATAGCCTGGAACATCCCGCTGGTCGCATTGTCCGTGCTGGTCGCCATGATCGGTTCGTTCACCGCACTCACTCACGCGCAGCGTATGCGCGAGAACAGCGGGCGGGCGGCGATGTGGTGGATGATTGTCGGCAGTTTCACGCTGGGCACGGCGATTTGGTCCATGCACTTCATCGGCATGCTGGCCATGCATCTGCCCATCCCGCTCTCCTACGATTTGTCCCTGACGCTGCTTTCCGTGGTGCCCTCGATTGCCGCGGCCTTGCTCGGTTTCCGGGTGTTGCGCGATGAGCATGTCAGTACTTTGCGCCTGTTCGTCAGCGGACTGGTGATGGGGACGGGCATCTGCGTGATGCACTACACAGGCATGGATGCGCTCAAGATGTCGCCGCCGATTTCCTATGATCCGCTGATTTTCGTCCTGTCGGTCGTGATTGCGGTGGTTGCGTCCTGGGGGGCGTTGCTGATGATGTACCAGGGGCAGCGCATCAGGCTGAAACCGGTACCGCGTTTCTTGCTCGGCGCTGTGGTCATGGGGGCGGCGATTTCGGGCATGCACTATACCGCCATGCAGGGCGTGCACATTCAGTCCGGCAGCATGTGCCTCTCCGCCGCTTCCAGCATAGAACCGCACATTCTTGTGTTGCTGGTGTCGCTGACCTCGATGTTCTGGTTCGGCGGCGGCATACTCGCCACGCTGTTCGACCAGCGCATGGCGCGGCAGAACGAGCTTGCCCTGGCCGAACTGGCCAAGGTGCACAGCGAGTTGAAGCAGCGCGCCGAGCAGCATGCCGCAGAAATGACGCAATCCCTGCGCGATTCGCACGAGGCGTTGCAGCGCGTGCTCGATTCGGTTGCCGAAGGCATTTACGGCGTGGACATGGAAGGGCGCTGCACGTTCATTAACG
This sequence comes from Sideroxyarcus sp., assembly GCA_030652215.1. Lineage (GTDB taxonomy): Bacteria > Pseudomonadota > Gammaproteobacteria > Burkholderiales > Gallionellaceae > Sideroxyarcus. The sequence continues at coordinate 6,680 of JAUSBC010000004.1, forward strand.
CCTCGGGTGTGGCCATGCTGGGCTATGCCGATGCGGGAGAGTTCGTGGGAAAACGTATCCATCAGCTCATCAATCACTCGCGGCCGGATGGTTCTCCCTACCCGGAGAACGAATGCCGCATGTGTAACGTGTTCGCGAACAAGCAGGATGTCCAGGTGGATGACGAAGTGTTCTGGCGCAAGGACGGAACCTCGTTCCCGGTCGAATACTGGGCGCACCCCATCGTCAAGGACGGTGCGTTGGGCGGCGCCGTCGCCACCTTTTTCGACATTTCCGAGCGCAAGCGCAGCGAGGCCGCGTTGCATGAGAGCGGGGTGTTTACCGAATCCCTGCTGCAGACGATGCCGGTGCCGGTGTTTCACAAGAACACGCAGGGCCGCTATACAGGCTGCAACGGCGCGTTCGCCGAATTCATCGGAAAAACCAAGGAAGAAGTCGTCGGCAAGACGGTGTTCGAGATTGCGCCGCAGCCGCTTTCCGCCGGTTACCGCGACAAGGATCTCGATTTGCTGGATCACCCGCAGGGGGTGCAGGTGTACGAAGGCCGCGTCATGCATGCCGACGGAACGCTGCACGACGTGATCTTCCACAAGGCGCGCATGGTCGGCAGCAACGGCGATCCCACCGGCATCATCGGCGTCATCCTGGACATCACCGAGCGCAAGAAAACGGAGCTGCAAATCCACCAGTTGGCTTTCTACGACGCGCTGACGCAGTTGCCGAACCGCCGCCTGCTGATGGACCGGCTGCATCAGGCGTTCGCGGTGAGCGCGCGCAATTCGCAGCACGGCGCGATCATGTTTCTCGACCTGGATCATTTCAAGACGCTCAACGATACCAAGGGGCACGAGATCGGCGACCTGTTGCTGATCGAAGTGGCGGCGCGCTTGTCGGATTGCGTGCGCGACGGCGACACGGTGGCGCGCCTGGGCGGGGATGAGTTCGTGGTGGTGTTGGAGACGCTCAAGAACAACGCCCAGGAGGCGGCCAACCAGGCGGAACGCGTGGCCGAGAAGATACAGGCCGCGCTGAACCGGCCTTTTCAGATCAAGGGACGCACCCACCACTCGACCTCCAGCATCGGCATCGTGATGTTCATTGGGCACGACGACGGCGTGGACGATTTGCTCAAGTACGCCGACATTGCCATGTATCAGGCCAAGACGGCGGGGCGCAACGCCATTCGCTTTTACGACCCCGCGACGCAATCGGCCATCGAAGCGCGTGCGGATATGGAAACCGAACTGCGGCTGTCGCTCGAGCACCGCCAGTTCGTGCCTTATTACCAGATCCAGGTGGACAGCTCTTTCCGCGCGGTGGGGGCGGAGTTGCTGTTGCGCTGGATGCATCCGGAGCGCGGGCTGATTAGTCCGGCGCAATTCATCCCGTTGCTGGAGGAAAGCGGCATGATCGTGCCGGTCGGGATGTGGGTATTGCAGGCCGCCTGCGAGCAGTTGCGCGCCTGGCAGGGCAGTGCGCAGACCCGCGACCTGACGCTGGCGGTGAATGTGAGTGCCAAGCAGTTCCGCCAGCCCGACTTTGTCGCGCGGATTCAGCGTGTACTGCTGGAAACCGGCGCCAAACCCTCGCATCTCAAGCTGGAGCTGACGGAGAGCATCGTGCTGGAAAACGTGGAAAGCACCATTGCCCGCATGCGCGAGCTGAAACTGCTGGGCGTGAGCTTCTCCATGGACGATTTCGGCACCGGCTATTCCTCGCTGCAATACCTCAAGCAGCTGCCGCTGGACCAGATCAAGATCGATCGTTCCTTCGTGCGCGATATCGCCTCGGACGTGAACGATGCCGCCATCGTGCAGACCATCATCGCCATGAGCGATGCGCTGGCGCTGAACGTGATCGCGGAAGGCGTGGAAACCGTGGCACAACGCGAATTCCTCGAAAAACACGGCTGCCACGCGTATCAGGGCTTTTTGTTCGGCAAACCACTGCCGCTGGAGGAATTCGAGCAGTCGCTGCGCCGGGACACGCATTAGCGGAGTGCAGGCCTGCGGATGACAAGAGACAAAAGCCTGAAGTACACTGCGCCGGCATTTACAACCAACCGGGGGAGAGTCACATGAATCGCAGGGAACTACTATTGGGCGCAGCCGCAATGGCCGCCACAGCAACTGCAGGACAGGCCTTCGCGGCCGAACACGACCACTCGATGCACAATCACCAGGCCATGGCGTCGCGCAACGACAGCTTGATTGCGGCAGCGGCGGATTGCGTGCTCAAGGCGAACCTCTGCCTGCAGCATTGCCTCGACCTGCTGGGGAAGGGCGACTCGAGCATGGCCGCCTGCGCCAAATCCTCCAGCCAGACTGCCGCCGTCTGCACCGCTTTGCAGCAACTGGCTATGGCAGATTCCAAGCATTTGCCCAAGCTGGCCAGGGCGACAATGGATGTGTGCAAGGAATGCGAGGAAGAATGCAGGAAAACCGAGAAACATCCCGAATGCAAGGCCTGCAAGGAAGCCTGTGCGGCTTGTTACGCGGAATGCAAAAAGGTCGCAGCTTAAGGATTCCTTAAGGTGGATGATGAAAAGTACGCTCGACTAGCCTTTTTGTTGGCGCGGGACAATAGGTGCGGTTGAGCAAAAAGCTCGTATATAATCAGAGCAGAATTTCTTGTAGAAAAAATACGCGCCCGGTCACCCGGGCGTTTTTCAGAATAGCGTTAACAGTAAAGAGGAAGACTACATGGCTCTGACGATAGGAATTCCGCGTGAAACAGCGGCAGGGGAGAAACGCGTTGCGACAGTGCCGGAGGTCGTAGAGAAGCTCATCAAGCTCGGTTTCAAGGTTGCGGTTGAATCCGGCGCCGGAGACGGGGCGAATTGCAGTGACGATGCCTACCGTACCGTAGGCGCCGAAATCATCGTTGGCGCTCCCAAACTGTGGGCGGCTTCCGACATCGTTTTCAAGGTAGGCGTACCAACCCAGGAAGAAGTCGGTCTGCTGCGCGAAGGCGGCAACTTGATCGGCTTTATCTGGCCCGCGCAAAATCCAGAATTGATGCAGCAACTGGCGGCGAAGAAGGCCACCGTGCTGGCCATTGACTGTCTGCCGCGCATGCTGAGCCGCGCCCAGAAGATGGACGCGCTGACCTCGCAGGCCGGCGTCGCCGGCTACCGCGCCGTTATCGAGGCCGCGAATGCCTTTGGTCGCTTCTTCAATGGACAGATCACGGCTGCAGGCAAAGTGCTGCCAGCCAAAGTCTTCATCGCCGGTGCCGGTGTGGCCGGTTTGGCTGCGATCGGTACCGCTGCGGGTCTGGGTGCCATCGTGCGCGCCAACGATACGCGCGCCGAAGTGGCCGATCAGGTCAAATCGCTGGGCGGCGAATTCGTGAAGGTCGAGTATGAGGAAGAAGGCGGCGGCGGCGGCGGTTACGCCAAGGTGATGAGCGAGGGCTTTCAGCAGGCGCAGCGCGAGATGTACGCCAAGCAGGCCAAGGAAGTGGACATCATCATCACGACCGCATTGATTCCGGGTAAGCCCGCGCCCAGGTTGATCACCGCCGAGATGGTGCAGAGTATGAAGCCGGGCAGTGTCATCGTCGACATGGCGGCGGAGCGCGGCGGCAACTGCGAACTGACCGAACCTGGCAAGGCCGTGGTGAAGCACGGTGTGACCATCGTCGGTTACACCGACCTGAACAGCCGTTTGGCCAAGCAGTCTTCCACCCTGTATGGAACGAACCTGTTCCGCCTGACCGAAGAATTGTGCAAGACCAAGGACGGCATCATCAACGTCAACATGGAAGACGACGCCATTCGCGGCCTGACGGTCATCAAGGATGGCGTGATCACTTGGCCTGCGCCTGCACCAAAACTGCCGGCGGCCGCAACCAAACCTGCTGCGGCCAAGCCCGCGCCGGCGCCTGCGCACGGACACGGCGGCGGTGGCGCTCCGACCTCGGCTGGAAAAACAGCAGTCATATTTGGTATCGCCGCCCTGATGTTCCTGCTTGTAGGTGCCTATGCGCCTGCGGCGTTCCTGGGACACTTCACCGTGTTCGTACTCGCCTGTTTCGTCGGCTACATGGTGGTGTGGAATGTCACACCGGCCCTGCATACGCCGCTGATGAGCGTGACCAATGCGATCAGCAGCATTATCGCCATCGGTGCGCTGGTGCAGATCGCCCCGCCACTCACGGAAGGGCTGGATCGCCCGGATGGCTGGATACGCTGGTTGGCGGTGGTGGGCATCGCGCTAACTGCGGTCAATATGTTCGGCGGCTTCGCCGTTACCCGACGCATGCTGTCGATGTTTCGCAAATAAGGATAAATAATATGTCTGCAAGCTTGGCAACTGTTGCGTATATCGGCGCGATCATTCTCTTTATTCTCAGCCTGGGCGGCCTGTCCAGCCCCGAATCTTCGCGCCGAGGCAATCTCTACGGCATGATAGGCATGGCGCTTGCCGTGCTGGCGACGGTGTTCGGCCCGCGCGTTTCGATGGCCGGCATTCCCTGGATCATCGGCGCAATGGTGGTGGGCGGCAGCGTCGGACTCTATGCCGCGCGCAAAGTGCAAATGACACAGATGCCGGAACTGGTCGCGCTGATGCACAGCCTGGTCGGTCTCGCTGCCTGTCTGGTCGGATTTGCGAACTACATCGACCCGCTGGCGGCGCAGCACCTGACCAGTGCTGAAAAAGGCATCCACGAAATCGAAGTCTATCTGGGCATTCTGATTGGCGCGGTGACCTTCTCCGGTTCGCTCATCGCCTTCGGCAAGTTGGCGGGCAAAATCGGCGGCAAGCCGCTGTTGCTGCCGGGACGCCACTTCATGAATCTGGTGGGCCTGCTGGTTGTCATCGCGTTCGGCTGGCAATTCCTGCATGCGGAAACGATCAGTGCGGGCATGATCGCACTGGCCGTGATGACGGTGATCGCACTGCTGTTTGGTATCCACATGGTGATGGCCATCGGCGGTGCCGATATGCCGGTGGTGGTGTCCATGCTCAACAGCTACTCCGGCTGGGCGGCAGCGGCAACCGGTTTCATGCTGAACAACGACCTGCTGATCGTCACCGGCGCACTGGTGGGCTCCAGCGGCGCCATCCTTTCCTACATCATGTGTCGCGCGATGAACCGCAACTTTATCAGTGTGATTGCGGGCGGATTCGGCAGCGGCGGCGGCAAGCCCGCCAAGAAGGCAGACGGCGATGCGCAACCGGCGGGTGAAGTGGTGTCCATCAGTGCGCTCGAAACGGCAGAACTGTTGCGTGAAGCCAAGAGCGTGATCATCGTGCCGGGTTACGGCATGGCGGTGGCGCAGGCACAGCACACGGTCAATGAGATCACCCAGTTTTTGCGCGAGAAAGGCGTCAACGTACGCTTTGGTATCCACCCGGTTGCGGGCCGTATGCCCGGCCACATGAACGTGTTGCTGGCCGAAGCACGGGTGCCTTACGACATCGTGATGGAAATGGACGAAGTCAATGCGGACTTTCCGGATACCGATGTTTCCATGGTGATCGGTGCCAACGACATCGTGAACCCGGCTGCCCAGGAAGATCCGACCAGCCCCATCGCCGGCATGCCGGTGCTGGAAGTGTGGAAGGCCAAGACCTCCATCATGATGAAGCGCAGCATGGCGACCGGCTATGCGGGCGTGGACAATCCGCTGTTTTACAAAGAGAACAACCGCATGTTGTTCGGCGATGCCAAGAAGATGCTGGAAGAAGTATTGGTAGCGCTGAGAGCATAAGCGGGCGGAGTCGCATCGCGCCGGTCCGCACTGGTGCGATCAAGTTGTTTGAACGGAAGTCAGAGCGATCCGGCTTCCGTTTTGTTATGAGGTTCTGGTATTGGAATCGATTCGTAGCGTCACTTGCGGTGGAGCCCCCCTGATCCAGGTTTCTTGTATGATATGCAGATGATACAAAAAGACTGGGTGCGGGGCGGCTTGCTCGCCATCGTATTCTTCATCGCGGCCCAGATCGGGCTTTCGCTTGCTTTGCTGGGACATTCGGTTACGGTGTTCTGGCCCTCTTCCGGAATCGCTCTCGCCGTTTTGCTGTTGTACGGCTCGCGCCTGTGGCCGGGCGTATTTCTGGGCGCATTCTGCGCCAACTGGGTTTCGGGCTTGCCGCTGTTATCCGTGTTCGGCATGGCGACCGGAAGCACATTGGAGGCTTTGTTCGGCGCTTACCTGCTTAACCGGCATGCGCGCTTCGGCGTGGATTTGAACGAGGCGCGCGACATCTTTCGCCTGATGTGGCGCGGGGGAATCCTCAGCACCCTGCTGAGTGCCGTCATCGGCGTCCTGAGTCTGAAATGGGCCGGAGCGATCGCATGGGATCAATATGCGCAGACCGTGGTGCTGTGGTGGATGGGTGACGGTTTGGGCGTGGTGCTGTTCGCCCCCGCAGTGATTGCGTTCCTGCGGCATCGTCCTTTCGCATGGACGCCTACCTACCGCAAACAAGCCGTGTTGCTGTTCGTCATCCTGTCGCTGATGTGCCTGATGATTTTCACCGGATTGAGCCATGAGCTGTTCGGGCATCAGCCCAGAGTATTCATGCTGGTACCGGTGGTTGTGTGGGCGGCACTCAGTTTCAATTCGCGCGTTGTCAGCGTGGTGCTGGCAATCATTTCCCTGTCAGCTTTGTTCAGCGCCGCAAGCGGACAGGGCTTCTTCCACGCCCACACCCTGTCCAACGTATTCGATCTATGGGGATTCCTGTTTGTGTTGGGGATACTCGGCACCACGCTTTCCACAGTCAACAGCCAGCGCAATCATGCACGCATCCTGCTGGAGCGCAACGAACGCAATTTGAAGCGTGCCCAGCAAATCTCGAAAGTGGGGAGTTGGGAGCTGGATATCCCAAGGAACGAACTGGAGTGGTCGGAAGAGGCTTACCGCATATTCGGCATACCCCAGGGAGCAAAGCTGACGCTGGAAAAATTCCTCGGCTTCATTCATCCCGACGACAAGGAGAAAATGTTGTCCGCATGGCAGGCAGCCCTGCAGGGCGCGCCCTACGATATCGAACACCGCATCGTCGTCGGCGGCGGCACCAAATGGGTGCGCGAACAGGCGACCCTGGATTTCGACAAACCCGGCGGGAAGCCCGTTTTTGCGCTCGGCACGGTGCACGACATCAGCGAACACAAAGCGGAGGAAGCCGCGCTGCGCCTGGCGGCCAGAGTGTTCGAGAGCAGCGGTGAGGCGATTCTGATCACGGATGCGAAGGGGAATGTCGTGGCCGTCAACCATGCTTTTGTCGAGATGAGCGGCTTTCGCTCCGACGAAATGCTCGGCCACAATCCGCGCATCCTGGCATCGGGCAGGCACGACGTCGCATTCTATCGGGCCATGTGGGACGACATCGTCAAATACGGATACTGGCAGGGCGAAATCTGGGACAAGCACAAGAACGGGCGCATCTATCCCAAGTGGATGTCGATCACGGCGGTGCGCGACGACAAGGGCGAGGTGACCAACTATATTTCCATCGCGCGCGACACCACCGAGCAGACCGAGGCGGAGAAGAACATCCATTTTCTTGCCTATTACGATGTGCTGACCGGTTTGCCCAACCGCACGCTGCTGCGCGACCGTCTGGGTCAGATGATCGCGGTATCGCATCGCGACAAGCACCAGTTTGCGCTGCTGTTCATGGATCTGGACCGCTTCAAGTACATCAACGATTCGATGGGGCACTCGGTGGGCGACCGCCTGTTGCAGGCCGTCTCCCTGCGCATCCAGGAGCATGTGCGCGAGGAAGACACCGTGGCACGCCTGGGCGGCGACGAGTTCATCGTGCTGCTGCGCGATACCGGCGAACGGGGAGCCTCCGTCGTGGCGGCCAAGTTGCTGGAAACCTTGGCCACGCCCTACGATCTGGACGGACACGTCATCTCCACGCAGGCCAGCATCGGCATCTGTATTTTTCCCGAACATGCACAAGATGCGGACACGCTCATCAAGAACGCGGACATGGCGATGTACAGCGCCAAGGAGGAAGGGCGCAACAACTTCCAGTTCTTCAAGCCGGAGATGAACTTCCGCGTCGATCTGCTGTTCTCCATGGAAAAGGATCTGCGCCTGGCGCTGGAGCGCGGCGAGTTCTACCTGCATTACCAACCGCAGGCCGATCTGGCGACGGGAAAACTGTGCGGCGTCGAGGCGCTGGTACGCTGGAAGCATCCGGAAAAGGGTGTGGTTTCTCCCGCAGAGTTCATCCCGGTGGCGGAAGAGACCGGGCAGATCATTCCCATCGGCGAATGGGTGTTGCGCACGGCCTGTGCGCAAATGGTGGAATGGCGCAAAGCGGGACTGGCCGACATTTCTCTCGCGGTCAATCTGTCGATGCGCCAGTTGCGCCAGCCTATGCTGGTGGAACTGGTCAAGAACGTGCTGGCCGAATCCGGCCTGGAAGCGCAGTACCTGGAACTGGAAATCACCGAAGGCATCATGATGGGCGACAATCAGGCGGCAATGCGTTTCCTGGCCGAGATGCACGATCTCGGCGTGCATCTGTCCATCGACGATTTCGGCACGGGCTTTTCCAGCCTGAACTATCTGAAGAAACTGCCGGTGGACAAGCTCAAGATCGACCAGTCCTTCGTGCGCGACATCGAAACCGACGAAAGCGATGCCGCTATCATTCGTTCCATCATCAGCCTGGGACACAGGCTCAATCTGCGCGTGATTGCGGAAGGCGTGGAGACGCAGGAGCAGCTTGATTTCCTGCGCATACGCGGCTGCGACGAAATGCAGGGTTATTTCTATGCGCGCCCGATGCCGGCCGCGGAGTTCGCCAAATTCTTCACGGCACCGCCGAACCTGACGTAGCGCCGTGCTGCCAGTAGCGCGGGCGGGTCTTGCGGTAGCTTTCCACCCGGAACTTCTGCGCGTTCATTAGCAAGCTGATGGCGCCGTCCTCGTCCGAACGCAGCACTTCGCTGCCCGCCGAGCGGTAGCGCTCTTCGGATTCAGCTCCCGGATGCCCGAAACGGTTGAGATAACCCGCGGTGAACACCGTGTAGCGAGGATGAATCGCATCCACAAACGCCTGCGAGGAAGAATTCTTGCTGCCGTGATGCGGCGCGACCAGCAGCAGCGTAGAGGAGAGTGTCTGTGCATGCAGCCGTGCGATTCGCGCTTCGGATTTTTTTCCGATGTCGCCGGCAAGTAACACACTGTGTTCTCCGACGCCGATGCGCAGCACGCAGCTGCGCTCGTTGTCGTGTTCGTCGGTAACAGGGGCGGATGCCTCGGCGGGATGCAGCATGTCGAAGCGCACGCCGTCCCACTCCCACGATTGCCCGTCCGCACAGGCTTCGTTATGCGCGGCAAGTCGCAGAAGGGGATGCGTGTTCGGCAGCGAGGAGATGACGTTTACCACCGGCAGTCCGCGCAACACCGAATCCGTGCCGCCGATGTGATCCATGTCGCCGTGCGACAGCACGAGCGCGTCCAGTTGCGCGATGCCCATGCCGCGCAGGGCGGGCAGCAGGATGCGGTTGCCGCTGTCGGCTTCGCCGGAAAAATCCGGGCCGGTGTCGTAGAGCAGGGCGTGGTTGCGCGTCTGCACGGCAACGGCCAGTCCTTGCCCCACGTCGAACACGGTCACGCGCGCGCTGTTTTCGGCCGGTTTTTCGGGGGCGATCAGGAACATCGGCAGCAGCATCAGGACACCCGCGCCGCGCATGGGAAAGCCGCGCGGCGCCAGCATCCACAAGGCGCCGACCGCGCCCGCGAAAACGGTCCAGGCGGGCGGCGCGTGCTGCCCCCACACGACATAAGGCAGGTCATCCAGCAGTTTGAGCAGGAACATGCACAAGACCATCGCCTGATGCGCGACATAGAGCGTCCACTCGAACGGCGGCAGGGTGCCGAGCAGCGTGAGCGGCACCACCACAAAACTCACCAGCGGGATGGCAAACGCATTGGCGACGGGCGAGACCAGCGACAATTGCTGGAACATGGCCAGCAGGGGCGGGATCAGGCCTATCGTCATGGCCCATTGCACCTTGCCGTACTCTTTCAGCCAGTGCGATTTGTGCAGGCGATTGGCAGTGACATAGAAAATCAGCGCCACGGCACCGAACGATAGCCAGAAGCCGGACGACAGCACCGCCCACGGATCGGCGAGCAGTACCACCACGAGTGCGGCGGCCAGCATTTGCGACGGTGCGACGTTGCGCGAGAGCAGCAGCATCGCGGTGAACGTCGCCACCATGTACAGCGTGCGCTGCGCGGGCACTTCGAAGCCGGACACCAGGGTGTAGAAGAGCGCGGCGCAGAGCCCGGCCAGCGCCGCCGCCTTGCGCGCCGGGAAGCGCAGCGTGAGGCGCGTGCTGCGCCGCCACAGCCAGTACACAATGGCGAAAACCAGCCCGGCGAGCATGGTGATATGCAGTCCCGAGATACTCATCAGGTGGTTGACGCCGGTGCGCGTGAACACCTGCCAATCCTCCTGCGAGATGCCGGACTGGTCGCCGATGGCCAGTGCTACAAGCACGCCCGCATACGGTGTTTCGCCCAGTGTCTTGCGGAAATGGGCGCGCACCGTTTCGCGCAGGTGCTGCACGAAATAGGCCGGGCTGGAGGTCTGTTCCGACAGGCGCCGGTTGTCTCCCTTGGCATGCACATAGCCGATGGCGCGCACGTTGCGTTCCAATGTCCAGGCTTCGAAATCGAAGTTGAACGGATTGCTGGTGCCGTGCGGCTGCTTCAGGCGCACGGTGAGCTGCCAGCGTTCGCCCGCACTCAATTGCAACGGCTGCCTGGCGTTGCTGTCATAGGTTGCGAGCTGAATATGTTGCGGAACATACGCGCCTTCGGTCTGCACGCTTTCCACGTCGAATGTGAAACGCAGGCCGCGTTCGTGCAGACGCGGCATCTCCGCCACGATGCCGGTGAGGGCAATATCCTTGCCTTGCCATGCGTCGGGCAGCCGGTCGGACAAACGCTGCTGGGCAATCCAGGCCGCATAGCCGAAGCCCAACGCTGCGGCGCCGGCCAGCAACGCGATGCTGCGCGCAACTGCGGGTGCTTTGCCGTTGGTGCGCGGTAGCAGCAGAACCAGAGCGGCCAGCGGCCAGTAGGCGGGGAGCGAAGGCAATTCGGCCTGCTGTTGCAGATACCACACGCCGATGGCGAAGGAGAATGCGCAAGAAACCATATGCATAGCCTAACCCAAAACCATAGAATTCACCCATGCGCAGATTCTTCCGAAAATACTTGCCCGACCACGAGAGCATCCGGCGTCAACGCTGGCTGCAACCGGTGCAGCATTGGCTGAAACATCCCAACTTGTGGCATCTGCACCGGCGTTCGGTGGCGGGCGGGGTGGCGATAGGCTTGTTCTGCGGCCTCGTTCCCGGACCATTGCAGATGATCTCGGCCGTGCTGCTGGCGGTGCTGTTTCGCGTCAATCTGCCCGTGGCGGCCGTCACCACCCTGTACACCAACCCGTTTACCATCGTGCCCCTGTACCTGCTCGCGTACGAGATCGGCGTGCGGGTCATCGGCGCGTCAAACGCGGCTGCGGTGCAGGCTTTTCCGGAAATTCACTGGACCGAAGGGTTTGCCGAGGTCTGGGCCTGGATGGTGGCGCTGGGTAAGCCGCTGCTGATCGGATTGCCCCTGCTGGGAGTAGTGCTGGCGATCTGTGGTTATATCTGCGTGCGTGTGGCATGGCGCCTGCTTGTGGTGTGGAAGTGGCACAGGCGGCATGGGTAATAACTAGGAACCATAGTCAACTATTGGCGTCTGACATCGGGTCCGGAAGCTGTAATCCGGATTTTGCGTTAACCAAGCGAGGTGTCAGATGAAAAAAGCATATGAAGACGCTGCCAAGCTAGTCCGTTGGGCGTTAATCGGTGCGGCTGCGATTATCATCGCGCTACCGATGGTTACCTCCGTCGGAGCTTCCCTCTAAACTCCATAAAGCAAACGCCCCGGTACGCAAGTACCGGGGCGTTTTCATGAAACGGCCGAAACGATTATTTCTTCGTGAACGGCTGCGAACGCGGCGTGCTGTCCGATGACGGCGGCAGGATTGGCAGCTTGAAGTCCGGTTGATCGCCGGTGAGCGTCTTCAGGAAAGCGACGATCTTGGCATTCTCGTCCTCGGTGAATTTCTTGCCCAACTGGACGCGTCCCATCGTATTCACGGCTTCTTTCAGCGTGTCGGCAGCACCGTCGTGGAAGTACGGATACGTCATTTCCACGTTGCGCAGTGTCGGCACCTTGAAGTTGAAGCGGTCGGCATCGACACCGGTGACGGCGAAACGGCCCTCGGCAGGACTGCTGGCCTTGTACGGCTCGACCAGGCCCATCTTCTGGTAGGAATTGCCGCCGACGGCGGGGCCGTTGTGGCAGGCTACGCAGCCGCTATCCTTGAACAGTTTGTAACCGGCCAGTTCGTTGGCCGTGAGCGCCTTCTTGTCTCCCTTGAGCCATTTGTCGAAACGCGAATTGGGCGTTGTCAGTGTTTCTTCGAAAGCGGCGATGGCCTTGGTCACTTCCTCTATCGTCACCTTGTCGTTGCCGAAGACTTTCTTGAACTCCGCGACGTAGGCCGGAATGGACTGCAGCACTTCGACCGCGAGCGCATGGTTGGACGCCATTTCGCCCGGATTGGCAATCGGACCGCCAGCCTGCGCCTGCAAATCCTTGGCGCGGCCGTCCCAGAACTGGGCGAGGTTCATGCTGGAATTGAGCACGGTGGGGGCATTGATCGGGCCTTCGTTCCAGTTATGGCCGATGGAAGTTTTCAGGTTGTCAGTTCCGCCCATCGACAGATTGTGGCAGGAGTTGCAGGAAATGAAGCCCGACTTGGACAGGCGCGGATCGAAGAAGAGTTTCTTGCCGAGTTCCACCAGAGCCGGGTTGGCGATCTTGATTTGCGGGATAGGCTGGATCGGTTCGTCGGTGGCAGCCCAGGTGCTGGAAGAGCCGGCCAAAAGTAGACTTGCGATGAGGATGCGGATTTGCATGTTTAGCTCCTTCTACGTTGAAAAGTCTTACACTGCATGCCATGCTACTATTCGAGAGATGATTAATATTGATATATATCAATAACTTATGATAGTTTTTCCGTATAGTGTATATAGGTATTCCCTATAGGAGGATGCATGAAGCTTTCAGCATTGCGGTACCTGGTGGCTTTCGCGGACGAGAGTTCCTTCAGTCGGGCGGCAGAGCGTTGCCAGGTCAGCCAGCCGACACTGAGTGTCGCGTTGCAGAACCTGGAGACGGAATTGGGCGTGGCGCTGATCGAGCGCAGCAAGGGGCATCTGGGGCTGACCGATGTCGGTTTTCAGGTCACGGCGCAGGCGCGCCGCGCGCTGGAAGAAACACGGCGCGTGGAACTGGTGGCGCAGATGGGCAAGGACCCGCTGCACGGCGAATTCCGTCTGGGCGTCATTCATACCATCGGCCCCTATCTGCTGCCGGAACTGATCTCGTCCATGCGCCGCACCGCACCGCACATGTCTCTATATATAGAGGAGAGCATGACGGCCTTGCTTGCCGATTACCTTAAATACGGAACTGTTGATGCTGTCATCGTTGCATTGCCGTTCGACGTGCCGGGCATCGAGACCAGGGCGCTGTACGACGAACCGTTTCAAGTGGTCGTTCCGCGCAGCCACGCTTTCGCAAGACGCAAAAGCATTGCCGCCGAGGAAGTGCGCGGAGACGACGTGCTGGTGTTGAAGGCAGGCAACTGTTTTCGCGAGCAAGTGCTCGACGCCTGCCCGGACATCAGCCATGCGGAAGGCTCGTTGCATCAGGGGCATTCCATTGAAACGATACGCTGCATGGTTGCATCCGGCTACGGCATTTCCGTGCTTCCGGCCGGTTCGCTGATCGGTCCGTACCGAACCGACATGGTACGTTCTATTCCCTTCGAGGCGCCGGAACCGGCGCGGCGTGTGGCCCTGGCTTGGCGCCGTGGATATACGCGGATGGAGGCGATCGAGGCGATTGTCGATGCGGTGTCCGCAATCGACAATCCAAGCTACATCCATATTGGCTCCTGAGCTACCGCCGCTATTCAGACCCGGGTTTTCTCCAGGCGCAGTTCGGCCTGCCGCAGCACATTCTCCATCGGTCTGGACAGCATGCTGCGCGCTTCCAGATGCGCATTCGATTGCTCGTCCAGAAACAATCCTTCCAGATACGAGATGCGTATCGCGTCGTAGAGTTCGGCATCGGCGCGTTCGAAGATCTCGGCAATCAGAAACAGGTATCTGCGCACTTTGGCGAAATCGCGGTTGGCAATGGCGTCCGCAGTGGCCAGTTTCAAAGCGCCCACTTCCAGGTGCACGACGCCGAAGTCGCACTCCGCGATGCGCGCGGCAACTTCGGGCAGATACAGCGTGATCTGCTGCATGAAGTCGCTACGTTTGAGCAGCGGCTTGCTTTGCTGGTGGGAAACCATGCGACGCAACGAGGCGAAGGTCTTGAAGTCGAGCAGGTGTTCGAAAGGCTGCATGGCGCCGTCGGCAGCGTTTGGGTCGTTGCGCGGCTGTGTGCGTGCGGGGAATGTGATCATGTTCGTCGCTCCTGTGGTTAGGACGACGCAGACTCTATTCCTGCAGTGTTACATGGTGATGACGAAAAGTAGCCCGCATGGAGTGCAGCGTAATGCGGGAATTTTGCTAATTTGCCTGCAGCACCCCGTCCACCAGACGCATCTGGCGCTGCATCCTGCCCGCGAGTTCGAGGTCGTGGGTGACGATGATGAAGCTGGTGTTGAGTTTGGCGTTGAGTGTTTGCATCAGATCGAACAGCGTGGAGGCCGAGGCGCGATCCAGATTACCGGTGGGTTCATCGGCCAGCACGCAGGCAGGCTGGGTGACCAGTGCGCGTGCCACGGCGACGCGCTGGCGTTCGCCGCCCGAGAGTTCGGCAGGCGTGTGGCGCACGCGCTGCGCCAGTCCGACTTGCTCCAGCATGGCGGCCGCTTGCGGATGCGCTTCGGCGGGCTTCATGCCGCGTATCAGCAGCGGCATGGCCACGTTTTCCAGCGCGGTGAATTCCGGTAACAGGTGGTGAAACTGATATACAAATCCGAGCGAGCGGTTGCGCAGTACGCCGCGCTGCGTTTCGTCCATCGTCGTGACGTCCTGTCCCAGGATGCTCACGCTGCCGCCGGTAATCGTGTCGAGTCCGCCCAGCAGGTGCAGCAGGGTGCTCTTGCCGGAACCGGATGCGCCCACGATGGCAATGCGCTCGCCGCGCGCCACATCCAGATTCACGCCGTTCAATACGCTGACGCTCAAGTCGCCCTGTGCATAAGTCTTGCGCAGATCGCGGCAGGAGATGACCAAGTCTTTATTCATAGCGCAACGCCTCCGCCGGCTGGATATTGGCCGCGCGCCAGCTCGGATAAAGCGTGGCCAGCAGGCTGATCAGGAAAGACATGCCCGCGACCACGAACACGTCCGCCTTTTGCAGGTCGGACGGCAGTTCGCTGATGTAGTAAAACTCCTTGGACAGGAATTGCACGCCGAACAACTGTTCGATGAAGGGCACTATGGTACTGATGTTGAGCGCGAGCAGCACGCCGCCAAGCACGCCCGCCGCCATGCCGATCAGGCCGATCAGCATGCCCTGTACCATGAATATCTGCATGATGCTCTTGGGCGAGGCGCCCAACGTGCGCAGGATGGCGATGTCGGCCTGCTTGTCGGTGACCGCCATCACCAGCGTGGAAACGATGTTGAAGGCGGCAACCAGCACGATGAGTGAGAGGATGATGAACATCATCTTCTTCTCCATCGCCACCACGGCGAAGTAGTTGGCATTCTGGCGCGTCCAGTCGCTCACATAGGTGTTGTTCGGGAACTTGTCTTCCAGCTCGTAGGCCACTTTGGGGGCCAGATCGAGATTGTGCAGGCTGCCGCTGATGCCGCTCACGCTGTCGCCCATGCGGTAGAGTTTCTGCGCGTCCTCGATGTGGATCAGCGCCAGCGCGTTGTCGTAGGGCGACATGCCGATCTCGAATATGCCGGCCACGTGAAATTGCTTGAGGCGCGGCATCATCCCGGCAGGGGTGAATTGCCCCTGCGGCGTGATGAGCAGCACGCTGTCCCCGACATGCGCCCCCAGCGAGCGGGCCAGATCGACGCCGAGCACGATGTTGAATTCTCCGGCGCGCAGGTCTTTCAATGCGCCGTGTTTCATCTTGTCGCCCAGGGCGATGAGTTTCTGCTCCGCATCCGGCAGGATGCCGCGCACCATCACACCCTGCACGCTCTCGTTCAGCGAAACCATGCCCTGGCCGTTGACGTAGGGCGCTGCGGCGCGCACTTCGGGATGGTTTTCCACGATCTCCAGAGCCTGCGTCCAATTGTTCAGCTGGCCGCTGTCGCTGCTGATCTGCAGATGCGGCGTGATGCCCAGGATGCGGGCGCGAATTTCTTTCTGGAAGCCGTTCATCACCGACAGCACCACGATCAATGCCATCACACCCAGGCCGATGCCCAGCATGGAGATCATCGAAATGAAGGAGATGAAATGGTTGCGGCGTTTGGCGCGGGTGTAACGCAGGCCGATGAAAAGTTCGTAAGGTTGCAAGGCGGGTGCTCGAAATGGCGACGGGCGCTAGTGTGCCATAAGAGCCCGTGCTGCGGGATGGTAAACTGCGCGCATGAAACAACTCCATCTGCTGATTCCCGATTTGATCCCGCCGCAGGAAATTGCCGCCGAAGTGTGTGCCGGGTTGCACTTGCCCGCGCTGGAAAAGTTGCTCGCGCGCGCAAATGCGGGTTCGGCACCTGTCGAGACACTGGAGGATAGTCTTTGTGCCGCGTTTGGTGTGCGCTCCGCCGCCCCGGTGCGAGCCGCATACGACGGACTGGAAGTGGGCGACACCTACTGGCTGTGCGCCGATCCGGTGAGTCTGCATTTGCAGCGCGCGCAGGTGCTGGTGCAGCCCGAAGCGATGCCGAAGAAAGAGGATGCCGAGGCCATGTGCGACGCGCTGAATGCGCATTTCGCCGACACGGGGCTGCGCTTCGTTGCGCCGCATCCCCGGCGCTGGTATGTGCAGGTGGATACGGAGCCGCAGATGACGACTTCGCCCTTGCGGCAGGCGCTGGGGCGCGATGCGCGGCATTTTCAGCCGCAGGGGGCGGATGCATTGCGCTGGCAGCGTATCGTTACCGAGATGCAGATGCTGTTGTATGCGCACCCGCTGAACCGGGCGCGCGAAGCGCGCGGCGAGACTGTCCTGGGCAGCCTGTGGCTGTGGGGCGGCGGTCGGGCCATGCCCCTGCAAAAGACCTATGCTGCGGTCGGCGGCGACAGCGAGCTGGCGGCCGCCTGTGCCGAGGCGGCGGGGCTGCCGCGCATCGGTTCCTTGCAGGCGATGCTGGAGGCGCAATATGAAAGCGGTTTGTGGGTGTGCGTTGCCGCCGCAGATGCGCTGCAGCGCGCCGATCTCCACGCGTGGCGCGAAGCGGTGCTGCGTATCGAGCACGAAATTGCGCGGCCGCTGCTGGCAGCGTTGCAGGCCGGACGGTTGCAGCGCCTCACGCTGGAAGTGTTGCGGGAAAACGGTTCGCGGCGATATTCGGCGACGCGCGGGGATGTATGGAAGCTGTGGCGTCCACAGCGCTCCCTGGCCCGGTACGCGGTGTAGAATGCGTCGACAATATAAGGGTGCGGTGCCATGAGTTTCTGGGACAAGCTGATGAGTTTCTTCTGGAGCGACGTGTCGCTCCCCTTGCTGATCATGGTGGCGTTTCTTGCGGCCGTGCTGCTGCATTTTCGCCGCGAGGAGCGCGCCAGCCTCTTTAATACGGTCAGTTTCTTCCTGGTTTGCCTGTTCGGGCAATTCGTCGGTGGACTGTTGCATGCGTTCGATTTTTTGCGCGCTGCGGACGTCACGCACGAAGTCTTCATCATCGGCGCTGGGGTTGCAGTAATCCGGCTGTGGGGGTTGCTGGTGTTCCGCATCCTGTTGCCCGCAGTCAAGCTCACTCCGCCGCGCATCACCGAGGACATCTTCGTCATCATCGCTTACATCGCCTGGTTCATGGTGCGGCTGCGCTATGCTGGCCTGGATCTGGGCAGCATATTGGCCACGTCCGCGATGATCACGGCCGTCGTGGCGTTCGCCATGCAGGACACGCTGGGCAACATCCTGGGCGGCCTGGCGCTGCAACTGGACAATTCGGTCGAGGTCGGCGACTGGATCAAGGTGGACGATATCTCGGGCCGCGTGGTGGATATACGCTGGCGCTCCACGCTGGTGGAAACGCGCAACTGGGAGACGGTGGTGTTCCCGAACAGCCAGTTGATGAAGAACAAGTTCATGGTGCTGGGGCGGCGCACCGACCAGCCGGTGCAGTGGCGGCGCTGGGTGTGGTTCAACGTGGGACTCGATGTAGTCCCGACACGGGTGGTGAGCGTGGTCGAGAATTCCATCCTGCACACCGATATCGCCAATGTGGCGAAGAATCCCGCGCCGAACTGTCTCCTGATGGATATGGACAGCAAGGGCTATGCGCGCTACGCGCTGCGTTACTGGCTGACCGATCTGGGGCCGGACGATCCCACCGATGCCATGATGCGCTGGCATATCATGACCGCTCTGCAGCGCGCGGGCATCAGGCTGGCGATGGAAGAGCACAGCATTCACCTGACCAAAGAGAACGAGAAATACGACGAAGTGGTGCGCCAGCGCGAAGTGCTGTTGCGCATCAAGACCTTGCGCAAGGTCGAGCTGTTCTCGCAACTCAACGATGCGGAGCTGACGCGGCTGGCGGAACGCCTGCGCTATTCCCCGTTTGCCAAGGGCAACGTCATCACCAAACAGGGCGACGAACGCTCGCATTGGTTGTACGTCATCATCAACGGCGAGGCCGAGGTCTTCGTCGATCTGCCCAACGGCAAACGGCGTTCCGTGCGCACGCTGGAACGCGGCAATTTCTTCGGCGAGATGGGGCTGCTGACCGGGGCGCCGCGCTCGGCGTCCGTGATCGCCAAGTCGGATGTGGAGTGCTACCGCATCGACAAGGATGTGGTGGAAGAGATACTGCATGCGCGGCCGGGCATTGCCGACGAGATATCGCATATCCTGGTCGTGCGCCGGGCAGAGCTGGATGTGGCGATGCAGAATCTGGATGCGACCGGCGCGCACAAGGATTTGTCGCAGCAACGCAACGAGATACTTGACACTATTAAGCGGTTTTTTTCGCTGAGTTAAGTTTCGGTCCGAAATTTTTGCCTTAATCCGCGGGGCGGCTTCCTGTATCATTCGCCCCCGGACAACACGGATATAGTGCAGATGAAAGTTACCTTTCTGGATTTCGAGCAATCTGTCTCCGAGCTGGAGAACAAGATCGAGCAATTGCGTTTTGTGCAGGACGATTCCGCACTCGATATCTCCGACGAGATCGGCAGGCTGCAGAAGAAAAGCCAATCGCTGACCAAAGATATCTATGCCAAGCTCACGCCCTGGCAGATTTCGCAGGTCTCGCGCCACCCGCAGCGCCCCTACACGCTGGATTACATTCAGCACCTGTTTACGGATTTCGAAGAATTGCACGGCGATCGCAACTTCGCGGACGACCCTGCCATCGTCGCCGGTCTGGCGCGCTTCAACGGGCAAAGCGTGATGGTTATCGGCCATCAAAAGGGCCGCGACACCAAGGAACGCCAATACCGCAATTTCGGCATGCCGCGCCCCGAGGGTTATCGCAAGGCGATGCGCCTGATGCGCCTGGCCGAGAAATTCGGTATTCCCATCATGACTTTCATCGACACACCCGGCGCCTATCCCGGCGTGGGCGCGGAAGAACGCGGTCAATCCGAAGCAATCGGCAAGAATCTGTATGTCATGGCCGAACTGAAGGTGCCCATCATCTGCACCATCATCGGCGAAGGCGGTTCCGGCGGCGCGCTGGCGATTGCGGTGGGCGATGCCATGCTGATGCTGCAATACGCGACTTACTCCGTCATTTCGCCGGAAGGCTGCGCTTCCATCCTGTGGAAGAGCGCGGACAAGGCACCGGATGCGGCCGAGACCCTGGGCATCACCGCCACGCGCTTGAAGACTCTGGGGCTGGTCGACAAGATCATCAGCGAACCGCTGGGCGGTGCGCACCGCGACTATCCGGCGATGATGCAGTCCCTGAAGAAGGCTTTGCAGGACGCGCTCAAACAGGTGCAGGCGCAAGCCACCGACGAGATGTTGCAGACTCGTTTCAGCCGTCTGATGAGTTATGGCAAGTTCAAGGAAATCGAACTTAACTGACAGCGTCGCGGCGCGCCTCGCGCCGCTTCTTCCCCCACACAGTCACATCCTCATTGGCTTGAGCGGCGGCATGGATTCGGTCGTGCTGCTGCACCTGCTGCACGGTCTTGCGCCGCGTTTCGCGTGGCGGCTTTCCGCTCTACATGTGCATCACGGCATCAGTCCGAATGCAGATATGTGGGCGAATTTCTGTACCGAATTTTGCGCACGTCTGGATATTCCCCTGCATATCGAGCGCGTCGATATCGCTCCCCTGCGAGCCGACCACGGCATCGAGGCCGCTGCGCGCAAGCTGCGTCATGCCGCTTTCCGCAAACAAAGTTGCGACTTTGTCGCACTGGCGCACCATGCGGACGACCAGGCGGAAACGCTGCTGTTGCAACTGTTGCGCGGTGCCGGCATCAGGGGCGCCGCCGCGATGCCTGTCCTGAGCAAGGTCGAAGGGTCTGTGTCTGGTTCGGCTCCGGCGACCGTGCGCCCCTTGCTCGATATTCCGCGCGGCACGCTGTACGAATACGCGGTGCAACATGCGTTGCAATGGGTGGAAGACGAGAGCAATACCGACGAGCGTTATCCACGCAACTTCCTGCGGCA
This sequence comes from Sideroxyarcus sp., assembly GCA_030652215.1. GTDB lineage: Bacteria > Pseudomonadota > Gammaproteobacteria > Burkholderiales > Gallionellaceae > Sideroxyarcus. Next base: position 27,514 of record JAUSBC010000004.1, read on the forward strand.
CCGCGTGCTGCCCTTGCTGGAGCGGGAATTTCCCGCTTACCGCAGCACGCTGATGCGCGGCGCCCGGCATTTCGCCGAGGCGGCGGCGTTGCTGGACGAGTTGGCGCAACTGGATGCGCAGGACCAGGCGGAAAGTGCGGTGCTGGATGTGTCCCGACTGCGGGCGCTTTCTCCGTCGCGCGCCAGAAATCTGCTGCGATTTTTCCTGCACCGGCAGGGCGCGCCCATGCCGCAGGAGGTGCAGACGGAACAGATGCTGCATCAATTGCTGCATGCGCGGGATGATGCGGCGGTTTGCGTCGGCTTCGGCCACTGGCAGTTGCGCCGCTATCAAGGCAAGGTTTATGCCTTTCCCGCGTTGGAAGCGGTAGACACCGGCTCGGCTGCGCACTGGTTGGGCGAGCGCGAATTGCATTGGCCTGCGCTGAACATGCGCATTGCCTTTAACCGCGTACTGGGCTCGGGTATCAGCTTGGCGAAATTACAGCGTGCGCCGGTGACATTGCGCCTGCGCAGCGGCGGAGAATCGTTGCGTCCGCGCCCCGGGGCCGCGACTCGCAGCCTGAAAAATTTGTTGCAGGAACATCATGTTCCGCCCTGGCATCGCGAGCGATTGCCGTTGCTGTATTGCGGCGGCGAGTTGGCGAGCGTGGTGGGCGTGGCGGTCAGTGCAGAATTTCAGGCCGCGCAAAATGAAGAGGGCGTGTTGGTGTGCTGCGAACAATTGGATTATGATGGTCGGCAAAATTATTTGTTGTAGTGCCTGTGTAGCTAAACCACCCTCAGGAGGGAAACATGAAACTCGTAAGCGCCTTGTGCAGTGCCTTGTTGTTGAGTCTGTCCCTGTCGGTTAACGCCGACCCCATCGTAATCAAATACAGCCATGTGGTTGCCGATACCACCCCCAAGGGGCAGGCTGCCTTGAAGTTCAAGGAAATTGCCGAGAAGAAATTGCCCGGCAAGGTTCTGGTGCAGGTTTTCCCCAACAGCCAGTTGTTCGGCGACGGCAAGGAGATGGAGGCGCTGTTGCTGGGTGACGTGCAGATATTGGCGCCTTCGCTGGCGAAGTTCGGCAAGTACACCAAGAAGATCCAGATTTTCGATCTCCCGTTCCTGTTCGACGACATTGATGCGGTGGGCCGTTTTCAGAACAGCCCCAAGGGCCGCGAGTTGTTCACTTCGATGGCGGACAAGGGCATTGTTGGCTTCGGATACATCCACAACGGCATGAAACATTTTTCGGCAAACAAGCCGTTGCGCACCCCGGCCGATGCCAAGGGGCTGAAATTCCGTATCCAGGCTTCCGACGTGCTGGAAGCGCAATTCAAGGCGCTTGACGCGAATCCGCAAAAGATCGCGTTTGCCGAGGTCTACCAGGCGCTGCAATCCGGCGTGGTGGACGGGGCCGAAAATCCCTGGGCAAACATCTACACCAAGAAATTCCACGAAGTGCAGGGCTACATCACCGAGAGCGGCCACGGCGTGCTGGACTACATGGTGATCGCCAACGCCAAGTGGTGGGACGGATTGCCTGCCGATGTGAAGCAGGGTCTGACCGAAGCGATGGAAGAATCCATTGCCTACGGCAACAAGGTCGCGCTGACAGAAGACGACGATTTCAAGGCCAAAGCGCTCGCGGACAATAAAGCCAAGCTGGTCACGCTGACCGCAGCCGAGAAGATGGCATGGCGCAATGCCATGCGGCCGGTGTGGGCGCAATTCGAAGCCGATATCGGCAAGGATCTGATCGACGCCGCGCTGCAGGCTAATACCAAGCCGGTTCCCGAGAAGAAGGGCAAAGCGAAGTCCGACAAGAAGTAAATTGCCGCACGCATCAATCGACCCCGACCAGTTCGGGGTCTTTTCTGGGAGATTCCATGAAATATCTCAAACGCCTGGATGAGTGGCTGATCGCCCTGATGCTGGCAGCCATGACATTGCTGACGTTTTCACAGGTCGTCATGCGCTATGTGTTCAATTCGGGCTTCACGTGGGCGCTGGAGCTCACCACGGTCCTGTTCGCCTGCATGATCTTTATCGGAATTTCTTACGGTGTGCGCGTAGGCGCGCATATCGGGGTTGATGCACTGGTCAAATTGTTTCCGCCCAAGCCTCGCCGCGTGGTTTCCGTCGTCGCGGTGCTGCTATGCCTGGTCTATGCCGGCATGGTGATTTACGGCTCCATGCAATACGTGCTGAAAATGAAGTCGGCCGGCATTGAGCTCGAAGACATGGCAATACCGATGTGGATGGTGCGCGCAATATTGCCTGTCGGTTTCGTGCTGCTCGCCTTGCGTTTTCTGCCGGTGCTGATGAATCTGGTGACCGGCAAGTCGGACCGTCTGCATCTGGCCGACGAAGTTGAGGAAGCGCTCAAGCTGAAGACGATGGAGGAGAACAAATGAACACGATTTTCCTCTTCACCTGCCTGTTTTTCTGCATGGCCATCGGCATGCCCATCGCCATCAGTCTCGGTTTGTCCAGTCTGCTGACGATTGCCTTTTTTGCCCAGGATTCGCTGGCGTCGCTCACCATCAAATTGTACGAAACCAGCGAGCATTACACTCTGCTGGCCATTCCGTTCTTCATTCTGGCGGGCGCCTTGATGACGACCGGCGGCGTCGCCAGGCGCATGATCGACTTTGCCATTGCGGCGGTCGGGCATTTGCGCGGCGGGCTTGCTATCGCCTCCATCCTGGCATGCATGCTGTTTGCGGCGGTATCCGGCTCCAGTCCGGCCACGGTGGTCGCGGTGGGCTCGATTGTGATTGCGGGCATGGTGCGTAGCGGCTATCCGAAAGAGTTTGCGGCGGGCGTGATCTGCAATGCGGGAACGCTGGGCATACTGATCCCCCCTTCCATCGTGATGGTGGTCTATTGCGCGGTCACCGAGCAATCGGTAGGTCGCATCTTCATGGCGGGCGTTGTGCCGGGCATCATGCTGGGCTTGATGCTGATGCTGGCGGTGTATTTCCGCGCGGGAAAACTCAATCTGAAACCCGCTCCGCGGGCGAGTCTGGGCGAAGTGCTGACCAAGTTCAGGCAGTCGCTATGGGGGCTTGCGTTGCTGGTCATTATCATGGGCGGCATCTATGGCGGTGTGTTCACCCCCACGGAGGCGGCTGCCGTGTCGGCCGTGTATGCGCTGGTCGTTGTGGTTTTCATTTACCGCGACCTGAAATTTCACCAGCTTCCCACGGTCTTTGTGGAAGCCAGCCGCACCACGGTGATGCTGATGTTTATTGTTGCCAATGCCATGCTGTTTGCGCATGTGCTGACCACGGAACGCATCCCGCAAACCATCGCCGAGCAAATCATGGCGTTCGGCATGGCGCCGTGGATGTTCCTGCTGGTGGTGAACATCATCCTGCTCATCGCGGGCAATTTCATGGAACCTACGGGCATCATCCTGATCCTGGCGCCGATTTTCTTTCCGATCGCGATGCAACTGGGTATCGACCCCATACACCTCGGCATCATCATGGTGGTGAATATGGAGATTGGCATGGTCACGCCCCCGGTGGGACTCAACCTGTTCGTAACCAGCGGTATTACCGGCATGAGCATCGTAGATGTCACCCGGGCGGCCTTGCCCTGGCTAATGGTGTTGCTGACCTTTCTGGCAATGGTCACCTACATTCCGCAAATCTCACTGTTCCTGCCCGACTTGCTGTTCAATTAAGGCAGTTTGATATCCGGCATCGAATGGAGCAGCCCCGAACCGGGGCTGCTCCATCAACTTGCGGCCTGTTTGCCCCGCCAAAGGCGCTTTGTCCGGCATGCCGTCTGCGACAGGGACGGCAAACCCTGCTAGAATCTCGCCCTCAGAAATTTCTGAATTACATTAATCATTTGGAGAAGAAGCATGTCCGTCCAACGCACCCTTTCAATCATCAAACCCGATGCCGTGGCAAAGAATGTCATCGGCCAAATCTATAGCCGTTTCGAAGGCGCCGGCCTGAAGATCATCGCCGCACGCATGACGCAACTGTCGCGCGCCGAAGCGGAAGGTTTCTACGCCGTGCACAAGGCACGTCCTTTCTTCAACGACCTGGTCAGCTTCATGATCTCCGGCCCGGTGATGATCCAGGTGCTGGAAGGCGAAGGCGCCATCCTCAAGAATCGCGACCTGATGGGCGCAACCGATCCCAAGAAGGCCGACAAGGGCACCATCCGCGCCGACTTCGCCGACAGCATTGATGCCAACGCAGTGCACGGTTCCGATGCGCCCGAAACCGCAGCCGTCGAAATTGCCTATTTCTTCCCGGCATTGAACGTCTACTCGCGTTAAGTCACGACCGATGAAGCAAAACCTCCTCGATTTTGAACCGGCTGCAATGACCGCCTGGTTTGCGGAACAAGGCGAAAAGCCGTTCCGCGCCAAGCAGGTGTTGCGCTGGATTTACAAAAGCGGGGAGTCCGATTTCGATGCGATGAGCGATCTGGCGATCTCTCTTCGCGAAAAACTGAAACAGATCGCCTGTGTTCGCGTTCCCTCGGTGGTGCGTGAAGAAACCGCCACCGACGGCACGCGCAAGTGGCTGCTGGATGTGGGGACGGGCAATGCGGTGGAGACCGTGTACATCCCGGAAGAGGATCGCGGCACGCTGTGCGTCTCTACCCAGGCCGGATGCGCGCTGGATTGCGCGTTCTGTTCCACCGGCAAACAGGGCTTCAACCGCAACCTGTCGACGGCCGAGATCATCGGCCAGGTGTGGTGGGCGAACCATGAGCTCGGCAAGAACTCTTCGACCGGCTCAGGGCAGGCTCAAGGCAACTGGCCAGTCACCAATGTGGTGCTGATGGGCATGGGCGAGCCGTTGCTCAATTTCGACAGTACGGTGAGCGCCTTGCGCCTGATGCTGGATGACAATGCCTACGGCCTGTCGCGCCGCCGCGTGACGGTGTCCACTTCGGGCGTGGTGCCGGCCATGGACAGGCTGCGCGAGGAGTGTCCGGTTGCGTTGGCGATTTCGCTGCATGCACCCAACGACGCGTTGCGCAACGTGCTGGTGCCGATCAACCAGAAATATCCGCTGAAGGAATTGATGGCGGCGTGCCTGCGCTACCTGGAAAAAGCACCGCGCGACTTCGTGACCTTCGAGTATGTGATGCTGGCCGGCGTGAATGACGGCGTGCAGCATGCGCGCGAACTGATCGAGCTGGTGCGCGACGTACCGTGCAAGTTCAATCTCATTCCGTTCAATCCTTTTCCGCAGGCGCCGTATCAACGCTCGGATATGGAAGCGGTGAAACGTTTCCGCGACGTGCTGATGCAGGCCGGTATCGTGACCACCATCCGCAAGGTGCGCGGCGACGACATCGCGGCGGCCTGTGGGCAACTGGCAGGTCAGGTGCAGGACAAGACGAAGCGAAATCATCGATTGGTGGAGGCAAATCAATGAAGCTATTCAGACTGATTCTTATTGTGCTGTTGTTGACGGGGTGCGCCTCGTCGGGCGGCGGTTCCTCCGGTACTCCGGTGCCGGACAAGACGCGCGCCCAGGCCAGCGCCAGGATACATACCGAATTGGCCGCCTCGTATTACGAGCGCGAGCAATATGCAATCGCGCTGCAGGAGGCGGGGGTGGCGCTGCGGGCGGATGCGGATTTTGCGCCGGCCTACACCGTGCGCGCCATGGTGCGCATGGCGTTGCGCGAAGACGATCTGGCCGAAGCCGATTTCCGTCGCAGCCTGGATCTGGACGATGAAAATTCCGAGGCGCATAACAATTACGGCTGGTTTCTGTGCCAGCGCGGTCGCGTCACGGAATCTTTGGCGCAGTTTCGCGACGCGCTGAAGAATCCGCTTTATGCCACACCCGAAATGGCTTATGTGAACCTGGGCTTGTGTTCCAAGAAGGCAGGCAAGATGCAGGAAGCCGAAAACAATCTGCAGCGCGCTCTGATTATCCGGCCCGGCATGCGCGAGGCGCTGTACGGTATGGCGGACTGGAGTTACGACAGCGGCGACTATGCCGGTGCGAAGTCTTATTTTTTGCGCTTCTCGCAAGTGTCAGGCGACTTGAATGCCGAGCAACTGTGGCTGGCGGTGCGCATTGAACGCAAAATGCGCGACCGCAATTCCGAAGCCAGCTACGAGTTGCAATTGCGCAAACGCTTCCCCACCTCCCGTGAGACTCAACTGTTAATGCAAGGCGAATGATGGATACTACCGACACTGTCGCTAACCCGGAAAAAGATACCGCTCCCAAGCCGCTCAACGTCGGCATGGCATTGCGCGAAGCGCGCGAGGCTCAGGGAATGAGCGTGCATGACGTTGCGGACCGGGTCAAATTCGCGCCCAAGCAGGTGGAGGCGCTGGAAGCAAACGATTTTGCCCATCTGCCGCAGACCACCTTTTTGCGCGGTTTTGTGCGCAGCTATGCGCGCGTGCTGCAATTGGACGAGGCGCCGCTGCTTGCCGCTCTGCCTGCCGATCCGGCAAAACAGCCGGTTGCCAGGAATCCCGCCGTGAATGTGGATTTCCCGACCGTGCGCTCGCTGCGCCGTATCAACGTGCTGTGGCTGGCCGGGGCGCTGGGCGTTGCGCTCGTGCTCGGGCTGTTTGTGTTGCTGGGCGATAGCGGTGAGGCGACGCAGACGACCAGCGTTGTCGAATCCGTCTCCCTGCCCATGTCCCAGCCCGATGCGGCGGCTTCCGCCGTGGCGGATGCCGGCGTTCAGCCCGCACTACCCGTGCCTGACAAAGCGGCAACCCCGGAACCGGCAGCCAAACCCGTCAAGGCCGGCGAACCCGTTGCTGCGGCAGTCGCGCCGCAAATCGGGGCCGCGTCCGCGCCGGTAGCGGCAGTCAAGCCGCCGATTCCCCTAGAGATTCTCAGGCGCCGTCCGCTGCACTTTGTATTCAGTGTGACGGCATGGGCGGAGGTAGTAGACGTTAACGGCTCCATATTGCTCTCAAGGACAAATCCGGCCGGCAGCGAACAATGGGTCGGCGGACCGGGGCGCGCACCCTACGACATATCCATTGCCCATCCGGGCAGCGTCAAGCTGTATTACAAGGGCAAGGAAATAGATCTTTCAGCCTACGCGGCGATGGAAGTTGCGCACTTGAAAGTGGAGTAGCGCGCATGAGCCATTTCGCCATCCCGCGTCACCGGACGCAGTGCGTGCATGTTGGGAATATCGCCATCGGCGGCGATGCGCCCATCGTGGTGCAATCCATGACGAATACCGACACGGTTGATGCCGAAGGCACTGCGCGCCAGGTATTCGAACTGGCGCAGGCGGGTTCCGAACTGGTGCGCATCACCGTGAACACTTCCGAGGCCGCCGTGCAGGTGCCGCGCATACGCAAGCTGCTGGACGACATGGGCTGCGCAGTGCCGCTGATCGGCGACTTTCACTACAACGGGCACCGCCTGCTCACCGAGTTTCCGGAGTGCGCGCAGGCGCTGGCGAAATACCGCATCAATCCCGGTAATGTGGGCAAGAATCGCAAGGGCGAAGACCAGTTCGCCATGATGATCGCGGTGGCGAAGCAGTACGACAAACCGGTGCGCATCGGCGTCAACTGGGGAAGCCTGGACCAGGACCTTGTGGTGCGCCTGATGGACGAGAACGCCAAGCTTGCGCAACCGAGGGATGTGGCCGAAGTGACGCGCGAGGCGCTCATCGGTTCCGCGCTGGACAGCGCGAAACGCGCCGAAGAACTGGGCTTGCCGCACGACCGCATCGTGCTGTCCTGCAAAGTGAGCGATGTGCAGGACCTGATCGCAGTATACCTGTCGCTGGCCGGGCGTTGCGATTATCCGCTGCATCTGGGGCTGACCGAGGCGGGAATGGGCTCGAAAGGAATTGTGGGTTCCACTGCGGCGCTTGCGGTGCTGCTGCAGCAGGGAATAGGCGACACGATACGCGTTTCCCTGACACCCGCACCGGGCGGTGCACGCACCGAAGAGGTGGTTGTGGCGCAGGAGATTTTGCAGACCATGGGATTGCGTGCGTTCGCGCCCATGGTGACGGCCTGCCCCGGTTGCGGGCGCACGACCAGCACCGTGTTCCAGGAGTTGGCGCAGGATATCCAGAATTATCTGCGTGCCCAGATGCCGGTGTGGCGTGGGCGATACGTTGGCGTGGAAGAAATGACTGTTGCAGTGATGGGCTGCATCGTCAACGGACCGGGCGAAAGCAAGCTGGCGAATATCGGCATCAGCCTGCCGGGCACGGGCGAAAATCCTGCCGCGCCGGTGTATGTGGACGGCGAAAAAGTGACCACATTGCGTGGCGACCATATCGCCGAGGAGTTCACGCAAATCGTCAATGAATATGTGGCAAGAAAGTATGTGAAGAGGGAAAAGCGGGAAGGGTGAAGGGGAAGAGGGAAGGGTAGAGGCAGTGCGCCGGTTTTACCCTTCTCCCTTTACCCTTCTCCCTTCCCCGAAAAAAATGAGCAACGAAACATTACAAGCCGTAAAAGGCATGAACGATATCCTGCCGGAAGAGGCGGGGCTTTGGTTGTGGTTCGAAGACACGGTGCGCGACTGGCTGGAAGGCTACGGCTATCGCAACATCCGCATGCCGCTGGTGGAACCGACCGCGCTGTTCAAGCGCGCCATCGGCGAAGTCACCGATATCGTGGAAAAAGAGATGTACAGCTTCGAGGACAGTCTCAACGGTGACCAGCTTACGTTGCGCCCGGAAGGCACAGCGTCCTGCGTGCGCGCGGCTTTGCAGCACAATCTGCTGTATAACGCGCCGCAACGGCTGTGGTATGCGGGGCAAATGTTCCGCCACGAGCGTCCGCAGAAGGGGCGCTATCGCCAGTTCCACCAAGTCGGCGTGGAAGCACTGGGCTTTGCCGGACCGGACATTGATGCCGAGCAGATCGTGATGTGCGCGCGCTTGTGGAAGAAGCTGGGTATCCGCGATGTGGCTTTGCAGATCAACACGCTGGGCGATGCGGCTTCGCGCCAGCGTCATCGCGAGAAGCTGATAGCGTATTTCGAGCAGCATAAGGATGCGCTGGATGCCGATGCGCAGCGCCGTCTGTACAGCAACCCGCTGCGGATTCTCGACACCAAGAATCCTGCCATGCAGGGACTGGTGAGTGCGGCGCCCAAGCTGATGGACGAACTGGAGCCGGATGCGATTCAGCATTTCGAAGCAGTGCAGACGATTTTGAAGCAACACGGCATCGCGTTTGAGATCAACCCGCGTCTGGTGCGCGGACTGGATTATTACAACCGCACCGTGTTCGAGTGGGTCACCACGCGCCTCGGCGCGCAGGGCACGATCTGCGCCGGAGGCCGTTTCGACGGCCTGATCGAGCAGATCGGCGGCAAATCGGCTCCCGCGTGCGGTTTTGCAATGGGCGTGGAGCGTTTGCTGGCGTTGCTGCAGGAAGACGGCATGCAGAATCCGCCGGCACCCTTGGATGTGTATGTGGTGCATCAGGGCGAGCAGGCGCAGAATCTGGCATGGCGGGTGGCGGAAAGCCTGCGCGATGGCGGCTTGCGCGTGCTGTTGCATTGCGGCGGCGGCAGTTTCAAATCGCAAATGAAAAAAGCGGATGGCAGCGCCGCAGTGTGCGCTGTCATCATAGGCGACGACGAGGCGGCGGCGAATGCGGTTACGCTCAAACCTTTGCGCGGCGGCGAGCAACAGCGTGTCGCTTTGGAAGAATTGCAGCAGAAAATTCGTGAATTGATCAAGTGAGGGAATAACAATGTCTAGTTTGGATCTGCAGGAACAGGAACAAGTCGACGCGCTGAAGGCGTGGTGGAAAGAGAACGGCAAATGGGTAATCGGTGCCCTGGTGGTCGGTCTGCTCGGGTTTGCCGGCATTCAGTACTGGAAGGGTTACCAGGCAGGCCAGTCGGCCGAAGCCGCCAAGCTCTATTCGGAAGTGGTGAAACAGGTGGGCAGCAACGATGCCAAGCGCATCGGCGATGCTGCGGACGCGCTGGTCAGCCGTTACGGCAGCAGCGCATACGCACCCCGCGCGCAATTGCTGGCGGCGCAGGCCAGCTTGCAGGCGCGCGACGTGGCGCACGCAAAAGTGCAACTGCAATGGGTGATCGAACATGCGAGCGAAACCGGCCTGCAGGATACGGCGCGCCTGAAAATGGCCAGCGTGCTGCTGGACGAGAAGAAGTACGACGATGCGCTCAAGCAACTCGACGCCGCGCATCCCGAGTCCTTTACCGGTTTGTATGCCGACCTCAAAGGCGATGTGTTGAGCGCGCAGGGCAAGGTCGCCGAGGCGCGTGCCGCGTATCAGCAGGCTTTGGACAAGACCGATGCCAAGAGCACCTATCGCAATCTGATCCAGTTGAAGCTGGACGGGTTGGGTGCCAAATGACCATGAATAGCCGTTTTGTTGCCGCGCTGTTGCCGGTGCTGCTGGTCGCCTGCAGCAGCGACAAGCCCAAGATCGAGCCGAACAAGCTGGTCGAATTCAAGCCGTCCGCCAGGATAGAAGTGCTCTGGAGTGTGGATGTCGGCGCTGCCGGGCAGAGCGTGTTGTCGCCTGCCGTAACGCGCGAAGCGGTGTTTGCGGCGAATGCAAAAGGCCAATTGGTCCGTCTCGACCGCAATAGCGGAAAAGAAGTCTGGAGCAGCGAATGCGGCTTTGCCGTCACCGGAGGCGTGGGGGCGGGCGAGGGGCTGGTACTGGTCGGCGGCGAAAAAGGCGAGCTGGCCGCTTTTGACGAGGACAGCGGCAAGTTGAAATGGCAGGTCAAGGTATCCAGCGACGTGCTGAGCGCGCCCAAGGTTGCCGACGGCGTGGTCGTGGTGCGCACCGGCAATCAGCGCATCACCGGTTTGAGCGCGAAAGACGGCGGACGCCTGTGGTTGTATGAGCGAGCCACGCCGACGCTGATCGTGCGCAGCCATGCGAGCGTGGTGATACGCAACGGTTTGGTGTATGCGGGGTTTGCGGCAGGCAAGCTGGCGGCGATCAGCCTGAAGAACGGTGTAGTGGTGTGGGAATCCTCGGTGTCGCAGCCACGCGGCAATACCGAACTGGAACGCATCAGCGACATTACCAGCCTGCCCGTGGTCGACAATGCACAGGTGTGCGCGGTTGCCTTCCAGGGGCGTCTGGCATGTTTCGATGCCGTGCAGGGCGGTGCGTTGTGGACGCGCGATATCGCCAGCGACAAGGGGCTGGCGCTGTCCGGCAAGACTTTGTACGTTGCCGACTCGGACAGCAACCTGGTAGCGCTGGACAAGAACAGCGGTGCCACGCTATGGAAGAACAACCAACTCCTGCTGCGCAAGGCGACCGCAGTCTATCCGCTGGGCGATTACCTGCTGCTGGGCGATTTCGAAGGTTACCTGCATGCGCTGAAGAGCGATGACGGCAGCTTCGTTGCGCGTAGCAGCACCGACGGCAGCGCCATTCAGGTTGCGCCGCTTACTTTGGGCAACGGAGCGCTGCTCCAAACCAGCGGCGGAAAACTGTATTCCGTCGCCATAAACTAGAAAAAAATGCTACCTACTCTCGTACTTGTCGGCCGCCCCAACGTCGGAAAATCCACGTTGTTTAACCGCCTCACGCGCAGCCGTGACGCACTGGTGGCGGACTTGCCCGGTCTGACGCGCGACCGCCACTACGGTCGCGGCCGCGTCGGCGAGCGGCCGTTCCTGGTTGTGGATACTGGCGGGCTGGAGCCCGTGGCCAAGGAAGGCATCATGCACGAGATGGCCAAGCAGACCCGGCAGGCGGTGGACGAGGCGGACATGGTACTGTTCATCGTCGACGGTCGCGATGGCGTCACGCCGCAGGACCGCATCATCGCCACCCAGTTGCGCAAAACCGGGCGTCCGCTGCTGCTGCTGGTGAACAAGGCCGAGGGCATGCAGAGCGCGCGCGTCACCGTCGATTTCCACGAACTCGGACTGGGTACACCCATCCCTATTTCTTCCGCGCACGGCGACAATGTCGCCGAGATGATCGAAGTGGCGCTGGACGAGTTGCCGGCCGCAGTAATCGAAGTCGAGGAGAAATCCGACCATCCGAAGCTGGCCATCGTCGGGCGCCCCAACGTTGGAAAGTCCACGCTGGTCAATGCCATTCTGGGCGAAGAGCGCGTCATTGCGTTCGACCAGCCGGGCACCACGCGCGATTCCATCTATATTGATTTCGAGCGCGAAGGCAAGAAATACACCATCATCGACACCGCCGGCGTGCGCCGCCGCGGCAAGGTCGACGAGGCCGTCGAAAAGTTCTCCGTGGTGAAAACGCTGCAGGCCATCGAGGATGCCAATGTGGTTGTGCTGGTGGTGGATGCGCGCGACCAGATCACCGAGCAGGATGCGCACCTGGCCGACTTCGTGCTGCAGGCAGGCCGTGCGCTGGTGCTGGCGATCAACAAGTGGGACGGGCTGGACGAATACAAACGCGACACGACAAAGCGCGACATCGAGCGCAAATTGCATTTCCTGAGTTTTGCCAAGCATCACTTCATTTCCGCGCTGAACGGCACCGGCGTGGACGCGCTGTTGAAATCGGTGAATCAGGCTTACACCGCCGCGATGGCAAAGCTGCCGACGCCGCAACTTACGCGCGTGCTGGAAGAGGCGCTGCAGAAGCAGCAGCCGCCGCGCGTGGGTTCTTTCCGTCCGAAGATGCGCTATGCCCACCAGGGCGGCAGCAATCCGCCGCTCATCATCATTCATGGCAGCGCTCTGGACAAGGTGCCGGACAGCTACAGTCGTTACCTGGAGAAGGTCTTCTGCGATGCGTTCAAGCTGCAGGGCACCCCGCTGCGTATTGAATTCAAATCCGGCAAAAATCCCTTCGCCGACAAAAAACACGTGCTCACCGAGAGCGAGGAGCGCGCCGCGCATCGGGCGCGAATTCGCGGGCGCAGGCTGTACGGTTGATTTGTATTTGTGTCATCATTTTGCCAATAAGCATTGTCGGGATCGTTGAGCATGAACCAGTCAAATAATGAAATGAGCAGTTTCCTGGCGGAGCTGGCAGGCGAGGCAACGCAAAAGATGGAAGCGAACCGTACCCGGCAGCAAGACCGCCAGGCGATGACGCACAGCGTGAATGCCGCGCTTGAGCGCACCTTCAAGTTTTTCAACCTGTTTGCCCAGCATCTGAATGCGCTGGAGCCCGATGTGCCGCGTGTCTACGCGCTGGATGGCAAGACCCAATTCTCGCGTCTGAAATGGAAAAGCGGGATGGCCGAATACCGCAAGCAGAGCATTGCGGATAACGCGCTGATGAACCATGTGTACTTTCAGGTGCGGCTGACCGCTCCCGAGCCGGTGACCGTCACGCGCCGCTTCGAGCAGTTCGACGAGATCAAGAAAGATCTGGACGCCTACGGCCTGAAACCCAAGGAAGATATGCACGATCTGTGGCGGAACAGGGCGCAGAAAGCCATATTCCAGGTCGAGCTGGAGCCGGAATTCATAGTCTGGATGCGCTTCCTGGGCAATTACACGGACGGCAGCATCGAACTCGAGAGCAATAACCTTGACGGTTTCGGTGTCATGAAGGGCAAGTTGAATCCGGAGCTGCTGCAGACACCCATGCTGGACGGGATAGGCAAGTTCCTGATGGGGCGCACGAATGCCCTGCCGCAAGAGTTGGAACTCGTCCGGGATTTCTCCCGCAATCGATAATCCGGCATCTGATGCCGGTATCCGCCTCAAGTAACGCCGATTTGTGCCGCAATAATACTCATGCGAGTTGTATCCCTGTTGCAGGAGGTTGAGTGAATTATTTTTTGCCGGTAGTGTTAGCGACGCTGTTGCTGTCCGCATTCATGTTTGCTTTCATGAAGAATGCGGTGTTTGCCGAATTGCGCGAGCGGGCCGGAAGAGGCAGATCCGGGCGCGGAGATGGGGCTGAATAGGCGTCAACTCCTTCAAGCTCTTCCGTAGTGAAGGGTTTTCCAGTAAAGTAGCCGCCCCAAGAACAACAAGAGCGGACATCATGAGTGCAAAAGGGCAACAACTACAAGACCCGTTCCTGAACGCGTTGCGTAAGGAGCATGTGCAGGTCGCCATTTACCTGGTCAACGGCATCAAGCTGCAGGGCCAGGTCGAGTCGTTTGATCAATATGTGGTGCTGCTGAAGAACACCGTCACCCAGATGGTCTACAAGCACGCCATTTCCACCATCGTCCCCGCACGCGCCGTCACCATCCCGTTCGACGCAGAGTAATGCACGAGTCAACGACTGTCGCCAATACGGCGGTTTTGGTCAGTCTGGATTTCGGCGCACCGGATTACGCAGAGAGTTTGGAAGAGCTACGTTTGCTGGCAGAAAGCGCTGGCGTGCGTACGCTTGCGCTGATAGAGGGCAAGCGACAGCGCCCCGATCCCGCCACCTTCGCCGGCAGCGGCAAGGTGGACGAGATCGCAGCCTTGGTCGAGCAGCTGGAAGCGCCGCTGGTGATTTTCAATCACGACCTGTCTCCCGCGCAGATGCGCAATCTCACCGCCAAAATACAGACGCGCGTGATCGACCGCACCATGCTGATCCTGGATATCTTCGCCTTGCGCGCCCAGAGCCATGAAGGCAAGGTACAGGTGGAGCTGGCGCAGCTCAAATACCTTTCCACGCGGCTGGTCGGCATGAATATGGACATGGGGCAGCAGAAGTTCGCCGTGGGTGCGCGCGGTCCGGGTGAGACGCAACTGGAGCTTGACCGGCGCAAGCTGGATAGACGCGTCCATTTGCTCAACGAACGGCTGAAGCAACTCAAAAGGCATCGCGCATTGCAGCGCAAGGCGCGCAACCGTTCCGACGTGATGTCGGTCTCCATTGTCGGTTATACCAACGCTGGTAAATCCACGCTGTTCAACCGCTTGACCAACGCCAACGTCTACGTCGCCAACCAGTTGTTCGCCACACTGGATACCACGGCGCGCAAGATATTCCTGGAGGGCGACAGCCTGCGCCAGGTGGTGTTGTCCGACACCGTGGGCTTCATTCGCCATCTGCCGCACGGGCTGGTGGCGGCCTTCCGCAGTACGCTGGAAGAGACGGCGCAGGCCGACCTGCTGCTGCATGTGGTGGATGTGAACAGCCCCGAGCGGCACGACCAGGTTGCCGAGGTGAACAAGGTTCTGGCCGAGATCGGGGCGCAGCATATCCCGCAGATCGTGGTCTACAACAAGATCGACCTGCAGGGCCTGGAACCGGGCGTGAAGCGCGACGAATATGGTAAAATCGCCAGCGTTCACTTGAGCGCTATTACGGGTGCCGGCCTGGCGGAATTGCGGGCCGCCCTGGCCGAAGTGCGCGATGCGCCGGAATCGGATGTGCAAGAGCAGGAATGGCACCCCCTGAATGACAATTAATTTGACTTCGAGGTAAAGACTATGGGATTGAACGACCCGCAATGGGGCAACAAAAACAACGGCGGCCCTCCTGATCTCGAGGAGGTGATGCGCAAACTCAACCGCAAGATCGAATCGCTGTTCGGCAAGTCCGGCGGCGGTGCGCCCAAGGGCGGAAGCGGCAGCACGTCCGGTGGCACAGGTGGCGGCATCGGCATCGGCCTGATCGTGCTGATCGTGGCGCTGGTGTGGATTGCCAGCGGCTTCTACATTGTCGATGCCAGCCAGCGCGGTGTAGTGCTGCGTTTCGGCAAGCTGTCCGAAATCACGGAATCCGGCCCGCGCTGGC
This sequence comes from Sideroxyarcus sp., assembly GCA_030652215.1. Lineage (GTDB taxonomy): Bacteria > Pseudomonadota > Gammaproteobacteria > Burkholderiales > Gallionellaceae > Sideroxyarcus. Next base: position 43,139 of record JAUSBC010000004.1, read on the forward strand.
ACTTGCCCTATCCCTTCGAGACGGTGGAAGTGGTCAACCTGAGCCAGGTGCGCACGGTTGAAGTCGGCTATCGCGAGAACGTGAAAAACAAGATGCTGAGAGAATCGCTGATGCTGACTGACGACGAGAACATCATCGACATTCAGTTTGCGGTGCAGTATTTCCTGAAAGACCCCGCCGAATACCTGTTCAACAATCGCATGTCCGACGACAGGGAGATTGTGCGCCAGGCTGCCGAGACTTCGATACGCGAGGTTGTGGGCCGCAGCAAGATGGACTTTGTGCTGTACGAGGGCCGCGAGCAGGTTGCGGCATCGACGACCGCCCTGATCCAGGAAATCCTCGACCGTTACAAGGCGGGCATCGTGGTGAGCAAAGTCACCATGCAAAATGCGCAGCCGCCGGAGCAGGTTCAGGCCGCGTTCGACGACGCGGTGAAAGCCGGGCAGGATCGTGAGCGCCAGAAGAACGAAGGCCAGGCTTATGCCAACGACGTGGTGCCCCGCGCCAAAGGTGCGGCGGCGCGCCTGATGCAAGAGGCGGACGGTTACAAGCAAAGCGTGATTGCCAGCGCGGAGGGTGATGCCAGCCGCTTCAAGCAGATTCTGGTCGAATACGAGAAAGCCCCGCAGGTGACGCGCGAGCGCATGTATCAGGATATGAAACAGCAGATACTGACCAGCACCAGCAAGGTGATCGTGGATCAGAAGAGCGGCGGCGGCAATCTGCTGTTCCTGCCACTGGACAAGCTGATCCAGAGCACCAACCCGGTCGTTGAATCGTCCGCGTCAAGACCAACGGAGCAGTTGAACTCGGTACCGGGCGAAGCGGCGCTTGCCCCGCGTGTTCGCGAATCGCTGTTCGGTCGTGAAAGGGAGTCCCGCTAATGAAACCGAATGTAACCAATTTCCTGGTGGCCGGCGTGGTCGTGCTGATCCTGGCCAGCATGAGCATCTTCATCGTGGACCAGCGTCAGACCGCCATTGTGTTCCAGTTGGGCGAAGTGATGCGGGTTGAGACTGAGCCCGGAATCAAGATGAAAATGCCGCTGGTGCAGAACGTGCGCTTTTTCGACTCGCGCATCCTGACGCTGGATGCAGACGAACCCGAGCGTTTCATCACCGCAGAGAAGAAGAACGTGCTGGTCGACTCCTTCATCAAGTGGCGTATTTTTGACGTCAAGCAGTATTACATCAGCGTGGGCGGTGACGAAGCCCGCGCCCGGACGCGCTTGATGCAGACGGTGAATTCGACGCTGCGCGAGGAATTCGGCAAGCGCACCATTCACGAAGTGGTGTCGGGCAAGCGTGACGAATTGATGCGCATTGTGCAGGAAAAAACCGACGGCGATGCACGCAAGATCGGCGTGGAAGTACTGGATGTGCGCCTGAAGCGTGTCGACTTCCCGGTGGAAATCAGCGACTCTGTATATCGCCGCATGGATGCGGAGCGCAAACGGGTGGCCAACGAATTACGCGCGACGGGTAATGCCGAAAGCGAAAAAATCCGCGCCGATGCCGACCGGCAGCGCGAGGTAACACTGGCGCAGGCCTACCGCGATGCGCAGAAGATCAAGGGCGAGGGCGATGCACGGGCTGCGTCTCTGTATGCCGCCGCCTTTGGCCGCAATCCCGAGTTCTATGCCTTTTACCGCAGCCTGGACGTCTACAAACAGAGCTTCAAGAGCAAGAGCGACGTGATGGTGCTGGATGCCGGTTCTCCGTTCTTCAAGTATCTGAAGGGTTCCGGCAGGGACGGCAAATAATAGCGCATGGGCAATTACTGGCTGGCCGCTTTGGGCTTGATGCTGGTGCTGGAGGGAATCATGCCGTTCCTGTTTCCCTCTGCCTGGCGCGAAACGTTGCGCAAAGTGGCTCAATTCCAGGACGGACAGGCCCGATTTATCGGGCTGACACTGATGCTGAGCGGGCTGCTGCTGATTTACTGGATGAAATAATGGAATTGTTTAGATGAACTGGCTGCTGCCGGAATATATCCAAGACATGCTGCCGGATGAAGCATGGCGCATCGAGAACATCCGCCGAGATGTGCTCGAGTTGTTGCGCCGCTCCGGTTATCAACTCGTTTCCCCCCCCCTGCTGGAATACGCCGAATCGCTGTTGATCAGCGACAGCGCGGACATGGATCTGCGCAGTTTCAAGCTGGTCGATCAACTGAGCGGCCGCACGCTGGCCGTGCGCGCCGACATCACGCCGCAAGTGGCGCGCATCGATGCCCACCTGCTGAATCGCCAGGGTGTCGCGCGTTTGTGTTACGCCGGCAGCGTGCTGCATACGCAGCCAGCCGGACTGATGCGCACGCGCGAGCCGTTGCAGATCGGCGCCGAACTGTACGGTCACGCGGGCCTGGAAAGCGATCTGGAAGTGCAGCGCCTGATGCTGCAAGCGCTGGCCTTGATCGGCATCGAAGGCGTGCATCTCGACCTGGGCCATGTGGGTGTATTCAATGCCCTGGCAAGCCGCGCCTCGATTTCGCCCGAACTGGAAGCGGACTTGTTCGGCGCCCTGCAAAGCAAGGATGTGCCCACCCTGCGCGGCCTGGTGCAGGGGCTGCCGCAGGAAGTGCAGGCGGCGCTTCTGGTTTTGCCGCAGCTATACGGCGGCGTCGAAGTGATAGACCGCGCCCGCAAGATGTTGCCTGCCTATCCCGAAGTGACGGCAGCGTTGAACGAACTGGAACAGGCCGCCGCGCACCTGAAGGATCTGGCGCGCGATATCGGCATTGATCTGGCCGAACTGCGCGGATACCACTACCACAGCGGAATGGTGTTTGCGGCTTACCATGCGGGCAGCCACGATGCCATCGCGCTGGGCGGTCGCTACGACGACGTGGGCAAGGCCTTCGGGCGCGCCCGTCCGGCCACCGGTTTCAGCATGGATTTGCGCCAATTGCACGGCCTGCTGTCCAAGCAGGCACAGCCGCTGGGGATACGCGCGCCCTATCGTCAGGATGCTGCACTGGACGAGGCTATCGCCAAGCTGCGCGGGCAGGGCGAAATCGTCGTGGTCGATCTGCTGGACAAGAGTGAATATCATTCGGAACTGGATTGTGATCGCGAGTTGGTGTCACGAAATGGCAAGTGGGTCGTCGTTGGAATTAAAATTTAAGCTAATTACTTAGGAACGAGAGATGTCTAAAAACGTTGTGGTGATCGGTACTCAATGGGGCGATGAAGGCAAAGGCAAAGTGGTCGACTGGCTGACTGACCATGCGCAGGGTGTGGTGCGCTTCCAGGGCGGGCACAATGCGGGCCATACGCTGGTCATCGGCGGCGAGAAGACGGTGTTGCACCTGATCCCGTCCGGCATCCTGCGCGACGACGTGATGTGTTACATCGGCAACGGCGTGGTGCTCTCGCCTTCCGCGCTGCTCAAGGAAATGGACAAGCTGGCGGAGATGGGTGTGAAGGTCTATGAACGCCTGCGCATCTCCGAAGCCTGCCCGCTGATCCTGCCCTACCACGAGGCATTGGACAAGGCGCGTGAAATCGCCAAGGGCGCCGGCAAGATTGGCACCACCGGACGCGGTATCGGCCCGACCTACGAAGACAAGGTGGCGCGCCGCGCCATCCGTTTGCAGGACCTGTTCCATCGCAAGCGTTTCGCCGCCAAACTGGGCGAAGTGCTGGACTATCACAACTTCGTGCTGAAGAACTATCTGAAGGCGCCGACGGTGGATTTCCAGCAGACGCTGGACGAAACGCTGGCGCTGGCCGAGCGTCTCAAGCCGCTGGTGCTGGACGTGCCGCGCGCCCTGTACGAGGCCAACAAAGCAGGGCAGAACCTGCTGTTCGAAGGCGCACAGGGTACGCTGCTGGACATTGACCACGGCACTTACCCGTTTGTGACTTCCAGCAACTGCATTTCCGGCGCCGCCTGTGCGGGAGCAGGGGTGGGGCCGCAAAGTCTGCATTACGTGCTGGGCATCACCAAGGCCTACACCACGCGCGTCGGTTCCGGCCCGTTCCCGACCGAGTTGTACGACGCGGTGGACAAGCAGGACCCGATCGGCAAGATGCTGGCGACCAAGGGCCATGAGTTCGGCGCCACCACCGGGCGCGCACGGCGCTGCGGCTGGTTCGATGCCGCCGCCCTCAAGCGCTCCATCCAGATCAACGGCGTTTCCGGCCTGTGCGTGACCAAGCTGGACGTGATGGACGGAATGGAAACAGTGCGTATCGGCGTGGGTTACAACATCGACGGCAAATTCAGCGACATCCTGCCGATAGGCGCGGAATCGCTGGACGGTTGCGAGCCGGTTTACGAAGACATGCCGGGCTGGAGCGCCAGCACGGTAGGCGTGAAGCGTTACGAGCAATTGCCGGTGGAAGCACGCAACTATCTGGAACGTATCGCCAAGATCTGTGAAGTGCCGGTGGATATGGTCTCCACCGGGCCGGATCGCGACGAAACCATCGTGTTGCGCCACCCGTTCAAGGACTAAGGTGGGGCTGACGAAAAAAACGGGCACGCATCGCCATCGCGGTGCGTGTTTTTATTTGAAAGCAGACGGTGTACATGAAAACGGCCCGCTTGCGCGAGCCGTCGAATCGGGATGCCGGGACAGGGCCGGTTCAGGCTTGCTCAATTCCGGCGCCGGATGTTTTTTGAACCTTGGCGCGCAGCACGCAGGTGCAACGCCTTTTCGGGGCACAAAACAAAAATGGCTCGCTTGCGCGAGCCAACTTGTTGAATCTTGGTGCCCAGAAGAGGACTCGAACCTCCACACCTTGCGGCACACGGACCTGAACCGTGCGCGTCTACCAATTCCGCCATCTGGGCAATGCTTCGAGGGTGCGCACTTTAATTGTTAAAGGATTTTGTGTCAATGATGAAAAAGAAAAAAAATATCCGCGAACTCGACCCGTTTCTGGAACGCGAGCGCGAAACATACGAACAACCCCTGCCGAGCCGGGAATATATCCTGCAAATGCTGGCGGAAAAGGGCGTGCCGCTGGAACAGGACGAGCTATGCGCCCTGCTGCAGATCGAACACCATGAGGAAGAGTTGTTTTTGCGCCGCCTGCGCGCCATGGAGCGCGACGGCCAGATCATGCGCAACCGCAAGCGCGCCATTTGCGTGGTGGACAAGCTGGATCTGATCAAGGGCAAGGTGCAGGGTCATCCGGATGGCTTCGGTTTCCTGATCCCGGAAGACGGCAGCCCCGACCTGGTGCTCAGCGAGAAGGAAATGCACAAGGCGCTGCACGGCGATACCGTGATGGCGCGCATCGGCGGCGAAGACCGGCGCGGACGTCGCGAAGCCAAGATCGTCGAGGTGCTGGAGCCGGCAAATACGCGCGTGGTCGGGCGTTTGTACGAGGAACACGGCATCCAGTTCGTGGTGGCCGAGAACCGCCGCATCAGCCAGGATTTCCTGGTCGCGCCGGGCGCCTCCGGCGGCGCCAAGGCCGGACAAGTGGTGATGCTGGAGATCATGCAGCAGCCATCCAAACACGCACAACCCATCGGCCGCATCGTAGAAGTGCTGGGCAACTATGCCGATCCCGGCATGGAGATCGAGATCGCCCTGCGCAAGCACGACCTGCCCAACGAATTCCCGCACGACGCCGAAAAGCAGGCCAAGGCGTTCTCGCCCGAGGTGAAACCCGCCGACTACGCCGGACGCGAAAGCGTGGCGAAGCTGCCGCTGGTGACCATAGACGGTGAGACTGCGCGCGATTTTGACGACGCCGTGTATTGCGAACCGAACGCCCAGGGCTTCCGCCTGGTGGTGGCCATTGCCGACGTGAGCGCTTATGTGAAAGCGGGCGACGCGCTGGACAAGGAAGCGATCAATCGCGGCAACTCGGTATATTTCCCGCGCCGCGTGATTCCGATGCTGCCGGAAGAACTGTCCAACGGCCTGTGCTCGCTGAATCCCAATGTCGAACGCCTGTGCATGGTGTGCGATATGCAGATTAGCACCGAAGGCGAGATCCTGAAGCACCGCTTTTACCAGTCGGTGATGTTCTCGCACGCGCGCCTGACCTACACCAAGGTCGCCGACATGCTGGAGAATCCGCAGGGCGAGAATGCGCGCGAATATGCCGCCGTATTGCCGCATATCAACAACCTTTACAAGCTGTTCCAGGTTCTGCTGCAGGCGCGCGCCAAGCGCGGCGCCATCGACTTCGAGACGGTCGAGACGCAGATGATCTTCAACGACCAGGGCAAGATCGAGAAGATCGTGCCGGTCATCCGCAACGATGCGCACAAGCTGATCGAGGAATGCATGCTGGCAGCCAACGTGTGCGCGGCGGCATTCCTGAAGGAGCATGAGCATCCGGTGCTGTACCGCGTGCACGAAGGCCCGACGCCCGAGAAACTGGAAGCGGTGCGCGAATTCTTCAAGGAATTCGGCCTGCAACTGGGCGGCGGTGACGATCCGCAGGCGGGCGACTATTCCAAGCTGCTCAAGCAGATCAAGGGCCGTCCCGATGCCGGGTTGCTGCAGACCGTGATGCTGCGTTCGCTGCGTCAGGCGGTGTATGCGCCGGAGAATCTGGGGCACTTCGGCCTCGGTTACGAGGCCTATGCGCACTTCACTTCGCCCATCCGCCGTTATCCCGACCTGCTGGTGCATAGAGCCATCAAGGCGGTGCTGGACGGCAAGCAATATAAGCCGCAACTCAAGTGGGCGGAACTCGGCGTGCATTGCTCAATGACCGAACGCCGCGCCGACGATGCCACGCGTGATGTCGAGGCCTGGCTCAAGTGTTTCTACATGCGCGACCACTTGGGAAGCGTGTTCAACGGCACCATTTCCTCGGTCACCGGCTTCGGCCTGTTTGTGGCGCTGGACGATCTCTATGTCGAAGGGCTGGTGCACGTGTCCGAATTGGGGGCAGACTATTACCACTTCGATCCGGCCAAGCACCAGATGTTGGGCGAGCGCACCGGCAAGCGTTACCGCCTGGGCGACCGCGTGCGCGTGAAAGTGGTGCGCGTGGATATGGAAAGCACCAAGATCGACTTTGTGCTGGAAGGCGAAACTGCAGCTTCGAACTCGGATATTTCCGCAGGTGGTGAAGGTGTCGACGTAGGCGCATGGGGCGCTACAACGCCGAAGAAAGCCGTCAAACCGGCAAAATCCGGGAAACCGTCTGGCAAGGCAGGAAAACGTCATGGCTGAGTCGCGCATCATTCATGGTTTTCATGCGGTAACCGCACGCATCCGCCAGAACGCCGACAGCGTGCTGGAAGTATTTGTTGATACGCAACGCAAAGACCCGCGCGCGCGCGACCTGCTCAAGTTGGCCGAAAGCAACGGCGTGCGCATCATCCAGGTGGACGGCAAGCGGCTCGACGGCATGGCCGGCAGCACACGCCATCAGGGCGTTGCGGCGCGGGTGGATGCGGCGCAGAAGGTGCAGCACCTGGACGACGTGCTGGATACGCTCACCGAACCGGCCCTGCTGCTGGTGCTGGACGGCGTGCAGGACCCGCATAACCTGGGCGCCTGCCTGCGCAGTGCCGACGCTTTCGGTGTGCATGCGGTGATCGCCCCCAAGGACCGCGCCGTGGGCATCAATGCCACGGTGGAAAAAGTGGCCTGCGGCGCCGCGCAGACCGTGCCTTACATCACCGTTACCAATCTTGCGCGCACCCTGCGTGAGTTACAGGAGCGCGACATCTGGGTCATCGGTATGGATGGTGAAGCCGAAACAAATCTGTATGATGTACAGCACAAAGGTGCGGTGGCCTGGGTGCTGGGTGCAGAAGGCGAAGGCTTGCGCCGGTTGACCAAGGAAACCTGCGATCAGCTGGTGCGCATTCCGATGCAGGGCAGCGTGGAAAGCCTGAATGTATCGGTGAGTACCGGCGTGTGTCTGTACGAAGCAAGAAGACAGCGCGCAGCTACATAAAAATGAATTGGTAGGAGGGGAAGGTGATGGAGAAATTCGATTTTTCAATTCTGACCCGGGACGGACAAAAGATTGACAGTATTGTCATCGCCGGGCGCGACGAGGCGGAAGCGGAACGCAAGCTGCGGCAGATGTATCGTTATTGCGAAATAGTGAGTTGCAATGCCAAAGGCGCGGGCGATGGAAAAGGCCCGCAAGTCATGTCAGTCGAGGATATTCTTTCCTTGATATCCAAGTGAGCCGGTCGGGCATCACTCGATAAAGCCGTCTTCCAGCAACTCTTTCAACAAATCGTCGTGATCGTGCGCGCCCCGGCTGTCCGGCGCGTGTTCATACACCGTCTTGTTCATCGCCGGACTTTCCGCCAGGCTGACGTTCTCCGCGATGCGGGTGCGGCAGACATCGGTACCGAAGTGCTCCTCCACCAGTTTCAACACATCCCAGGACATGCGGCGCCGTCCATCGAAACGGGTCAGCAGATAGCGGCGCGGTACGCGGCGCTTGAGCACCTGTTCCAGCGCGTTCAGGGTTTTCTCGATCTGCAGCGCGCCTTTGGTGGAAAGATGGTCGGCCGAGATCGGGACGATCAGGCCGGTACACGCGAAGATCGCGTTCAGGGACAGAACGCCCACCATGGGATTGCAGTCGATCACCACCGGGTTTTCCTTGCCGCCGAAGTGCTCGGTCAGCAACGCGCTGTTGAGCTTGTTCACCACATTGAAGCCCTTGCCGTAGAGCGCATCCACTTTGGACAGCTCGGTGTGCGCGGGGATGACATTGATGGAGTTGGACGAAACTTTGACCAGTTGGCGCAAGGGGCGGTTGCTCTGGAACATGCTCAATACCGTGTCGGCCCCGGACTTGGCCGTGACATTCATGATCGAACTAAGCTGCGCCTGCGGATCGAGATCGATACCGTAGGCCGCGCGTCCGATGCGTGACAAGGCAGCAGCGAGGTTGACGGCGGTTGTGGTCTTGCCGACCCCGCCTTTGTGATTGAAAACAGCAATGATGCTCATACGGCTGGGATTCTAGCCGAAAACGCCGGAGCGTATAGGGGAATAAGACGGGAAAGCAGGCTCGGCCCGTGTCGGGCCGAGCCTGAAAATGCATCAATTGCGCTTGTAGACGATCAGCTTGGTTTCGCCTTCGCAATTGCCGACCACCTTGCCGTCAATTGCCGGAGCGGCCGCAGCGCCCGAGGCGGCAACCGGATCTGCGGCAGGGGCGGCGGAGACGATGTCCAGCGTGTAGGAAACGACGCCCTTGGCTTGCAGTTTGGCATCGATTTGCGCCTTGACGTCTTCGCAGGAAGACATTGCGGGAACGGAGAAGCTGAGCAGACAGGCTGCGAGTAGCATATTACGCATAGATGACTCCTTTTATTATTGGATTAAAAAAACACCACCAGCCACAACATGCACCTACCGTCCGAATGCAGCCGGATCAGCGCAATAACTCTTCAATCTTGCGGTTTGCTCCCTGCAGTTTCTTGAACAGTGCCAGCAACAACGCCTTGTCCATGTAGGTCTTGGATTCGCCCTGCAAACGATTAATGCCCGCTTTTTTAATCTCCGCCGCAATCACCTGGGTATCGGGAATCACCGTGGCCGAGCGCAGGATATTCTCGTTGGCGAAAAACATCGCTTCGCCGATACACTCGCCGCTGCGTATGGTGCCGACGATCTTCTTGTTGTAGTAAACGGTGGCTGTGCCGAACAGGATGACGTAGAAGGCACTCATGTCTTCGCCCTCGGAGGTGATGTGTTCGCCCGCTGCAAACGTGCGGATATCGGCCTGGTCCGAGATGGGCCTCAGCCAGTCGCTCGGAATGGGATCAAAAAAGGAGCATTTTCGCAGTTCGTTGAAACGGTCAGTGGAGACCTCGTCGAGGCGTTTGGTAAAGCTGGCGAGACTGGCTTGAATTGCATCTAACTCGTTCATTCTTACTCCCTTTGCATGCCAATCCAACGACACTATCCGGTGAATAGGGCGAAACTTACCACAAGCCGTCAAGTATGTGTTGTACGGCGCGATTCGGCTAAACTGCGCCCCATGAAACCGACTCCAGAATGGAACAAGGAAGCACTGCTGAAGCTGCCTGCTTTTGCTCCCCTGCATCCCGTCATTTCCAGAATCGGGGATGAGGGATTCCCGACATTGCGCGACTGCAATTCGCTGCTCGCGGAGCAGCGGCCGACCATTGTCGTTCTCGGCGGTCACCCGGTGCGTTTCGTGCCGCAGGAATACGGCAAGCTGCCTTTTGAGGCGCAATACGAACCGCGTTGTTATCTCAAGGGCGAAGTGCCGACACGGGAAGACAACTGGCACGACCTGCTCAATGCGCTGGTGTGGCTCACCTTTCCCCAAGCCAAGGCCGCCATCAATGCGCGGCATTACCGGGCGCTGACAGAGGAAGGAGATTCTGCGCTGCATAGCCAGCGCGGCGCCGTGCGCGATACCAATACCCTGCTGGACGAATCGGGCGTTGTCGTGGCCTGCGCGGATGCCGAACTGGCCGAACTGCTGCGCAACTTCCAGTGGAAAGAGTTGTTCTGGCAGCGGCGCGCGCAGGTCATGTCCGGGATGGGCTTCTACTTGTTCGGCCACGGGCTGTACGAAAAGACGCTACGTCCGTATATCGGAATGACAGGGCAGGGACTGCTCCTGCCGGTGGAGCCAGCATTCTTTACCTGGCCGCAGTCGCAGCAACTGGCACATATGGACCGATTGCTGGCCGACTACCTGAATGCAGACGCGCACTGCCGCAGTCCGCGAGAACTGACGCCGGTGCCTTTGCTTGGTGTGCCGGGTTGGGCGGCGGAAAACAACTGCGAGGCGTACTACGAAAATACGGACTATTTCCGGCCCGGAAGGCACATGCGCGCGCAACGTACGCCGCTGATGACTGCACCCTCCAGCGTGGCCGGATAGTCGCCCGCAGTATAGTCGCCCGCCAGCAGAAGATTGACCAGTGCAGTCTGCTGAGCGGGACGTTGCAGACCGGGCGCGCAACAGAAAGTGGCGCGCTTTTCCGCGATGACCTTGAACCACTCCGGCGTCTCCGCAATGCCGAACTCTTCCTTCAGTTCGGCGATGACTCTCTGCGCCAGTTCTTCCTGGCTCAATTCCTGATGCAAACCTTCGGCGCTGATGACGGAAGCCAGCAAGCCCGGCTGCGCCGCGATTCGTCCTTTATCGAACAACCATTGACTGAAACGCCGGTGCAGTCCGAGCATGGGGTGGGGCAGCGTGACGTGCGCGGGATACTGCAGGTACACGGTGTAAATCGGCTGGTGTTCCAGCTTGTCGATTAGTGCGGCGCTGTTTTCAAGCGCGGCGATGGGACGCAGCAGTTTGGCGGCAACGACGGGCGGTGCTGCGCAAATGACATGGCTGAAGGTATGCGTACCTTGTCCCGTGACCAGTTCGATGGCTTCGTCCCGGGGGACGATGGCCTCCACTCCACAGGAGGTATGCACCCGGCCTCCGTGCTGTTCGATATAGTCAGCTGCGCGTTGCGGAAACAGGGAGGTGAAGTCCAGGCGCGGCAGCAGCATGTCGCTGTCGGCGCGGGTGCGGTTCAGGGCATCCCTCAGTACGTTCAGCAGCACTTGCGCGGAGGCTTTGTGCAAGGGCGTGTTCAGGGCGGCGATGCATAACGGTTCCCACAGCTTGAACGCCAGGTCGGAGTCCTGCCCGTGCTGTGCCAGCAGTTCGGAGGCCGTCATATCGCGGGGCAGTCTGAAATCCATGCCGCGCAAGGCGAGCATGAAGCGCACGGATTTCATGCGCTCGTTCCAGGTTAGCCCATGCGCCTTGAGCAGTGCGACCAGAAGATGAAGCGGGGCGGGCAGGCGGGGCGCTTTGAGGGCGAAATGTCCGTGCAGATCGAGTTGCAGCGGTAGCCGCAGGAAATCTTGTTCTTCATTTCCGCCGACCAGTTTGATGAGGCGCAGGGTTTCGCGGTAGCAGCCGAGCAGCAGATGCTGGCCGTTGTCCAATTGCGTATCGTTGTGCAGTACGCTGCGTGCGCGTCCGCCGAGTTGCTTGGCGCTTTCGAAGACGGTGACCGGGATACCGCGCGAGGACAGTTCCACCGCGGCTGCCATGCCGGCGTAACCTCCGCCGACGACGGCCGGTTTCAGTTCTTGAGCCATGCCTTGAAAGCCAGCCACAGTTTGTAGCGCGGCGTGAGCGAGACGCGCTCCGTCAACACATGACAACCGCTGGCCACGACTTCGTCGAGCGTGGCGCGGTAGATTGCTGCCATGATGAGGCCGGTGCGCTGTGTCTTGCGATCCACTGCGGGCAGTTGGTCGAGTGCCTGCTGGTAATAGTGTTGCGCGCGTTCGATCTGGAATGCCATCAGCTTCCGGAAATTTTCGGTCTCGCGTGCATTGAGGATGTCGGCTGCCGTAACGCCGAACTGCTGCAGTTCGTCCATGGGCAGGTAGATGCGGTTGCGCCGCGCATCCTCGCCCACGTCGCGGATGATGTTGGTGAGCTGCAGGGCGATGCCGAGGTCGTGCTCGTATTTCAGCGTCTGCCGGTCGGTGTAGCCGAAAATCTCTACCGACAGCAGACCCACCACCGAAGCGACGCGGTAGCAATAGAGTTGCAGCGACTTGAAGTCGGCGTAGCGCGGCTGGTCCAGATCCATCTCCATGCCATCGATGATCTCCAGCAGGTGTTCCTGCGCCAGATTGAATTGTTTGACGATGGGTACCAGCGCCTGGCACACGGGATGCTGCGGCTGGCCGCCGTATATGGCGGCAGCTTCGTCGCGCCACCAGTTGAGCGTGGTGCGCGCCACACCGGCGTCCGAGCATTCGTCCACCACATCGTCCACTTCGCGGCAAAAGGCATACAGCGCCGTGATGGCGCGGCGTTTGTCTTTGGGCAGGAAGCGGAAGCTGTTGTAGAAACTGGAGCCGCTGGCTTTTGCTTTGTCCTGGCAGTATTGGTCTGGTGTCATATGGCCACCTCTAAAAATCCAAATTTCGTCGCAATACTGCGTTGCTCACAAAAAATTACTCCTTACATATTACACATATGCCGCGTCGCAATTTTTTGCTCGCGCCTTGTCTTGCTTAGAACTTTGAATTTTTAGAGGCGGCCATATCAGAAACGTAAAGGGGCGCTTTTCGCAAGCATGATAACCCAGTCGAAGGGCTTCAATACCGGGCGGCGCTGGAACATGTCATAGTCGGCCGCTTGCAGTTTGTCGAGAATGCGCAGGCCGCCCGCGATGATCATGCGCATCTCCAGTCCGATGCGCCCGCCCAGTATCGAGCCCAGCGGTGCACCTTGCAGCATCAGCGCACGGGCACGATCTACTTCGAACTTCATCAATGCGCGCCAGGCTGCATCCGTACGGCCTTCGGCAATTTGCATTTCGTTGACGCCGAAGCGGGCCAGGTCGTCCTGCGGCAGGTAGACGCGCCCGATGCGCCAGTCCTTCGCCACGTCCTGCCAGAAGTTGATGAGCTGCAATGCCGTGCAGATCGCATCGGAATAGGCGAGGTTGACCGTTGTGGCTTCCCCGTACAGATGCAGCAACAGGTTCCCGACCGGGTTGGCGGAACGGCGGCAATAGTCCAGCAGCTCGTCGTAATCGGCGTAGCGCTTTTTCACCACGTCCTGCGAGAAGGCATCCAGCAGGTCATGCAGGGGCTGCATGGGCAGTTTGTGTTGCCTGATTTCGTTTGCGAGACTCAGGAACAGCGGGCGCTGCGGTGTTTCATTCGCCGCAATATGTTTTAGCTCGCTGCGGAACTCGTCCAGTTGCCGCAGGCGATCCGCGTTGCCCTGATGGCCCTCGTCGGCGATGTCATCGGCCGCGCGCGCGAAATGATAGATGGCTGCAACCGGCTTGCGCAGCCGCCGGGGCATGAGTACGGAGGCAACGGGGAAATTCTCGTAGTGATCGACCGACATTACCGCAGATCGTTCCGGTGCAGCATGAACACGTATTCGTCACCCGCACTCACCTCCAGCCAGATGAAGGGCAGTCCGGGGTAGGCGGCTTCTAGCGCGTCGCGGTTGTGGCCGATCTCGACCACGAGAATGCCGTTGTCGCTGAGGTGTTCGCCCGCGTGCTCAAGGATCATGCGGGTGGCATTCAGGCCGTCCGCGCCGCTACCCAGCGCGAGTTTGGGTTCGTATTTGTATTCCTGCGGCAGCGCGGCGACCGAGGGCGCATCCACATAGGGAGGGTTGCTGATGATGAGGTCGTATTTCCGGCCTTCGAGTTTGGCAAACAGATCGGATTCGACCAGGGAAATGCGGTCTTCCAGACCGTAGTCGGACACGTTGTATTGCGCGACATCCAGCGCGTCGGCGGAAAGATCGACCGCGTCAACGTGCGCGTTGGGGAAAGCATGTGCAGCGAGAATGGCGAGGCAGCCGCTGCCGGTGCACATATCCAGCACGTTGCCGATGCGGTCTGCGTCGGCGATCCACGGAGAAAATTGCTCGCGTAGCAATTCGGCGATGAAGGAACGTGGCACGATGACGCGTTCGTCCACATAAAAGGAAAGCTCGCCTAGCCAGGCCTGATTGGTCAGGTAGGCAGCCGGAATGCGTTGCTCGGTGCGTCTTTTGATGACGTCCAGCACGTCGTAGATCTCGGATTGCGTGAGCCTGGCATCGAGGAATGGATCCAGCCGGTCCAGCGGCAGGTTCAGTGTATGCAGGATGAGGTAGGCGGCTTCGTCGAAAGCGTTTTCGCTGCCGTGGCCGAAAAACAACTCGGCTTCATTGAAGCGGCTCACCGAGAAGCGCAGGCAGTCGCGTACCGTCTTGAGCGAGGCGCTGGCTTCGGAAAAGTGATTGATGTCCATTTTGTGTTCCCTGTCTACGCCGGAGAGTGTCATTGTTTTGCGAGTAGTTTAACTAACGTCAGATAATAAATTTCGGATAGCGCATCCAGATCGGCCACCGAAACGCATTCGTTGAGTTTGTGTATGGTCGCGTTCAGCGGGCCGAGTTCGATCACCTGCGGGCAAATGTCGGCGATGAAACGCCCGTCCGAAGTGCCGCCGCTGGTGGAGAGTTCCGTGTCCAGGCCCGTCACCTGCTTGATGGCGGCGGCGACCGCATCAACCATGTCGCCGCGCGCAGTCAGGTAGGGCTTGCCGGACATTTCCCACTGCAAATCGTATTCCAGGCCGTGCTTGTCGAGGATGGCATGAACCTTGGTCTTCAACGTTTCGGTGGTGCTGGCGGTGGAATGGCGGAAGTTGAACAGGATTTCGACGGTGCCCGGAACCACGTTGGTGGCACCCGTGCCGCCGTGGATGTTGGAGATCTGCCAGGAAGTCGGCGGGAAATATTCGTTGCCTTTGTCCCATTCTGTGGCGGCCAGTTCGGCGATGGCCGGGGCGGCCAGGTGGATGGGGTTTTTGACCAGGTGCGGATAGGCGATGTGGCCCTGCACACCCTTGACGGTGAGCACGCCGGACAGCGAGCCGCGTCGGCCGTTCTTGATGGTATCGCCCAGTTTGGCTACGCAGGTCGGTTCACCGACGATGCAATAGTCGAGCATCTCCCCGCGTTGCTGCAGGGCTTCGACCACGCGCACCGTGCCGTCCACCGCCACGCCTTCTTCATCCGAAGTCAGCAGCAGGGCGATGGAACCGCAGTGCTGCGGATGCTCTGCAACGAAGCGTTCCAGCGCCGCTACAAAGGCGGCAATGGAGCCTTTCATGTCGGCGGCACCGCGCCCGTACAGCATTCCGTCGCGCACTGTGGGCGTGAAAGGATCGCTGTTCCATTTGTCGACGGGGCCGGTCGGAACCACGTCGGTGTGTCCGGCAAAGCAGAGCAGTGGCGAGGTTTTGCCGCGCCGCGCCCACAGGTTGTCCACTTGGCCGCAGCGTATTTTTTCCAGGTTGAATCCCAGCGGGGCAAGGCGCGCGCCGAGGATATCGAGGCAACCGTCGTCAGCCGGTGTGAGCGAACGGCGGGAGATGAGTTGTTTGGCTAATTCGAGAGTGTTGCTCATTGTGTTCTGTCTTATAGATCCAGGTTTTCGTAGTCGGTTTGGTTGAAGCCGGTCGCCAGCACCTTGCCCTTGCGTTCCAGCACGGGGCGTTTGATGACGTTGGGTTGCTCCAGCATCAGGGACAGGGCAGTTGCTTCATTCGTAATGGAGGCTTTTACCGCATCCGGCAGTTTCCCCCAGGTCGGGCCGGTTTTTTTCAGCAGTTTCTGCCAGCCGACTTGTTTCATCCAGCCCGCAAGCAGGTCTTGCGTGATCTGCTGTTTTTTGTAGTCGACGAACTGGTATTCGGCACCGCGCTCATCCAGCCAGGCGCGCGCTTTTTTTACCGTGCCGCAGTTGGGGATGCCATACAACTTCATGTGCCGGAACCCGGCACGTCGATGTTGAGTTTGATACCGTCGAATTTGACAGCCGGCTTGGCCGACTGGCCGGCATGGTTCGCATTCGGGTCGTAAGCTTTGACCTTGCTGGTCTGTGAGTAGTCGATGAGCGAGGACAAGTTGCTGGCCGAGTCGGCATTGCGCAATGCCTCTTCCTTGGTGATGTGGCCGGACTTGAACAGCTTGTACAGGGCCTGTTCAAAGGTCTGCGAGCCGGGCGACACGCTTTGCTCGATGGCGTCGCGGATCTGGTCGATCTGGTCGGTCTTGATGAGATCGGCGATCAGCGCCGAGTTCAGCAGCACTTCCACGGCCGGCATGAGCTTGCCCTGGGAGTTGCGGATCAGGCGTTGCGAAATGACCGCACGCAGGCACAGCGACAGGTCGGACAGAATGCTGTTGCGCGCATCGTAGGGGAAGAAATTCACCATGCGGTTGAGCGCGTGGTAGCTGTTGTTGGCGTGCAGTGTGGACAGGCACAAGTGGCCGGTTTGCGCGAAGATCAGCGCGTGCTTCAGCGTATCGCGGTCGCGGATTTCGCCGACCATCAGCACGTCCGGCGCTTCGCGCATGGCGCTGACCAGCGCGCTGCCGTAATCGGCGGTGTCGGTCCCGACTTCGCGCTGGTTCACGATGGACTTGTTGTGCCGGAACATGTATTCGAGCGGGTCTTCGATGGTCAGGATGTGTCCGCTCTGGGTCTCGTTGCGGTGCTGGATCATCGCGGCCAGCGTGGTTGATTTACCGGAACCCGTGGCGCCGACCATCAGCACCAGTCCGCGCTTTTCCATCACGAGTTCTTTCAGCACCAGCGGCAGGTTCAGCTCCTCCACATTCAGCACATCGCCGCGCACATAACGGATGACCATGGCGACGCTGCTGCGCTGGCGGAACACGTTGACGCGGAAGTTGCCGATGCTGGCCACGCGGAAGGAAAAGTTCATTTCCATGCGCAACTCGAACTCGGTGATCTGCTGCTCGGTCATCATCTCGTAAACGATGCGCTTGACCGTCTCTTCGTCGAGCTTCTGGGCGTTCACCGGCATCACCACGCCGTCGATCTTGATGTTGATTGGCGCGCCGACAGAGAGGAACAGGTCGGAGGCCTTTTTGTCGGCGGCGAGTTGGAGCAGTGGCGTGATGATCATTTATTCACCTCGGATGCAGGATTTGGGATTTTGGAACCGGGATTTGGGGCGGGGGTTAAATCCCAATTCCCAGCTCCCAAATCCTGGTTAGATTCCGCGCAGCAACTCGTTGATGCCCGTTTTGGCCAAAGTCTTGGCATCCACCTTCTTCACGATCACCGCGCAGTACAGGCTGTATTTGCCGTCGGCAGAAGGCAGGCTGCCGCTGACCACGACCGAGCCGGCCGGCACGCGGCCGTAATGCACTTCGCCTGTTTCGCGGTCGTAGATCTTGGTGCTTTGTCCGATGAACACGCCCATGGAGATGACCGAACCTTCTTCCACGATCACGCCTTCGACCACTTCCGAACGCGCGCCGATGAAGCAATTGTCCTCGATGATGGTGGGGTTGGCCTGCACCGGTTCCAGCACGCCGCCGATGCCGACGCCGCCGGAGAGGTGCACGTTCTTGCCGATCTGCGCGCAGGAACCGACCGTGGCCCAGGTGTCGACCATGGTGCCTTCGTCCACATAGGCGCCGATGTTGCAGTAGGAAGGCATCAGCACCACGTTCTTGGCGATGTAGGCACCGCGGCGCGCGGCAGCGGGAGGCACGACGCGGAAGCCGCCTTCGAGGAATTCCTTGGAGTTGTAGTCGGCGAACTTGGAAGGCACTTTGTCGAAGTAGTTGGTGAAACCGCCCTTGATGAAGGCGTTGTCCTCAATGCGGAAGGACAGCAGCACGGCCTTCTTGATCCATTGATGAGTCACCCATTCGCCGTTGATTTTCTCGGCCACGCGCAACTTGCCCTTGTCGAGGTATTCGATGACGGTGTTGATAGTCTCTTTCAACTGTGCATCCACATTGCGCGGAGTGATTTCGGCACGGCGTTCAAAGGCTTCTTCGATGATGGCTTGCAGTTGCGGCATGGTTTATTCCCTGTTTAATAAATGTTGGTAGTCGTTGACCACCGGTTAATGCAACAAATGCCCGGAAAGAACAGGCGGTTGGCGACTAGATACCGGCGGCCAGTTGGCGGCTGAATTTAACCGTTCTTTGTGCCGCTTCCAGCGTTTCGTCCAGGCTGGCGACCAGCGCCAACCGCACGAAATTTGCGCCGGGGTTGATTCCGTGCGCTTCCCGCGCAAGGAAGCTGCCGGGCAATACGGAGACATTATAGTCGCGGTATAGCTGTTGCGCGAAGACAGTATCGGCCACGGGCGTCCTGATCCACAGGTAAAAACCGGCATCCGGCCTGGATACGGGCAGTACGGTACCCAGGATGGCGATGACCTTGTCGAACTTTTCCGCGTACTGGCGGCGGTTTTCGGCGACATGCGCCTCGTCCTGCCAGGCGGCAATCGTCGCGCTCTGGATTGCCGGATTCATCGCGCAGCCGTGATAAGTGCGGTACAGCGCGAATTTCTCCAGTATCCGGGCATCGCCCGCGACGAAACCGGAACGCATGCCGGGCACGTTGGAACGCTTGGACAGGCTGGAGAACACCACGAGATTCCTGTATTCGTCGCGTCCCAGTTGTCGGGCGGCCTGCAGCGCGCCCAGCGGCCGGTCTTCGCCGAAATAAATTTCGGAATAGCACTCGTCAGCGGCGATGACGAAGCCGTAACGGTCGGACATCTCGAATAGCGTTTTCCATTCCTGCAGTGGCATCACGCGCCCGTTCGGGTTGCCCGGCGAGCAGACGTAGATGAGCTGGGTGCGTTGCCAGACCGTTTCGGGCAATTGCGCGAAGTTCAGCGCGAAACCGTCTTCCGGCAGCGTGTTGAGGAAGTGCGGGGTAGCGCCCGCCAGTATCGCGGCGCCTTCGTAGATCTGGTAGAAAGGGTTGGGGCAGACGACGGCGGCATCGCTTTTGTTGCGGTCGATTACCGCCTGCGCAAAGGCGAACAGGGCTTCGCGGCTGCCGTTTACCGGCAACACCTGGGTCTTCGCATCCGGTGCCGGAATGCCGTAGCGAGCGGCCAGCCAGGCGGAGATGGAAGCGCGCAACGCGTCGCTGCCGGCGGTTGTGGGATAATTCGCCAGCCCGCCCAGGCCCGCGACCAGCGCGTCCTTGATGAACTGCGGCGTGGCGTGTTTGGGTTCGCCGATATGCAGGCTGATCGGTTTCAATGCGGCATTCGGCGTCACCGCGCCGAACAACTTGGCGAGTTTCTGGAACGGGTAGGGTTGAAGCAGTTGCAAATCCGGATTCATTTTGAACGGTTTTATCGGTGGCAAGAACGTTGCGCATTATAAGGGTCGGGCAAGTGCCATCAAAACAAAATGTAATGCCCGTATTGGGCGTCCTGAGCGGTGCGCTGGTGTGGGGTTTGATCTGGTATCCCTATCGCTTCCTGCAGGATTCCGGCGTTTCCGGCGCCATGGCGACGCTCATCACCTATGTGCTGGCAATGCTGAGCGGGGCATTCATGCTGCCGCGCATCTGGCGCGAAAGATCCACCTTCGGCTGGTGGGCCCTGTTGCTGGTGTTCAGTGCGGGCTGGGCAAACCTGGGCTATGTGCTGGGCATGCTGCAGGGCGAGGTGATGCGCGTGCTGCTGTTGTTCTACCTTGCCCCGGTGTGGACCATCCTGTTTTCGTTCTGGCTGCTGGGCGAGCGCCTCAACCGCTACGGATATTTCATTATTGCCCTGTCCCTGGGCGGGGCAATGGTCATGTTATGGGAACCCGAACTTGGCGTGCCCGTGCCGCAGAATCTCTCCGAGTGGCTGGGCCTTTCCGCAGGCATGGGATTCGCGCTTTCCAACGTGGTCTCGCGCCGTGCGGCGCATCTTTCCGTGCAAATGAAGTCATATAGTCTGTGGATGGGCACGGTGGTGCTCACATTGCCGTTCCTGTTGTGGCAGGGCGGCGTGTCCGGTCTGGCGGCGGCGATCTCCGCATCATCCTGGCTGTTGCTGGCGTTGATGGGTATTGTGCTGTGCGCAACGAGTTTTGCCGTGCAATTCGGAGTGACGCACCTCCCGGCAAATCGCGCGGTGGTGCTGTTCCAGTTCGAATTGGTGATTGCGGCGATTTCTTCCTATTTCCTTGCGCAGGAAGTGATGGAATTGCGCGATTGGCTCGGTGCCGCGCTGATTGTTTCCGCCAGCCTTCTGTCGGGGAAATTGTATTCCGGTGAGCGGGTGGGGTAGACTCGACATGGTTTTGAACGCGGTGACTTTAATAAGGTTGCGAAATGCGAGGAATTGCCGGACATGAGAAATAGCCCGACGCAGGCCGAGATCAACGATCTTTTCAACAACGCCGACGATCCCGAAATCGTCTGGTCCAAGGTGGTCGATACCGTACGGCGAGTCAATCCCGATTACGACTTTTTACTCGTCCGCTCCGTATTCGACGACATCATGCGCCTGTTTCGCGGTGAATATCCCGGCTACGGTCCCATCAGGACGCTGTACCACGATCTGGCGCATACGCTGGAAGACCTGATTTGCGGCGTGCTCCAGCTGCACGGCGAGCATGCCTCGGGCGACCGCCTAAACGACGAGGAAATCACCCTGATCGTGCTCGCCATCATGATGCACGACGTGGGCTACGCGCAGCGCTGGGAAGAAGAGAATGGCACGGGTGCACAATTCACGCAGACCCACGTTCAGCGCGGCGTCGATTTCATGCGCGGGTATTTCGCGGCACGGAATTTTGCGCCCGGCCTTGCCGCAGCCGTGGAGGACATGATTCTGGGCACGGAACACAACCGCCCCTTCGGACGCATCGCGTTCACCGACGAGCGTTCGCGCATGCTGGCACGCATCGTTGCCACCGCCGATATCACCGGTCAGATGGCCGACCGTATTTATCTGGAAAAGCTGCTGTTCCTGTATCTGGAATTCAAGGAAGCCCATTTCGGAAGCTACCAGAGCATGTACGACCTGTTGTGCCAGACCCACCGCTTTTACGAAACGACCCGTGAAAAACTGGACGGGGCGCTGGGCGGCATATACAAGAATTTCGAGTTTCACTTCCGGGAAACGATGGGTGTCGAAAACAATTTTTACCTGGAAGCGATAGAAAAAAACATGGCCTATCTATCCAAAGTCGTCGCCAACGATCATGCCGAGTTCATGCATATGCTCAAGCGCAACGGCGTCGCAGAAAAGTCGAATTTGCTCGCTATCTGATTTTGATATCTGTTTTGTGCAAGTCGGCGGAGCCCCGAATTCGCAGACAAAGTTCCTGTACCACAACATTTCAAGCTGTGGATTTTGGCAGGGAAGCCCTTGATTTAACATGGCAGTAGCAGTGCCGTGTGCAGCAGCGGCGGCAGCACAAGCTCGCTCCCATCCCTGAAAACATTAGCAACCAGGCAACGCAAATTCGCTCCCATCGCCCGTCTTTATTAATTCACCTGTTTTGAACATGGATAAAGCGGCGAGTCATTAATCCTCTGAAAGCTATATTAGGCGGGCATTCCAGAGGAACAGGTGGAAATCGGTAATAAAGATATAGTCCTTTTTTTGGCTTGTTAACAGCCAACACATCAATTATGGTTGTCGAAATATTGACTAACCATGACGAGAAGCCGACATTGCAATGCTGCTTACAACCCTACTATTGGCGATGGATTAATGCTTTGTGCCAAGCAAGCCGGTTTTGTGTGGACCGGAAAGCATGTCGAGGCATTTTCCGCTTGTTTCGTCCCACTGCGCACAGCGCAGATTCCGGGTTTTTTCACAAATACCATTCGGACGATTCCGGTGTGAGCGGGTGTCTGTTCTACGTTTCCAGAATGCATCCATCAATAGCGATTACATGACCACGCAAACAGCCACAAGAAATCAGACTGAGAAACGCAAGCCCAGACCCAGGCATCCGCCCAAAGACTATGGCTGGATTTTGTATTTGATCGTGATAACCCTGTTGATGCTTGCAGGCTTCTTCATTTCCAGCGACCAGTTATACAAACCGGGCGACGATATCGGTTACAACATCGGGTTGGTCGGCGGATTGATGATGCTGACCCTGCTGATTTACCCGGTGCGCAAACGGATTGGCTTCATGAAGAATTGGGGCATTCTACCCAAATGGTTTAAATGGCATATGGCGTTTGGCGTGCTCGGCCCGGCGCTCATCGTGTTCCATTCGACATTCGTCCTCAGGTCGATCAACGCAAGTGTGGCGATGGCCTGCATGTTACTTGTTTCGGGCAGCGGAATATTTGGCCGGTTTTTCTATACAAAAATCCACAACGGCCTCTATGGCAGAAATACTTCGTTGCGGCAGTTGCAGGAAGAGTTGGACGGGGCGGGTGATGTCAAATCCTTGTTCAGCTTTGCGCCCGGCATCCAGAATCAGTTGATTGAGTTTCGCGATAATGCGATGAAGACAGCCAAGGGAGGGAGGCCCCGCGTCTGGGATTTTCTGATGCTCGGGATTCGGGCCAACTGGCTGTCACGGACGCTGGTAATCGAGCTGGAAGATGCCATGTACACGGATGCCAACGAGAAACAATGGAACGATGCGCAAATGAAACGTCTGGACGATCTTTTTTTCCAGAACGAGCGGTTCATAAAATCGTATCTCACCACGGTTCAGGATCTGGCCCAGTTCTCGACGTACGAAAAGCTGTTTTCACTGTGGCATATCTTCCATGTACCGCTGGTGTACATGCTGGCATTCAGTGCTGTCTGGCACGTGATCTCGGTGCATAAATACTGAATGCGGAATAAATTCCTTATGCAGGCTTTGCTCAGGGCGCTCGCATGTGCGTGCGGGCTTCTGATATGCACCATGCAAGCCCGGGCCGACTCCGTGAACGACCTGTTGATGCCGGGCAAGGTCATCGCGGGGCACGCCAAGTACGAGAGTGATTGCAACGGCTGCCACAAGCCATATGACAAGGAGGCGCAGTCCGGGCTATGCCGTGATTGTCACAAGGAAATCGCGAAGGATATCGACGAGCGATACGGCTATCACGGCCTGATGCGCGAGGAGAAAGCCTGCAAGGAATGCCACACCGATCACAAAGGTCGCGATGCGCGCATAGCAAAACTGGAGACTGTCGGTTTCGATCACGAGACCACCGGCTACACACTGAAAGGTGCCCACTTGAACCGCAAGGTGCTGTGCAAGGATTG
Source organism: Sideroxyarcus sp. (assembly GCA_030652215.1). Classification (GTDB taxonomy): domain Bacteria; phylum Pseudomonadota; class Gammaproteobacteria; order Burkholderiales; family Gallionellaceae; genus Sideroxyarcus. Next base: position 66,644 of record JAUSBC010000004.1, read on the forward strand.
CCATCCGCCGCAGAAGAAATATCGCGACGCTCCCGTCAAATGCAACGGATGCCACGAGAAGGCGGACAAGCACAAGGGCAGCCTGGGTCCGGAGTGCCAGAATTGCCACGTTGAAAAAGACTGGAAAACGACGCACTACGACCACAGCAAAACCAAGTTCGAGTTGTTGGGCAAGCACAAGGAAGTGAAATGCAAGGCCTGCCACTTGAATGAGAAATACAAGGACACGCCCAAGTTGTGCAACGACTGTCACAAGAAGGACGATGACGGGGAGAAGGGGCACAAGGGAAAATTCGGTCCCAAATGCGAGACCTGTCACAACGAGATGAGCTGGAAAGAGATCATCTTCGATCATGACAAGCAGACCAAGTATCCCTTGCTGGGCAAACACAAGGAAACAAAGTGCACTGCATGCCACAAGGGCAATCTGTACAAGGACAAGCTCAAGAAGGAGTGTGTCGCCTGCCACAAGAAGGACGATGACAAGGGTAAAGGGCACAGGGGGAAATTCGGTCCCAAGTGCGAATCCTGCCATGTCGAACGCGGCTGGAAAGAAATTCCCTTCGACCACGACAAGAAAACCAAATACCCGTTACGCGGCAAGCATCGCGACATCAAATGCGCGGACTGCCACAAGGGCGACATCTACAAGGACAAACTCAAGCAGGACTGCTATTCGTGCCACAAGAAAGACGACAAGCACGAAGGGCAGGAAGGCAAGAAATGCGAAACATGCCACCGCGAGCAATCCTGGAAAAAGTCCGATTTCAACCATCTGGTGTCGCGCTTCCCGCTGACCGGCAAGCACCTGCTGGTCGAATGCAAAAAATGCCACCTGACCCCGAAATTCAAGGACGCGAAATCAGATTGCTGGTCCTGTCACCAAAAGCAGGACAAGGAAACGCACAAACGCACGCTGGGCACGGATTGCCAGACCTGCCACAACACGCGCAACTGGCAGAGCTGGGATTTCAATCACGACAAGACGCGCTTCAAGCTGCAGGGCAAGCATAAAGACATCAAATGCGCCGAATGTCACAAGACCCCGGTGTTCAAGAAAATGAGTCTGCCAACCAGTTGCGCGAGTTGCCACGACAAGGACGACAAGCACGACGGCACGTTCGGCAGACGCTGCGAACAGTGCCATGTCGGATCGTCGTGGCGGACGATAGTCGGCGACGGCTGGAAGGAACTCAGGATCGGTGGCCAGCGCTGGATACAGAAGTAGGGTTTTGCCGGTACCGGCCGTTCGTCGAGTTGGGCTCAACAGACAGGCGGCTGTAGGCTGACTCCGTGTAGTTCACTAGACTATGCGGCGCCGGAGGAAACGATAATAAAAAAATATCAAGAGGATTGTTCGTAGCAGAAGCAAAGAACTTCGGGAGAAAAGACATGTTGAACCAGGTGGCAAAGAAGGCCGGCGGATTGGCCGGAGCGATGTTGGCTTGTGCATTCCTGCTGCTCGCGCCGCTTGCGCAAGCGGCAACTGTTTCCAGCTCTGCCTCGTTCGATCATGCGAAGACGGGATACATGCCCAGAGGCATTCACACCACCTTGAGGTGCGAACAGTGCCACGTCGACGGCATCTTCAAGAACACGCCCAAGACCTGTGCCGGATGTCACGCGCTCGGCAGCAGGGTAGGAGCCACTTACAAATCCAGCGACCACGTTCCAACCGCCCAGGCCTGCGACGTCTGCCATATCAGCCCGACCAGCTTCCAGGTCAAGAGCTTTCCTCATCCGGGCATTTCGGACAAATGTGCCAATTGCCACAACGGACGTTTTTCCAAAGTTACCGCCAAGCATGCAACCCATTTTCCCACTGTATTGCCTTGTGAAAACTGTCACACCAATTTGACCACCTTCTCCAATTGGCGGATGGATCACACCGGCATCACAAGCAATTGCGTGACTTGCCATAGCGGACGATTCCCCGGCATTGTTGGCAAATCGGCGACGCATGTCTCATCGAATAACGCTTGCGACTCCTGCCATTCCGGCTTTACTACATTTTCCGGCGCGCGCTTCAACCATGATGCCAATTCGGTTCCCGTCGCGAATATTTGCAGCAACTGCCACGGGGGTAGTCCCGGAATAACGCCCAAACCGGTGACCCATTTTCCGACTACCGCCCAGTGCGACACCTGCCATACCCAGTCCAATACCGGCAATTACCTGACTTTTTCGGGAATCAGATACACGCACTCGGCCACCGACAATTGCCTGACTTGCCATAACGGCGGCTACACCAATGCTTCAGCCAAACCGTCTACGCATGTGCCGACCACTGCACAGTGCAGCGTGTGTCACACCCCCTCCAATACCGGCAATTACCAGACTTTCCTCGGGGGGAGCTTTGTGCATTCGCCATCGCCCGGCGTGTGCGCTTCGTGCCATAACGATGTTCAGGCGAGAGGCAAACCCGTCTCTCACATACCGACGACTGCGGCATGCGATAGCAGCGGTTGCCACACCAACTTCACGACATTCCTCGGCGCCAGCTATACCCACGCCACTCCGCCGGGCGTGTGCTCAACCTGCCACAACGGAGTCACGGCACTCGGAAAGTCGACAACACATGTGGTTACTACGGGGGCATGCAGTTTCTGCCATACCCAGACGAACACCGCCAACTACACGACCTTCCTGGGCGCCGCCTTTGTGCATGCGACCCCGCCCGGCGTGTGTTCGACATGTCATAACGGAACTCAGGCAACAGGCAAACCTTCCTTCCACATCCCGACGACAGCGGCGTGCAACAGCAGCGGTTGCCACTCGCAAGCCAATACCTCGAACTACACGACCTTCACCGGCGTCGAGTACGTGCATACCTTGCCGATAGGAACCTGTTCGACGTGCCATAACGGCACCTCTGCCCGGGGCAAGTCGGCGACGCATGTGTCGACCACAGCCGCCTGCGATACCTGCCACACCGCCAGCAATACCGGCAATTACTCGACGTTCCTCGGCGCCTCTTATGTTCATCCGACTCCGCCGGGCGTCTGTTCAACCTGCCATAACGGGGTGACCGCCATTGGAAAACATGCGACCCATGTGGTCACGACGGGTGCTTGCAGCTTCTGCCATACCCAGACGAACACTTCCAACTATACGACCTTCCTTGGAGCAAGCTTTGTTCATGCCACCCCGCCCGGCGTGTGCTCGACTTGTCACGACGGCAATCAGGCAACAGGCAAACCCGTCTTCCACATCCCGACGGCTTTGGCATGCGACAGCGGCGGTTGCCACTCGCAAAGCAACACCTCGAACTACACGACCTTCACCGGCGTCGAGTATGTGCACACCCTGCCGATGGGCGTGTGTTCGACCTGTCATAACGGCACTTCTGCCCGGGGCAAGTCGGTGACGCATGTGGCGACCACGGCCGCCTGCGATACCTGCCACACGGCCAGCAACACCGGCAATTATTCGACCTTCCTCGGCGCAAGTTATACCCATGCAACACCGCCTGGCATCTGCACCACTTGCCACAACGGTGCAACAGCACCCGGCAAACCGGCCACGCACGTGAACACCACGGCCGCCTGCAGCCTGTGCCACACCCAGACGAACACGTCGAACTACACGACCTTCCTGGGCGCCGCCTTTGTGCATGCAAGCCCGCCCGGCACGTGCGCGACTTGCCATGACGGGAATCAGGCAACAGGCAAACCGGTGTTTCACATACCGACGAGTGCGGCATGCGACAGCAGCGGCTGTCACTCGCAAACCAATACTTTGAATTACTCGACTTTCGCCGGTATCGAGTATTCGCACCCGACGCCGATAGGTGTGTGTTCGACCTGTCATAACGGCACCTCGGCCCGGGGCAAGTCGGCCACGCATGTGGCGACTACCGCCGCCTGCGATACCTGTCACACCGCCAGCAACACCGGCAATTATTCGACGTTCTTCGGTGCCTCTTATGTCCACCCGACTCCGCCGGGCGTCTGTACGACCTGCCATAACGGGGTGACCGCCATCGGGAAATCGGCGACCCATGTGGTCACCAATGCGGCCTGCAGCGTCTGCCACACGCAATCCAATACCGCCAATTACACGACATTCCTGGGGGCCAACTATGCCCACGCCACCCCGCCGGGCGTCTGTACAACCTGCCATAACGGCTCGACCGCACTTGGCAAGCATCCAACTCATATAGCCACCACGCTGCCATGCGATTCCTGCCACACCGCAGCCAACACCAACAACTACACGACCTTCACGGGGGCGAGCGGCGGAATCGATCACACAGTCCTGGTTCCCCCTGCGGCGGGCAGTTGCCAGAGGTCGGGGTGTCACAACGGTGTGGGCGCGCGAGGCCTGTCGGCAGGGCATGTTCCGCTGCCGGCTGCTGCCGCCTCCTGTGACAGCGGCGGTTGTCACAGGTATACCGGTTCCGTGCCGAGCTTTGCCGGTGCAGTCATGAACAACACCCCGGCGCACGCCGCAGTGGCTTCCGCACGATGCGAGTCTTGCCACAATGGAGCCTACACGACGCAGGGCACGTTGGGCGCTTACGGCAAAGTGGGCAACCATATCCCGACCACGATCACTACCGGTCTGGATTGCAACACCTGCCACATCACGACCTCTTACACCAGCCTCGCCAACTGGCTGACCGAAAAGATGAACCACAACGGCGCGCAAGGCGGAGGTGTAGGCGGCAATGGCACCTACTGTGTGACCTGCCATCTCTCGGGTACCAGCTATATGGGAACCATGGACAAGAAGAGCCATGAAGGCACGAGCATGTCCAAGGATTGCTCGAAGTCGGGCTGTCACAAGCCGCTGGGAAGCAAGGGATCGACCTATGTCAACTGGGACTGAGTTTGCATTGCCCATCGGACTCTGGAGCCGGCTTCCGGGAAGCCGGCTCACCAAATAATTGGCGGGAAAATAAATGAAATTCGCAAGAACGCATAAGATATTGCGGCTGTTGTGTCAGCTTGTCCTGTTGTGGTCAATATCCGGACTGGTTTCCGCCGAGATCATCGACGACGTCACCTTCAAGACGGATGCAAAAGGCGAGGTGGATGTGACCATCGACTTCACGGTTCCCATCCAGTACCTGCGGCATTTTCCTCGGGGGAAATCACAGGAGATGGTGATCTATTTCGGCATTCCGGCAAGCGTACCCCGTGAGCGGTGGCTGAACTACGAATCAAATCGTTCGCCGGTTTCGTCCATCGTCCGCATCATGCAGGTCTCGACTCGCGACATGAATACGGGGCCCAAGATCATGTTCCAGTTCCACCGGCCCGCCGAATTCAATGTGACGCCGGGAAGAAACAACCAGAGCATTCAGGTCCACATCAAGCCGGGTGTCGTCGGGCAGCAAGCGAATGGTGCTTCAACCGGTCTGCCGGCAGCTATTGCGCCTCCGGTGCCACCTCTTGTTGTCACGCCGCCGGTGGTAGTCCCTGTGCCAGCGACTCCCAAAGCCGCTGCAGCCACAGCCGAGCCGGCGGTCGCGGCAAATGCTGCCGCAACAACTGTCCAGCCGCAATCTCCCGACGCCGTCAAACCGTTGCCGGAGCGTGCCCCGGAAGCGGTAAAACCTGCCGCCAAAGCAGTTGCGCCCGCAGTCCCTGCGCCTGTCGCCGCGCAACTGGGCGGGAAAGACGGGCTGCCGCTTTTCCCCAAACTGGATCCGGTAACCAAGGAAGAACCTGTTGCGCAGCCCGCAGAGATACTGTCCGTGGCCGATCAACTGAAGAAATCCAACAATCAGGCCGCCGCACTGATGGGCAAAGGGCGGGACGGGATGCTGAAGGGCGAGCTGTTTACCGCAATCGACGCGTTCAATGCCGTCCTCAACTTGCCGCCCAACAAATACTCGGCCGATGCGCAATTGTGGATCGGCATCGCAAGGGAGCGCACGGGACAACAGGCCAAGGCAAGACTGGAATTTGAATCGTATTTGAAGCTGTATCCGGACGGGACGGAGACGGCCTGGGTCAGGCAAAGGCTCTCCAGATTGCCTGCGGCCGCTCCCGTTAAGGCCACAGCAAGCGTCAAACCGGCCAGGCCGGAAGCCACGAAGTTCGAATTCAATCAATATGGCAGCCTGTCAACGTATTACCACACCGGCAGAAGCCTGACTTATTCCACAAAGACGGAAAACGGTGTTGACGAACCCGACAACTCGGGCAAGACAGACCTGTCTTCATTGATCAGCCAGGTGAGCATGACTGGCCGCGCGTACAACAACAGATTCGACAACCGCCTGGTGTTTCAGGCCAACATGTCGAATAACCTGCTGGACAGCAGCCGCAGCCGATCCCGCATCAGTGCGGCGTTCTACGATTTGAAAAACCGCGTCGATGATTACTCCGGGCGTATCGGCATCCAGTCCGCCATGGGCGGAGGCGTGCTGGGACGGTTCCTGGGGATATCGGCCGGATACGGATTTTCCCCGAACTGGCGAGTCAATGTTTCTGTAGGCGAAATGGCCGAGGCTGTGCTTGGACAAAAGCCCCAGTTTCTCAGCTCGAGCCTGGATTTCGGCGTCAACAGCCCGCTGGGCGGATCTGTCTATATCATCGACCAGACTGTAGAAGGCATCACCGACCGCAGGGCGGTGGGGGGCAGCCTGAGATACTTCGAGCAGGGTAAATCGGCGCTGGCCATGATGGATTACGACGTGCAATTCAAGTCGGTGAACATATTTTCCTGGCAGGGCACGCTGAACCTCGATTCCGGCACCGACTTCAACGTCATGCTGGATCACCGCAAGTCGCCCTCGCTGAGCATCATGAATGCCGTGTATGGGGCGGGCCAAACATCGGCGACGCAGTTCTACTGGGACGATCCCAACGATCCCACCCGGTGTCTCATCGACAATCCTTTCTACGATCCGGTGATCACGCCGGATCGAAACCACTGTCTGGCCGACAACAGTTTCGCCTACACGCCGACTACGCTTGCCATGCTGCTGCAAAACGGTTTTACGGTAGAGGAGTTGATTGAGCTCGCAAGGAAGCGCACGGCGATTTCCAACCAGGTGCAGTTCGGAGTGAGCCAGCGTATCGAGGAAAAATGGCAGGTGGGGGCGGACATTGTCGCCTCCAACACATCGGGCATGCCCGAAAGCGGCACCGGTATAAAGAATGAAACAACCGGTGCGGTTGAAACAACCGGCCTTGAGGGCTATTTCCCGGCAACGCCTTCTTCGGGTACCACCTGGACTTTTTCCGGCAGGCTCTCCGGAACCGACGTGATCGCCAAACGCGATCAATCGACGCTCAGCCTGAGTTATTCCAAAAGCCCCATGGTGAAAAGCAGCATGCTGTACCTGAACAACCGTTCCTATCCTTCCGAGTTGTGGACGCTGGATGGAACACTGAGGGGGATGCGGCAAAGCGACACGCTGGGCGGGAAACAAACCTTGTATTCCATGGCGGCCAGGACGGGCTACAACTGGCGAACCAACTTCACGTGGGAAGTCGAATTAGGCGTGGACTGGATGAATATTTCCTATAGCGCGTTCAATCCTGCAACCATCTGGCGCGGATACGCATCAAGCGGATTCCGCTTGGATTTCTAGAAAGCATTCCGCGCAAGATTGCCAATAGCCGCTTCGGGCACCCCTCGCCGGGTGCCCGATTTTTTTCTGAGCGTAACGTACAGGCAACCCGTTCCTACCCGATCCGTAACCAAAAAATAAGCAGATTTGCTTATGGTTCGGCCCCGGTTTGTTCCGCACACTTCCACTGACGTCCGCTTTTCAACAAACGCAATGCTGTTCTCTCGCGGCACATCGCCCGCGAAACATCGGTATGCAGGCCGGCATTCGGCGCAATTGGGCACGCGATCCGGGTGCTAATAATACTCATGCGAAATCAATTCAATTTGCCGGCTTTGCTCAGGGTGCTCGTGTATGCATGCGCGTTGCCGGTTTGCGCCTTGCAGGTCCGGGCCGACCCCGTGGACGAACTGCTGATGCCGGGTGCAGTCATCGCGGGGCATGCCAAGTACGAGGGCGAATGCAGTTCCTGCCACAAGCAATTCGACAAACCGGCCCAGATCGGGCTGTGCCGGGACTGCCACAAGGAGATCGCAAAGGATATCGACGAAAAGCGCGGCTATCACGGTCTGATGCGCGAAGAAAAAGCCTGCAAGGAATGCCACACCGATCACAAAGGTCGCGATGCGCGTGTTGCAGAACTGGAGACCGACGGCTTCGATCACGAGACCACGGGCTACACGCTGAAAGGCGCTCATTTGAACAGCAAAGTGCTGTGCAAGGACTGCCATCCGCCGCAGAAGAAATATCGCGACGCCCCCGTCAAGTGCAACAGTTGCCACGAAAAGGCGGACAAGCACAAGGGCCGCCTGGGGCCGGAGTGCCAGAATTGCCACGAGGAAAAAGATTGGAAAACGACGCACTACGACCACAGCAAAACCAAGTTCGAGTTGCTGGGCAAGCACAAGGAGGTGAAATGCATAGCCTGCCATTTGAAACACAAATACAAGAACACGCCCACGCTGTGCAATGACTGCCACCGTAAAAACGACAAGCACAAAGGCAAATTCGGCCCGAAATGCGAAACCTGCCACACCGAGCGCAACTGGAAGGAGATTCCCTTCGACCACGACAAGAAAACCAAATACCCGTTGCTGGGCAAGCATCGCGACATCAAATGCGTGGATTGCCACAAGGGCGACATCTACAAGGACAAACTCAAGCAGGACTGCTATTCGTGCCACAAGAAAGACGACAAGCACGAAGGACAGGAAGGCAAGAAATGCGAAGCATGCCACCGCGAGCAATCCTGGAAAAAGTCCGATTTCAACCATCTGGTGTCGCGTTTCCCGCTGACCGGCAAGCACCTGCTGGTCGAGTGCAAGAAATGCCACCTGACCCCGAAATTCAAGGACGCGAAATCGGACTGCTGGTCCTGCCACGAAAAGCAGGATAAAGAAGTGCACAAACGCACGCTGGGCACGGATTGCCAGACCTGCCACAACACGCGCAACTGGCAGAGCTGGGATTTCAATCACGACAAGACGCGCTTCAAGCTGCA
>JAUSBC010000006.1 GCA_030652215.1 Sideroxyarcus sp.
CCCGCATTAAAAAATGACTTTCGCCGCAAAAGTACCGAAATCTTCACAACACACCGTTTCTCTTATTGACCACGAGGCTCACAATCATTAGTATAGCGCCCTCATCAATTCCCTGATAGCTCAGTCGGTAGAGCGACGGACTGTTAATCCGCAGGTCCCTGGTTCGAGTCCAGGTCGGGGAGCCAGTATATTGAGGGCCATCTTTCGAGGTGGCCTTTTTATTTTGGGGCGAAATCCCAAAAAATCCGCAGCTCGCAATAAAAGCTGCCAAGTCGCAAAAAGATACAAATGGAGCAATACCAGTGACAAACGCACAACGCAAAGCACTCAGCCGCATGGCTGAAATGAATTCATCGAGTAACGACAGCAAGCCTGAACCAACGCACAGTAGCGCGTTCTGCCCGCATGAGGCAGGCGCGTATTACCTTGCGACGGTGAGGACTGTCGGCAAGATCATCAATCTATTTGCCAAGGAAATCGAACCGCCCGTTTACACCTACGCCATCACTACCATTCTTTTTGAACAGGATCCCGATACCGGCAAATGGGTCTGGTTTGATGGGAAAGAAAAGTTATCACCACGCAAAAACCAGGATGGTTGGCGCCTTGGCAGCAAGCTGTTATATGACACTCGCGAAGCTGCAGAGGCTGAACTTCAACGCGTGATGGCCAAGAACGGTGACCGAGTGACCAAGGTACATGACCTGCCAGACTGTATGACTAAACTGAGGAAAATCCGTAGCGCACATCATCCAGACCGCAACAACCCCGATTCCGACCATGATCTCTATCAGGCTGCTATCGAGAAAATTGACAGGATGCGTGCGATGAGTGCGTAAGCCGGAGGCGAAGCCTGAGTGCATGAACCGCGCCGTAGCGCAGGCCCCTGGCTCGAGTCCAGGTCGGGGAGCCAAAAAATAAGGGCTGACGCATCATGCGTCAGCCCTTTTCATTTGCAGCCCGGTCGCTGCCGTTTAACGGACCAGCTGGTCGATGTCGACCTTGATACCCTTGGTGCCCAATGCCAGCGGCTTGCTCATGCCCATCAGGTCGCCCGGCTGCGGCATCGCATTGCCGGACTTCGAGACGCGCGCCACCACAACCAGTTGGTCGAAGTTGGACATTTTCATTTCCGGCTGCATCGCCATGCTGTCGTCCAGCGAAAAGCTGAACGGCAGGTCCTTTACCTGTTTGCGTACGATCGCCAACGGCATCTTGGGTCCCTGTGCGGCTCGTGCCAGCACGAACACCGTGTCGTTCGGGTCGACCAGACTCTTGAGTGGAGCGCTCAGCGTCACGGTTCCGGTGATGCGCTCTTTGCCGGACGTCGATGCCTGCGCGCGAGCGGCCGGTTCATTGATCTGGTCTGGCGCGGGAACGCCTTTGCCTCCTTTGCTTTGCGCCAGCATATGGCGCGCTTGGGCAACGGCGTCCGCAATCATCCCCGCGTTCTGCGTGTCGTCCGGGGGAAGCAGCTTGAGCAGTTTTTCCCAATGCCGAACGGCAGCCTGATAATCGCCGCGTTCCATGGCTGCCGTTCCGGACAGCGCCAGCGATTTTTCATGGTTGGGGTTGAGTTCCAGCGCACGCTCCAGCAAGCTGGTCGGACGGCCGCGCAAGCTGCCTTGTGTCATCGCCAGCGCATCGGCGTAGTCCGCCCACAGGATGGGTTCGTCGGAAATTATTTTGACCAGGCTTTCGTACAACCTGGAGCCGTCGGCATAGCGTTCGAGTTCGACATAGGAACGCGCCAGCACCACCAGTGCCTCGGGATCGTCCGGGTTCTGCGCCACCCTGGCCTCGAGCGCCGCAAGGTCGTCCTGGCTGCGCGGCATGGCGATCGCGCCATGCACGGGCTGAAGCGCATCCGGATTGCCAAGTTGCAGGTACAGTCCCACCGAGGCCAGCGGCAGCAACAGCGCCAGCACGACAGCCGTGATCTTGAACGGATTTGGCTTGCCCGCCGCTTCGGTGCGCCCGCTATCGCCGACTTCTTCCAGCAGACGGACTTGCAGTTCGTGCTTGCCCTGCTCGTGCAGCTCCGGCGTGAGCAAGCCGTTTTTCAGATCCGCATCCATTTCGGCGATCTGGTCGCGCAGGATTTCCAGATTTGCGGCATCGCGCTCCACGGAGTTGCTTACGGAAGTGCCGCGCCACAGCGGCACGACGACAAACAGGATGGCGACGATCAATAGTGCCGCACAGATTAACCAGAATATTGTCATTTGCTCTCTTCTTCGCCGAGTAGGGATTCAGCGCGTTTTTGCGCTTCGGGGGTGAGTACGGATTCCTGCACTGTCTGGCGCCGTTTGCGCAACTGGTAATACAGCAAGCCTCCGCCAATCAGCAACAGAGCAAATGGACCGAACCAGAGCAGCAGGGTGTAACTCTTCACCGGCGGTTCGTACAGCACGAAGTCGCCGTAGCGCGCCACCAGGTAGTCGAGAATCTCCTGGTCGTCCTTGCCCTGCGCCATCTGGTCGCGCACTTCGCGGCGCAGGTCTTGCGCCAGTTCGGCGTGCGAGCTCGCCAGCGATTCATTCTGGCAAACGAGGCAGCGCAACTTCTCCGCCAGGCCGATCATGCGTTTTTCCAGCACCGGGTCGGCGGCCATGTCTTGCGCTTCGCCGGCATGGGAAAACACCGGCAGCAGACAGAACAACAGGATCAGTAGTTTTTTCATTTTTTCTGCAACTCCGCAACCAGTGGCAATATCGTCTCGCGCAGGCTTTGATGGGTGACCGGGCCGATCTGCTTGTAGCGGATGATGCCCTGTTTGTCGATGACGTAAGTTTCCGGCACGCCGTAGACGCCGTAGTCGATACCGATGCGGCCGTCGCTATCCATCGCGCTCAGGGTGTAGGGATCTCCGCCCATAGCCAACCACCTCAGTCCATCTTCCCTTTTATCTTTGTAATCGAGCCCGTAGATCGGCACAATATTTTGCTGTGCCAGCGACATCAATACCGGGTGCTCTTCCTTGCACGATACGCACCAGGAAGCCCACACATTGAGCATCCAGACTTTGCCCTTCATTTCTTCCGGGGAGAAGCGCTTGGCGGTGTCGTGCAACTGTGGCAAATTGAAAGCGGGCGCCGGTTTGTCTATCAGCGGCGACGGTACTTCGCGCGGATTGAGCCCCAATCCGACGAACAGGAAAGCCGCCAATACCAGGAAAATCACCAAAGGCATTGTGAAGCGCATCATGCTGTCTTCTCCTTCAAATTCGCTCCGCCGGTGGCGGCTTGTGTCTTGCGCGCGTGGATTCGATAACGACGGTCGCTGATTGCCAATATGCCGCCCAGCGACATCAGCAGACAACCCGCCCATATCCAGTCCACGAAAGGTTTGATATATACGCGCACGGCCCACGCATCCGTGCCCGGAATCGGCTCGCCCAGCGACACATACAGATCGCGCAACAGGCCGGTGCGAATCGCCGCCTCGGTCATCGGCATGCCGGATGCGTTGTAGATACGTTTCTCGGGGTGCAACACGGTGACCGGCTTGCCGTCCTTGCTTACGCTGACGCGCCCTTCCGAGGCGATGTAGTTGGGACCCTGTTGTTCGCTCACGCCGTCGAAGCGGAACACGTAACCTCCCGCCTCTAGGGTGTCGCCGACATCCATGCGCACGTCGCGCTCGGTTTCATATCCTTTGACCATGGTCACGCCGATGACAAACACCGCGATACCGAGGTGAGCCAGCAGCATGCCGTAGTAACTGCGCGCCGGGATTTTCAGACGCTGCCAGAACGTACCCGAACCCGCAATACGTTTGCGCAGATCAAGCAACGCAGTCGTGATCACCCAAGATGCCAACAACAGTCCCAACGCAATGAGTGGCGTCCATTGACCCAGCACCAGCGGGAGCAACAGAGCAACAGCCATGCTCGCCCCCAAGGCCCAGCGCACACGCACCCAGATGTCCGGCATGCTGGCCTGTTTCCAGCGGGCAATGGGGCCGAGGCCCATCATTACAACCAGAGGAACCATCAGGGGCACGAATACGGTATTGAAATAAGGGGGGCCAACGGAGAGTTTGCCGAAACCGAGCGCATCCATGAACAATGGATACAGCGTGCCGAGGAACACCGAGGCGGAAGCTACCGACAGCAATACGTTATTGGTGAGCAGCATGGACTCGCGCGAAATGATATCGAACTTTCCTCCCAGCCCGATCTTGGGCGCACGCCAGGCGAACAGTACCAGGGAAGAGCCGATGACCACGACGAGGAAAGCCAGAATGAACACGCCACGCTTGGGGTCGGTCGCAAACGCATGTACCGAGGACAACACGCCGGAACGCACCAGGAAGGTACCCAGCAGGCTGAGCGAGAATGCCGCAATGGCAAGCAATACCGTCCAGCTCTTGAACGCACCGCGTTTTTCCGTGACCGCCAAGGAGTGTATCAGCGCCGTGCCCACCAGCCACGGCATGAAGGATGCGTTTTCGACCGGGTCCCAGAACCACCAGCCGCCCCAGCCCAATTCGTAATATGCCCACCAGCTGCCGAGCGCAATGCCGATGGTCATGAACACCCATGCCACCGTCGTCCACGGACGCGACCAGCGTGCCCAAGTGGAATCGAGTTTGCCGCCCAGCAGCGCGGAAATCGCGAATGCGAACGCGACGGAGAAGCCGACGTAACCCATGTACAGCATTGGCGGGTGGATCACCAGGCCGGGGTCCTGCAGCAACGGATTCAGGTCACGTCCGTCCATTGCGGCGGGTAACAGACGATCAAACGGATTGGAAGTCAGCAGCATGAACAGCAGGAAGCCGGTAGAAACGAGGCCCATCACGCCGAGCACGCGCGCCACCATTTCCTGCGGCAGATGCCGGCTGAACGTCGCGACGGCGATTGTCCAGATCGAGAGGATAAACGTCCACAACAACAGCGAACCCTCGTGGCCGCCCCAGACTGCCGCCACACGGTACGCCGTCGGCAATTGCGAGTTGGAGTTTTGCGCCACATACAGAACGGAGAAATCGTTGACGATGAAGGCCTGCACCAGGCAAACAAAGGCGACGCCCACCAGAACGAACTGCCCGAACGACAGGGTGCGCGCCGAGCCCATCATCACCTGATCGCCGCGCGCCGCCCCGACGATGGGGAGCACCCCCAGGATGAGGGAAAGAAACAGTGCAACAACGAGTGCGAAATTACCGATCTCTGGAATCATGCTGATGCTTTCAATAATTATTTGGCTACGGGATATTCTGCGGATGATGCGCCGGTCTGCTTGTCCGCAGCCTTGGCCGCTTCCGCCTTGTTGATCGCATCGACGGCTTCCGGCGGCATGTAGTTTTCGTCATGCTTGGCCAGCACTTCTTCCGCGCGAAATACGTTGTCGGCCTCCAGCTTGCCCTGGGCCACCACGCCTTTGCCTTCCTTGAACAGGTCGGGAAGAATGCCTTTGTAAACCACAGAAATGGTCTTGTGGGTATCGGTAATTTTGAA
>JAUSBC010000015.1 GCA_030652215.1 Sideroxyarcus sp.
CCCGCAGGACAGGTACAACGGCGACTATCTGGTGGTGTCCGTGCTGCATCAGGGCAACCAGTCAAATGCCTTCGCCTTCGGCGGCGCCCAATCGCTCGCTGCCACCGGCCAGACCTACCACAACGAAGCAATCCTCATCAAAAAGGACACCCCCTACCGCCCAGCGGTAGATAGAAAGCGCATCCCGCTGGTATTGGGCACCCTCACTGCCAAAATCGAATCCACCGGCGGCGACTACGCCTATCTCGACGACCAAGGCCGCTACCGCCTCAAACCCCTGTTCGACGTGGCCAGTACCAATGCCGGTGAAGCCAGCCATCCGGTGCGTATGATGCAACCCTCGGCCGGTGCCAACTACGGCATGCACTTCCCGCTACACGCGGGTACGGAAGTCATCATCGCCTGCATGAACGGCGATCCAGACCGCCCCGTCATCCTCGGCGCCATCGCCAACCCCGCCACCACCAGCCCCGTCACCAGCGCCAACGCCAGCCACCTCACCGTGCGCACCTTCGCCGGCAACGAACTGACCATGGACGACCTGGCCGATAGCGAGAAGATCAACCTGCACACCAAAGACCAGAAGAACATCCTGTCTCTGGACGCCAACAGCGACGGCCACAAACTGGCCCTGCGCACCGAAGAAGGCCTGGCCGAGTTCTACGCCAAGAAGACCATGAACTTCGAATCCGGCGACACCCATACCCTGATCACCGGCAACGATCAGACGATTACGGTAGAGAACAAACACAGCCTGCAAACCAACAAGAAAGATATCGCGTTTGACGCCGCCACCGACATCGCCCTGACGGCCAAGGACAACATCAAGCTGAGTGCGGAGGACAAGGACATCTCTTTGACCTCGGGGCAGGACTTGATTGTTGAGGTGGGTAATGACATGTCGGTGCGGGTGATGGATGGGGATAACAGCATTACGGTGGAACAGGGCAGCGTATCCATTGATGCGGCCAACGCCATCACCATCCTCGCCGAGGGCGGCCCGCTGAGCATCGAGCAGGGGGGCGGGAAGATTGAGTTCAATGATGGGAAGCTGAGTATCCGGGGGACGACGGTTGCTATCGAGGGCAGCAGTGTGGCGGTTTCGGGGCAGATGGCGGAGATGATGGGGGGTGGGGGCTCTGGCGCTAAGGCAGCGAGTAAGGCGGCGCCTGCTGCGGTTGCAGCAACTTCCACTCATGACATTGAATTGGAGGTGATCGCTGTCGACGATCACTTCTGGAAGAAATCCGGCATTCCCTACCATAAGCGAGATAGGAGTGAATTTGATGATGGCATCTGGGCCATATTCGGCGATGACATCAAGCAGGAAATGATCGATCAGCTATGGCGCGACTTTCAGGATGGCACCTTCCCCCAGCCTAAGTATGAATTCGTGGATACGATGCCGGACAAGTCGTTCGGTTACTATCGCGACGGTACCATCTATCTTTTGGAATCCCTAATCATCCAAGGGAAGGATTCGCCAGAGAAACGCTGGCAACTGTTTTTGGTCATGGCCGAGGAGTTCGGTCACCACATCGACCACGTACACCGAAACCACTATTCCTCGCTCGGTGGTGACGCGCCTGGGGATGAAGGAACATTCTTTGCCGCCGATTGCGTGCACTTTCATGAATTGCTGGACAAGGATTTTGCTTACGCAACGTTCGAATTCGCGCAAAAAAATGTCGCTTCCAGCGCCAAATCTATCAACTATCACGTCAGCACGTCCGAAGTGTCTCGCAGCACAAGATTGCAGTACATATTGGATATTGATGAACCAGATGACGATCACGGTACGGTTACGCTCCGTAATGGTCAGGTAGTGGATGTCGAGTTCTACACCATTCGAGGCGCCGGGGCAGCCCACGAACAAATTACCAAGAACGCCGCAAAGGCCGTCAAACTTCCGTACGACAACCGACTGGATGAGGGTTGTGCATGGCCTGATGTGCCTTGTGCCGATGAAGACAGCGTAGAAACGAGCTACACCAAGGCTTGGCGAGAGATAAACAAAGAAGGCACGCTCGCTTTCCGATCACATCACGGCGACCTCCAGTATTATCACTGCATGTGCCCGACCGGCAATCCAACAAATCGCCAAGTACTCGAATCGATCATCTCAAAGGCTGGGGCGTGGTATGACCGAGGCCTCGCCTTCTCGTCGGGAAGCGATTTCAAAGGCAAAGGATTGTTCCATCTCGGCAAGTTGTGCCACATGATGCAGGACTCGTTCTCAAGATCACACACATGGCGAGACGAAAAAACGAACCAGGTTAAAACGTTTCAGGACTACAACAAGCAAGATCCAAAGAAGCACTCGACGGCGGACAGTTATGAGTCTCCTGGGATGACGGATGCATTTAACGCCACCAAGCGGTTGATGAATTTCTTCAAGGATAGAAAGCCCTTCAAGCCAGAAGTGGAGCGTTACCTTCGCGAGGAGGTGTTTCCTTTCCAACCTGGCGTGATTGATCTCCCCGCAGGGGGAACGCGACCGGAATACGCAAAGGACTAAAACTCGTCAGGTAGTATGCTTGCGTGAATTTCAATTATTATTGATAAGGGTAACCCATGAAAACGCTTTTCATGTCGATTTTTGCAGTCCAGATTGCAGCGTATCTACTCCTTGGCTGGTTCCATTTTTTCAGCCGACAGAATGCGCAGATTCCGGCGTCGTATATCGTTCTACACATCGTCGCAGCGCTGAACCTTATCTTTCTGGTGTTTGTTATCTGGTCTTTATTCACCCAAGGGCCTAGCACCTGGACAAGGTCAGCCGTTCTCTGGTTGAGCCTTCCACCGATCATTGGGGTTGTTGTCCTTTTCACCATCAAGATGGTACATCGGTGGTTGTGAGTGCTGAGTGCCACCACCAGCAAGATCCCCGCCGTCGGCACAGACTATATATATGGCGAACGCGCCGTCGCCAGCAAATGTATGACTGCCAGCGCGAAACCTATGCGGCGGAGACCAACTGCCGGGGCATCCTTGCAGGCACCACCTTCTCCATCAGCGGCCACCCGCAGGACAGGTACAACGGCGACTACCTGGTGGTGTCCGTGCTGCATCAGGGCAACCAGTCAAATGCCTTCGCCTTTGGCGGCGCCCAATCGCTCGCTGCCACCGGCCAGACCTACCACAACGAAGCAATCCTCATCAAAAAGGACACCCCTTACCGTCCTCCGGTAGATCGCAAGCGCATCCCGCTGGTACTCGGCACCCTCACAGCAAAGATCGAATCTACCGGCGGCGACTACGCCTATCTGGACGACCAAGGCCGCTACCGCCTCAAACCCCTGTTCGACGTAGCCAGCACCAATGCCGGTGAAGCCAGCCACCCGGTACGCATGATGCAACCCTCGGCCGGTGCCAACTACGGCATGCACTTCCCCCTGCACGCGGGCACCGAAGTCATCATCGCCTGCATGAACGGCGATCCGGACCGCCCCGTCATCCTCGGCGCCATCGCCAACCCCGCCACCACCAGCCCCGTCACCAGCGCCAACGCCAGCCACCACACCGTGCGCACCTTCGCCGGCAACGAACTGCTGATGGACGACCTGGCCGATAGCGAGAAAATCAACCTGCACACCAAGGATCAAAAGAACATCCTCAGCCTCGACGCCAACAGCGACGGCCACAAACTGGCCCTGCGCACCGAAGAAGGACTGGCCGAGTTCTACGCCAAGAAGACCATGAACTTCGAATCCGGCGACACCCATACCCTGATCACCGGCAACGACCAGACCATTACGGTGGAGAACAAACACACTCTGCAGACCAACAAGAAAGACATCGCCTTCAACGCTGCCACCGACATTGCCCTCACCGCCAAGGACAACATCAAACTGAGCGCAGAGGACAAGGACATCTCATTGACCTCGGGGCAGGACTTGATCATCGAAACCGGCAAAGACATGTCGGTGCGGGTGATGGATGGGGACAACAGCATCACTGTGCAGCAAGGGAGCCTCTCGATTGATGCTGCTAATGCCATCACCCTGCTCTCCGAGGGCGGGCCGATTTCCATCGAACAGGGGGGCGGGAGTGTTGAGATTAGGGATGGGAAGTTGAGTATCAGAGGTGCTACGGTTGCCATTGAGGGGAGCAGTGTGGCGATTGCGGGGCAGATGGCGGAGATGATGGGGGGTGCGGGTTCTGGCGCTAAGGCGGCGAGTAAGGCGGCTGCCAAGTCCAACTCAATCCAGCAACACGATGAGCAAGTAAAAATCGCAGACGAAGAAGGCAATGTTCTGAGCAATTTGCCATTCACAGTCAAGCTGCAATCAGGCGAGCTTATACGTGGATACACGGATGACGACGGCAAGACTGACCGTTATTTCGCTGATGAGGAACAAATAGTTGAAATCTACATTGGACACATTTCCGAGGATGGGAGCTCAATAAATGGCTGAAATAAGCGTGTCTATGAATACAAGGACGGGAAGCGTTCATAACGCCACTATCGAAACACGCTACACGAAATCCATCGATGAATCGGGATGGCTGATGATTCTTCTGGATGGGAAGAGCAAAGTGTCAGTGCCCGAATTCGTCAAAGTCGTTCTGATGAAGAAGCGGGGCAAAAATGGAGAGCCCACCAAGGAAAACGAAACGCGGACGTATTTTATCGTGCAGGAGGGACGGTATAAGGGGGAGACGGCCAGCCTCTCGAAAGAGAATTCCGAAAAATGCCTCATCAAGACAACGCGCGGCAAGGGCGCGAATATCACTGCGAAGATTATTGGGAGGAGCTGGGAGTTCTCACAACCAAAAAAAGAGAAATACAACCAGCTATGGGCGACACTTTCTTTTGATGGGAAGCAGGCCAGAATTACGTTGGACTCTGATGTGCCATTTATAGAGACAAATACAAATAGTCCCTATCGTGATCAAATACTACACTCCAAACCATTGCCAAAAGGAACTTATAAAATACGTGCGCCAGAAGCAGCGGGCCGAGAAGATTTTACCAATTTTTATGTAACAGGCCCAGGCGGTTATTCTGGACTTAAATATCACACCGTATGGTTTCTAATCGAAAATGCGACGACACACAACAGCAACTTTGTTCACGTTGGCAATGTGTCCGAAGGCTGCGTGACGATGTACCAACTGGAAATGTGGAATGTGCTCTATAGGTACCTAATCTCCAATCGAATGGACAAGGAGGGCAAGTATGTTGGAACAGTTACGATTGAGTAATCATGCCATCATCATATTGATTGCAGGCATCGTCATGCTGTCCATGGCAAGCGATGGTTACTGCGACCAGAATATTGATGATAATCACAAAACCTACCACGGCATTGAAGGCGATCACACAACGGATATAACACATGGGCTTTATGAAATCCGGGAAGAAGCCAGAAGATTTATGGCAAAGCACAATTCAATCAATCACACTGATTGGGTTGTCGGCGATCCAGATTTGAGATCACTCGTCCCAAAGTGCGTAGTGCCGCTCAAAGTGAAATGGGTACCAAAGAGTTATGGTTTGTCCAACAAAAGCGTTATGGTTTATTGCACAAAGGCTTTGAGTGGTTATTCCCGAAAAGACCAATGGGACGTGATCATCAACGTCACCGCCCCCCGCGGCAGTTTTGAACTTCTCTTTAATGTCAGGGAAGCTGCGGTTGCTTTGTTAAAACAAACCCATTCAAAACAAACAGCGGGCTTTTTCAGCACAGATATATTTGTCGGAAAGTGTCTTGAGCCATTGGAAGCCACCATGAACAAGAAAAACTCCGCCGTTAATGTTACGTGTAAAAAACCGCTTCAGACTTTCTTCTTTAAGGGCGACTCCTGGACTGTGCCAGTTCCAATTCAGAGCAATTAAGAATCAATAAGTGCGCGCCTTTGTCAGCACAAAGAGCAAGACCAAAACTGCAAACAGAACATTATTATGAGATCGGTTTTTCTGCAGGCTAATGCAGGCTAATGGGGTCACTCATCAAAATACTTTCCACTGAAAAGCCCGGGGCACTGAATTGCCCTAGTAGATCAAGCGCTCTTGCCCGCTTCTTCAAGTCCACGACCGCCCACAGCAGCGCCAGCCAAGCACCTCTTCCATCTCTTCGCTGCCAGGCTGGCGTGCATTCCACCGCGAACGACGCGGCGTATCAGTATCCCTTGCGGAAAGTGGTGCCCAGGCAATTGTCGCAAACCGGCACCACGGATGTTTTACTCAAGCGAACCACCTCGCCGCAGGTGGAGCATGTGAGCGTACCGGCCATGGTGATCTCACCGCTCTGATAGACCAGTGCATGCTCGGCTTTTTCGGAAAGGCCGGTCAGCATGCTGCCGGCGGCGCCGAGAACTTTGGCCAATGAGGACAGTGCGCCGGCACTCACCCGCGCGGGATGCAGACTTACCTTCGCTTCTTTGCCAAGGCGTTGCATTTCGACTCCTGTCTGCTCAAGGTCCCGGAGCAGGAAGCGCTTGAAAGCTTCGCCCTGCTCTGCACTGAAACTACCTGCCGCCTCCATCTGCTGGCGTGCATGGTCCATCGCCTTTTCCCACGCTGCATGACCTTTTTCTTTGCCATGCTCAAATGCTTCGCGCGACTGTTCGACGAAACGGTCATACAAGGCGGTATTCAGCGATTGCTCGTTCGGTTTTTCAAGCGAAGGGTTTGGTTTTTCAGCCGTTGCCGACGACTGTTTTCTTTTTGTAGCTGTGCTCATGATTGCTCTCCTTTAGTTGATTGCTACTGGAAGCGACCTGTCACGAAAGGCTAGGCGCCGGCACATTTAATTGCTTGTGTGGGGATATGCGAAGAAGATGTTTTACCGGTTCCAGCATAATCAGCTTGCCCATGCCGGCTACAAGCCTGACTAAAATGCTACGCCTTCGAATCGCACTATGCAAAGCCGCTAACTAAGCCAAGAAATAGTCAGAAAAAATAACCAAAGTGAAGGTCTGATTAAGCCCTCATTCGTCATTGATGTAACTACTGGTGAAACAACTAGCCATCTCACTAAGGCAGCAAGCTGCCAAGTGATTGGTTATAGCCAATCCACTATTGATCCGGCCAAGTGAAGTTTGAACCCAACCCCCTCCAACTCCCCCTTATCAGGGGGAGAGCAGAGTCTGCTCCTCCCCTGATAAGGGGAGGCTGGGAGGGGTTGGGGTATGATGAACTTCTGAGTTCAAACATAATCTGGCCGAATCAATAAGCCTGCAAGCTGGCAAGTGGCTGGTTATCCGGCGAAGGCCGGAATCCAGTGCTTTGCGAGCATCCGCTACGCGGGTTGCCTGCATACCCCTCTTCAATAAACTGGACACCGGCCTTCGCCGGTGTGACGGACTTTCCCCAAAGGAATAGTCAGGGTCTGAGCTTGGCGGGATCGGTCCCGACATTCCCGACACTCCCCAACCGATTCATTTGTATACAATGCATTTCAGCCTCACCATTTGGGTGAGTTTCCAAGAGGAAGTGTTCAATTGATTTATTTCGTGTATTTGCAAGCATCCGCTACGCGGACTATCTGCTTACCCTGCTTCGTGGAGAAATCATGGTTATTGGGATGAAGTGGCGCGCCCTGTTGCCCGGCATGCTGGCGTTCAGTTTGTCCGCCGGTGCGTTCAACATGAACGATCTCAAGGCCACGCTCGACGATCTGAAACAACCCGCCGCGACGTCGAATGCGCCCGCCTCGCAACCTTCGGGGCTGGCGCAATTTACTGCGCAACAACAAGCCGACAGCCTGAAGCAGGCGCTCACCCAAGGCGCGGAGACCGCCGTGCGCAACCTCGCCAAGGAGAATGGTTATCTGGGCAACGCCAAAGTGCGCATCCCGCTGCCGGAGAATCTGCAAAAGGCCGACCGCACCATGCGCAAGTTCGGCCTGGGCAAGTATTCGGATGAGCTGATCACCTCGATGAACCGCGCCGCCGAAACCGCCGTGCCGGAAGCAAAGAAGCTGCTCGTCGGCGCAGTGAAGAATATGACAGTGACCGACGCCAAGGACATCCTGCTCGGCAACGACGATGCCGCCACGCAATATTTCCGCCGTAATACGGAAAATGCATTGGGCGAGAGATTCAAACCCATCGTCACTCAATCCATGAAGAAAGTGAGCCTCGCCAGGAGCTATGACCGCTTCGCCGGGAAAGGCGTCAAGCTCGGGTTGGTCAAGCAGCAGGACGCCCACCTGGACGACTACATCACGCGCAAGGCGCTGGATGGTTTATTCCTGATGATGGCGGAACAGGAAAAGGAAATACGCGCCCATCCGCTGCAGGCTGTTGGTGATTTGGCACAGCAGGTTTTCTCGGCATTGCTCAAACGCTAACGCCTGCACGCAATGGGAACGCCGATGTCTTCGCTGTCTGGCGCGATGAAGCGCATGAGGCCGGGGTGCGTGGCATTCCGGTGAGGATTGCAGGGGCGAGTAACAATCGGGGATAGGCCACGGTGACCGTATTTGATGACCGGAAACCGTGCTATGCCATGATCACTTCTGATCAAGTAGCGGTTTGCTTGCTACCCGGAAATACTTTCTTGTTTGGCGAGAAACGAGGCGAGGCCGCCGATATAGGTGTTCTGCCCTTTTGTTACCATTGCTTGACGCTCCGATGCGCAACTGACTATTTCACAGAAGCGGTACATCTGCTTTAGTTTGCGTTCAGCTTCATCTTGATCCCTGCCTGAAATCATCAGGCGCGCGATCGGCAAGCCATCGCGAGTCCTTATGGAGAAACAAAATTTTTGCATGAACTCCCCTCCTGAGGGTGTTTCACTAAAGCGGCGAACTTGGTTTTTTTTGTTTTTTCGACCTGCTAGCACTATCTGCGATCAGCAGGACAAAGACCGTATCATATTTGAGGGTTTTGTGTCTGGTTCATTTAGCAAGTAGTTGACGGTTGTGTTGCGGGTATTCTTGGTCCGGCCATTAGATGCTTGAAGTCAGCACATGAAAATATCCATAGCTAACAGGCCCCTGCATCAAAATCTCTTCCATTGAAAAAGCCCGGCATCGCCGGGCTTTCAATTCAGCAATCAGTTGGCGCTGAGCAGCCTGATACAGGCCTTCACATCATCGGCTAACAACGTAGTTATAGTTGCCGCTCTCTTCGGTCCACACTTCGATCCAGGTTTCCTTGCCGTCTTGGGTCAGCTTATAGACGTCGATCCCGGGCGCCTTGACTGTCTTGCCGATAAAGGTGCCGCCCTGCTTCTTGATGTCGTTCTCGAAACTGCGGCGTACTTTTGGGTTGTTCTTTGCGGCGCTTTCTTCCTGCGGGCAATAACTCACTTGCGTCATCGCGCCCCGAATTTGGATGGTTTCCAAGGCTTTGCCTTTTGCGATCTTGACGTCGCGGGTTCTGGATTCGCCTTCGCCGCAGCCGCAGATCAGGTAGCCGGGGATAAGGGCAAATAGCGGGGACGCGAATCTCTTGCAGTTGAGGTCGTCGCGCTGCGATTCGTCCTCTTTCGTCTGGACCAGGTCTTCTTTCTCGATGATGCGGTAGGCGAGCCCGCCGCTGATGTCATTGGCCATCACGATGACCCAGACCTCCCTGCCGCCATCGGCCAACTTATAGACCGGTGCGGTGTTGGCCAAGCCGGCGAGCGTGCCGCCGTATTGCTTGATGCCATTCTCGAAATTGCCGAGCATCTGTTGCCGGTTGGGCTTGGTCTTGAGCTCGGGCTGCGGCCTGTAGAGTATCGCCGTGGATTTGCCTTCGACGTGTGTAGTTTCGGCGGGCTTGCCCGGCGCGGCTTCCATGTCGAAATTGGCGTCGCTTACAGCGCAGCCCAGGATGTAATAGCCCGGCATTCTGGGCAGGAGCGGGTGATCCTTGCAGTCGGGAGAGTCTTTTTCGGCGGCGTGGAGATTGAACGACAACAGACAGAGCAGCGATGACATCAAGAATGCGACGGTCTTTTTCATGTTTCCCTCCTTGCTGAAGCAATTGACAGGAACTGCATTGAAAAACCTGTTACGAGAAGCCGATACCTTTCGACAGACAGGGCGAACGGCGTAGCTTCCTGAAAGCCCAACACCCTTCGACGGGCACAAAGTGAACGGGAAACTGAATATCCTTCACCTGTCTCAATGCGCCTTCTGCGCCCCGTAGAACTTGACCGACTTGCGCGAGCCCGGCTTTTTCTTGTGGGTGACCACGCCCTTGATGATCTCCAGGCCGGAAATGGCGGTGTCGGGATAGGCGGGGTTGAGCGCGTGCAGTTGCCAGCCACCTTGCGCATTGCGCTGGAGCTGGCGGAAGATGAAGTCGTCTTTCTCCACTTCCGCGATCACGAATGCGCCTTCCGTTGCCGGTGCGCCCATTTCGATGACCAGTATTTCGCCCTCGATGAATTCCGGCACCATGCTGTCGCCCAGCACCATGAGCGCGACCAGCTCGTTGCCGGTGCAGTTGCTGTCGGATGTGGCGTCTTCCTGCGCGGTGGCGGCAACGACGGGGATATTGATTGGCTTGCGCGTTTGCATGAGTAAAGCTCGAAGTTGCAGGGGCTGAATGATAGCGCCAAATGGGCGGCGGATGAACCGGCTCGCGCCGCCGACCATACGTGCACTGACGCCAAAGAATTCAAAGGCATCAGCATCTCAATGGCTTTGCAGCAACGGAAATTGAGATCAAAACCAGAACATCCCCTTCCCCTGGCAAGACCCGATTCTTTCGCACACGCATTCTTCAACTGCAGATTCAATGCAGTCACCGTACTGATTTGCTTGGGTTTTCATTACGTAATAGTACATATTTTCATGTTGGTGAATGTGCCGTAGCCTGCTCGCGCGGTGGTGATGCTTCTCAAACCGAGGGTGCGGAGTCGGATTATCTGAAGTCCGAATGAAAAAAAACGACTCCCAGAATCTTTGTTTGAACCGTTCCAAATATGATTAAAAGGGGGATTAAAATGTTGACTTCTACTTCAAACACGATTGCCGAAGAGCTTTCCGAGGCAATGTTTCGCAACGATTTGGTGCTGCCAGCGATGCCCGCATGGGCTGCCAAGGTAATGATCATGCTGGACAATATAAAGAACACTGCCGGAAAGATCGCACCTGTGCTCACTGCCGATCCGGCATTTGTCGCTCAATTGCTCAAGGCCGCAAACGGGACTCTATATACCCGCAAACCGAAGGTGTACAGCATCAATGCTTCCGTCGCCCGCATAGGTTACGAGAAGCTGCGCAATCTGGTCGTTTCGATTTCGATGGACAATCTTTCAACCATCGAGGCCCCTGCCCTCAAGAAACATCTTGTTGAGTTCTGGGAACACAGCCGCGAAGTGGCAGCAATCTGTTACGTGCTGGCCAAAAGCCAGAAGCATCTGACCCAGGATGAAGCCATGCTGGCAGGGCTGATCCACGACATCGGCAGGTTGCCGCTGCTGCTCTACATCGCGGACAAGAATCTGCCGGTTGATGACAAAACGGTTACCACGCTCGTGCGGAAATACAGCGCATTGGCAGGCGCGCGTTTGCTGAGAACCTGGGGGTTTCCAACGGAGTTGGTTGAGATACCAATGGCAAGTGAGCATGTCGATCGCGAAACGGTGAACACCCGCGCCAGCTATGCCGATGTCGTGACGGTGGCGAATATGCTGACTCGTTCCAATGCCAAAACCATTAATTGGGAAAGCATCACGGCAGTAAAACGCTTGGGGCTCGATACAGAGTTTTATCGCAAGTTCTTTGTTCGATACGAAAAAGATTTAACGACAGCGCGCGAGATACTCGCGTAAAAAATAGCGCTCCGTCCGGGCTGCAATACCCGGCCTTGGCTCGGTCAATTTCCGGAAGCAAATCCGGGGCGGCATGCGCCGAGGAAAGTCTGATTAAGTCCGTCACACCGGCGAAAGCCGGTGTCCAGTTCATTGAAGAGGGGGATGCAGGCAATCCGCGTAGCGGATGCTCGCAAAGCACCGGATACGAACGGTTGAGGGAGTTTTTCCCTCTCCAATTTCGACGTACTGCTGCTGCAATCCTGTCCGCTTGGGCCACCCATATCGATTATTCCCCCCGCCGGTGGTATTCCTGTATCGCAACCCGTATTTCCCTGCGGTTATCGACCAGCTTGTAAGCCGGTGTCCTGATTAGCCATGAAGTTCAGCATTCCCTCTCCCGCAAGCGGGAGAGGGTTAGGGTGAGGGGCGTTCAGGCTAAACAAAGTTGGCATCAACGCACAAACCCTCATCCCCGCCCCTTCTCCCGCTTGCGGGAGAAGGGAGAAAACGGTGCTGTGCCACCCGCAGAACTTTGTGGCTAATCAGGACCGGTGTTGAGTTGACCATGCCGATGAGCGTTACTGCGGAAGGAATGAAAGTTGAACTGTTGCCGCACGGGATGATAGATTGCAGAGCGTGAAGCAACAATTCGACAGATTCGCCGCGAGGCCTGCTTATGCGTCGCCCGTCATTGCATGAAGGACACAAATGGTAAACACCAGTAGCGAACATCGCCCCGGGCGGATTCTGACGTATTCTGCAACGCTGCTGGTGGTTGCGCTGCTGGCTTACGCTGCCTTTCTTGTCTCGCAATCCTGGCGCGAAACGAAATCCGAGCAGGCCAGCCAGGTGGCGACGGTTGCGGCGCTGAGCGCAAACTCCATCGACATCTACTTCACCCAGCTCAGGATCGGCATGCAAAACCTGGGGGCGGAGCTGGCCGTTACGCGCAAGAAGCCCGATCTCGAACGCGCGTTTGCGCTGGTCAGCCGGTTTCAGGCGCTGCACACCGAGCTGGACAATGTGATGCTGATCCGCGCCGACGGCCAGATTCTGTTGACCGGAACAACGCCCAACCGGTCGGATCTGCCCACGCTGGCCGCCGACCCGGCGTTCGGCAAGATTCGCGACGAGCTGCAACAGGGCTCTCTTTTTGTTATCAGCCGCCCCGTGATGGGGCATATCGACAAGAGCTGGATCGTTTCTGCGCGCTATGCCGTTACCGACCCTGCGGGCAAGCTGGCCTACATCATCAGCGCCAATTTGCCGGTCGACATGATGCAGCGCTACTGGATAGATTCGATCACCCCCAAAATCACCGCACTGGGTCTGGTGCGCGATGACGGCTATCTGGTGAGCCGTTATCCCGTGCCGGATGCCGCCGGCCAGGACACGCTGTACGGCAAGCCGCTCGAAGGCGCGATGGCCGAGTACCTGCGCACCAACGACCACCCGCAACAAGGGCAGATGGAGTTACGCAACGGCAAGTTGACGGGGCTGCTGGTCGTGCGCCGCCTGCAGCACTATCCGCTCACGCTGCTCGTCGAGATGCCCGCGACGGAGATCAAGGCGGCATGGTGGAACGACATGCATGCGCCCTATTTCCTGATGGCGCTGGTGCTGGCCTGCACCTTCGCCTTTTACAGCCTGAAGTCGCAGCGTCGCGCGTGGTCCGTGGAAAAGCGCCGCAAGGAACTGCAGCGCCACTACGAACAAGCCCTGCGCGAACAGAGCCCGAGCGAGATCTTCATGTTCGACACCGACACATTGCAGATCACCTACGCCAACGATCATGCGCTGGAGAACCTCGGCTATACGCTGGAGCAGTTGCAGAAGATGACCATACTCGCATTGCAACCGGAAACGGGCATCGAATCTTTTGGAGCAAGGGTCGACATGTTGCGCCTCGGCGAGCGTGAGTCGATTTCGTATCAGACAGTCCAGGCTCGCGGGGATGGCAGCACCTATCCGGTGGAGGTGAACCTGCAGTTGATGTCCATGGAAGATGGCGCCGAAAAATTCCTGGCCGTCGTGCATGACATCGGCGCGCGCCTGCAGGCGGAGGAGAATATCAAGAAGTTCAATGCGCCGGTCGAGCGGCGCGGTGGCCGCTAGAGAAAAACCATTCACGCCGAGACTTTCCGGGATCAGACCCGGCGGGGAACGTTTCTTGTTCGGCGCTTTCCGTCCGCATTGACACACCCCACCCATCTCCCCTACAGTCTGCCCGCCTGCAGATTTGCCGGATGCACATCGCGCCGCACGTACAGCGCGAGGCTCACCGCAAAGTCCCCAGAACAGCGAGGCTGGCGCAGGACAATTAACCCGCAACCGCGGGCACAATTGCCGCCAACACAGCTGTTCAACGAAGGGGATGCACTTGCCTCACAGAGTTCTTTGCCCGGTTTCAATATCTCGCGCTCCGTCTCCTGTTATTCATTTGGAGTCCGGGCAATGACAATCGAGCGCAGGAATGCGAAATGGAAACGTCGCGCCGACGACCACCTGTTCGAGGCGATCTTCATGGCCATGGATGAAGGCGCGGTATTGCTGAATAAAGGTGGCAAAATCGGCGCCGTCAATCCTGCCGCTGAAAACATGCTCGGGTATGCCGCCTCGGAACTGATCGGCCGGTCTTTGGATGAATGCCTTCAAACGCTCCATTTCATCACTGAAGACGAAGCTCCCTTATCCTCGCAACTCCTCTCTGCCAAGTTCTCGCTACTGACAGGAAAACCCCATCGCAAAGTACTGGCGGGGATGCACAGGCCGGACGGGACACTGGTCTGGTTATCCATCAATGCGCAACCGCTGATCTCCAATGGTGAAGCCGGGCCGTATGCGGTTGTAACGACATTTCGCGACATCACAGAGCACAAGCGGGCCAGGATGTATGAACACTTCCGCAGCCAAACGCTGGAGCTGCTCTCTGAAGGCACCTCGCTCAAAGGCGTTCTCGAAGGCATTGTGCGAGGCGTGGAGAAACTGAATCCCCAGATGATTTGCAGCATCTTGTTGCTGGATGAGAAGGGCAAACGTCTGGGCGAGGGTGTTGCCCCAAGCCTGCCTGATTTTTACAACACTGCAATCGATGGTGTGGAGATCGGCATTGGCGTCGGCTGTTGCGGGACGGCCGCCGCGACCCGGGAGCGAGTGATTGTCGACGACATCAAAACACACCCCTATTGGGCGCCCTACAAAGAACTCGCGGCCAAGGCCGGATTGGTGGCATGCTGGTCGGAGCCTATCCGCTCTTCATTCGGCCAGGTATTGGGCACCTTCGCCATCTATCATCGCGAGGTGTATTCGCCTACGGCATTCGACATTTCCCTCATCGAGAAATCCGCCCGTCTGGCCAGTATCGCCATTGAGCGCAAGCGGGCGGAGGAAGCATTGCGCGCAAGCGAGGAGCGCATGCGTTTGTTCTTCGAACGCCAGTTGGTCGGCACGGCGATCACTTCGCCGGAAAAGGGCTGGGTTCAGGTCAACGACAAGATTTGCGAGATGCTGGGTTATACGCGCGAGGAGTTGTTGCGACTGACATGGTCGGAGCTGACCTACCCGGAAGATCTGGCGCCCGATTTGACGCAGTTCGAGCGGCTGATGAACGGTCAAATTGACGGTTACACGCTGGAAAAACGCTTTGTGCGCAAAGATGGCAGCATCGTTTTCACCAACCTCGCCGTGGGCTGCGTCCGGCGCGCCAACCGTTCGGTGAAATACGTGCAGGCGCTATTGGAAGATATCACCGGGCGCAAGCGTAACGAGGCTGAACTGGAACGACACCGCCATCATCTGGAAAAGCTGGTCGAAGACCGTACCATTGCCCTCTCGTCCGCCAAGGAAACCGCCGAAGCCGCCACACGCGCCAAGTCGCACTTCCTCGCCGCAGCCAGCCACGACATGCGGCAACCGCTGCAGGCTATCAGACTGTTCAACGACGCTTTGTCCCTGACCAGGCTGGACGAGCGGCAAATGAAAATCAGCCACAATCTCGCCAAGTCGGTGAGCTCTCTTGGCGAGCTGCTGAACCAATTGCTCGATTTGTCGCGGCTGGATGCCGGCATGATCGAGCCGCAACTGGTGGCAATACAAGCCGCGGATTTGCTGGGAATGATCGAAGCCGAGTTCGATCCCGTTTTTCGGGAGAAGAACCTGAGCCTTAATCTCTATTGCCCGAGGAACAGCCTGGCATTATTCAGCGACGAAACTTTGCTCCTGACCCTGTTGCGCAACCTCGTCAGCAATGCCGTGAAATACACGGCGTGCGGCGGCGTGCTGGTGAGCATCCGGCGACGGGGTAATCGCGCACTGATCCAAGTATGGGACACGGGAATCGGCATCGCCCCGGAGCTGTCAGACTCGATATTCGATGAATATTTTCAGATCGGCAATCCGGAACGGGATCGCGCCAAGGGCGTCGGCCTGGGGCTGTCCATCGTCAGGCGGCTTTGCGAATTGCTCGGCATTGAGATGGGCCTTCAGTCCCGGCAAGGCCAGGGTTCCGTGTTTGAACTTGGCGTGCCACTGGCCGGTGAGCCGGATGTACGCGCCCCGGCGATACCGACCCCCGTTTCCCCGGATACTCTCGCACCCACCCGTCTTGCCGGCAAACGGATCGTGGTTGTCGAAGATGATGCGATTGTGGCGGAATCCATCAAGTTATCGCTTGAAATGGCCGGTGCGAGCGTCGCCCTTTTCAGCACGGCAGAAGACGCTCTCGGGAGCGAAGAAGTAATAGCGGCAGACCACTACATTTCCGACTATCGTCTTCCCGGCATGGATGGCCTGCAGTTGCTCAATACCATTCAGGCAAACTCGGCTGCGCCAATCAAGGCTGTGATACTGACGGGGAACACTGCGCCGGATCAAACGGCGATAACGCAAGCTTCCCGCTGGGAAGTGCTGCTCAAGCCCATCAATTTGAACAAATTGCTATCAGCAATGGAGCGCTAATGCTCCGCAAGGCGCTGCGCTGCCGCTGCCCAAAACCGACTTGGTCTTTGTTAGTGGTACTGGTATGCGCCGCTGGAGGGTGGATTCGCAAACGGAGATCCACTGTAATCGGTCGTCACCCCCACCGAGGCATTGCCTAGCGTCTTGCAGACTGAACCGCTCGACAGTGAAAAGTCGCCGGTTACAGTATCGGTCAGCCCGACAGTTCCGCCTGCCCCGCTGGTTTCGTAGGCGGAGTACGCCGTGTGGAACGCCTCAACTGTGTTGTATGCAACAAAGCTGAACATGAACATGTTCGCGAAATTGTTGTAGCAGTTGTTATCGATCACGCCGCCGTCGAGCCCGCCCAAACTCCAGATTTGCCGCGTCGAGCCGTAGAACAGATTGTTCTGAACCTTCTTGCTCGCCGTGTTTTGGGTATTTACGACAGCAAGGTTGGCCCCTGCATTGTTGGAAAAAGTATTCTGATAAAGCTCAAATCCGTCGGCGGTCAGCGAGTCGTACACAAAACCGTAAAGACCATTGTCGTGAACAAGCGAGGAAGTCAGATGCAGTTTCAGCCCCGTCGCGCTGGACTCGTCCAAAGCAATACCATCCAATCCGTTGTTCTTGATATTCATGCGGTGCAGATTGACCGTTCCGATTTCTCCGGCCAGCACGATTCCATGCCACGCCGCCCCGTCGACGGTGGTTGTGTCGATCTGTACGTTACTCATCGTCCCGGCTCCGGCATCGGCCTTGATGCGTATGCCATTGCCCTCGCTTCCGTAACGTCTGCCGCTCCACCCCTTGCCCGCGTTGGTAATGGTCAGGCCGGACAGGGTGAGGCCGGTAATGGAACTGCCCGTCGTGCCTCCGTTGCTGAGAACGGACACTTCGACCCCGGCGAAGCCGCATTTGTCTATCGTGGAATTCTTGATGGTGATGGATGAGAGGGTTTTGTTGGACGCGTAGGTCTGGGGCGAGATGCCGCTGTCGAAAATATCGCCGACGACAGCGCCGTCCACGAGACCGTTGCTTGAATTGTTGCCGAACTCGATGCCGTTCCCGGCA
Organism: Sideroxyarcus sp.; assembly: GCA_030652215.1. Classification (GTDB taxonomy): domain Bacteria; phylum Pseudomonadota; class Gammaproteobacteria; order Burkholderiales; family Gallionellaceae; genus Sideroxyarcus. The sequence goes on from JAUSBC010000015.1 coordinate 17,714, forward strand.
TACAGACCTGCTGCAATCGTCGCTCCGCCGCCCTGGGAGACGACCGCGCCATGCACCTCGCAGCGGAGGCAATCCTTGAAATTGATGCCGTGCAGACTGAACCGCCGTGTCTCGACATTCCTGACGATGATGTCGCTGCGGGCTTCTGCGGTGATGCCGAAGAATTTGACGCTGGCCCGATACACGCCCGAAGGTGCTGCGGCGCTTTTGATGAAAAGCGTGTCTGGATAACGATATGAAAAGGTTCCATCGGCTGCGCTTGCGAACGTTGTCGCGGCATCCGTATCCCATGCCAGAAACGGCATCATCACGCCGCCCACAGACAGGTTCCCGAGCCCCTCATCTGCAGCCAATGTCACTGCTGCGCTGTAAATGCCGCCGCCCTCATCCGTCCATGAGCCGACAAGCCTTGAACCATCAATCCGGGGCAGCGATAGCGCGCTGTCTCCATAGGCATCGATGGTGATCAAAGAGTCGGGTAGCGTCAGTTGCTCGTACCACACGCTGCCGCGCTTGAGATAGATTGTCGAACCAGCCGGAACCGGCGCTGCGGCAATCTGCGCAAGCGACTTCCATGCGCTTGTGGAATTGAACCCTGTATTGAGATCGCTGCCGCTGTCGGCATCGATATAGTAAGCCGACTGTGTATCCGGAGGCGTCGGCGGTGTTGGCGTCGTGGACGAACCGCCCCCGCAAGAAACCAGTATTGTCGCGAGCAGCAATAACGCCGCGCCCCGAACCGAATTGAAGATTGCTTTCATTTGCCGACCTCCGATTTTGCTCTCCACGTTTGCCAAACCGCCATTCCGATTCCGGTCGGGGCCCGGCTGCTGTGCGGCTAATCATGCCCCTAAATTCCTCATGGGTAAAATGCCAATACAGAGTACATAACCCGAATACTCAGGAAATTGCAGACGGCGCATCGCGACCAATCCTTGCTCTCCCGCCTGCCAAGGCGATGTCCGGGTTAAAATCTGCCCAGTCTCAACGAAACACTTTGCACACTCACTTTGGTTCCCGCTTCCCCACTCCCGATGCGCATCTCCAGCCTCCGCGAACGCCTGCAATCTCTCGGCGCAAAACCTTGCCACGAAGACCGCCTGCTGCGCGGTTGGAGCCAAGTGTGCTCGTACGACAGAAAGGGCAACCCGGCAGAGACTTTCTTTCCGCTTGCGCTGCGCAATGAGTTGCCTGCCATTGAGGCGGAGCTGAACGGGCTGGCGCGCCTGCAGGGTGAATACTCCGCCGATCAGGAAGTAGCGCGTCTGCTGGTGGAGCTGCATGATGGCCAGATGGTGGAGAGCGTGCTGCTGCCGCGCGGCGGGCTGTGCGTTTCGACGCAGGTGGGTTGTGCGGTCGGCTGCGTGTTCTGCATGAGCGGCCGCAATGGCTTGCTGCGCCAGCTCGGCAGCGCCGAGATCGTGGCGCAGGTGGTACTCGCGCGCAAACGCCGCGCGGTGAGCAAGGTGGTGTTCATGGGCATGGGGGAGCCGGCGCACAATCTGGACAACGTGCTGGAGGCGATTGAGCTGCTGGGCACACAGGGGAATATCGGGCACAAGAATCTGGTGTTTTCCACGGTGGGTGATCTGCGCGTTTTCGAGCGATTACCCGAGGCAACAGTCAAACCCGCCCTCGCCCTTTCGCTGCACACCACCGACGCAACGCTACGTGCCCGGTTGCTGCCGCATGCGCCGCAGATCCCTGTCGAAGAATTGGTGGAGCGCGCCGAGGAATATGCACGCGCCACCGGCTATCCGGTGCAATATCAATGGACGTTGATCGAGGGTGTGAACGACAGTGATGCCGAGCTTGCGCGCATAACGCAACTGCTCTCCGGCAAATACGCGATCATGAATTTCATTCCCTTCAACGAAGTCGACGGACTCGACTATCGCCGCCCTTCGGCCGAACGGATTGCGGCTATGGCGTACGCGCTGAACGGGCAGGGTATCTATTCCAGGGTGAGGGATTCGGCCGGGCAGGAGGTTGAGGGGGCTTGCGGGCAGTTGCGGGCGAGGACATTGAAGGATACGCAGATTTCCCGGTAACGGTGCGCAGGCGCACTCTATGACACTTCGATCAGGGCGATGACTTCTCCCTCGCCGATGGGGTCGAATTCCTGCACCCGTACCTCGGTAATGGTTCCGTCGTGCGGCGACGGGATGTCGATTGCGACTTTGCCTGTTTCCAGGACGATGAGGGTATCGTCGCGCTTCACTTTGCTTCCCGGCGATACCAGCACGCTTTGCACGACGATATCGCCGTTGGCGCAGCTTCCGCAGGCGCTCCAGCATTCCGGGTACTTCGGCATCTTGATCTCGACGGGCGATCCCATCATGTTTCTCCGTTCCATTTCGGGGCAAAGCGCATCGCCCTGCCCTTGCAGTCTACCTTGAGCGCGACCTTGGCGGCAAAGCGAATGGGCCATCCTTGCACGAGCACGGTAGGGTGGGCACGTTTTTGTGCCCACGCGGTACACACGTAGAGAAACGCGTGGGCACAAAAAACGTGCCCACCCTACCGGGAGCCAGCGTAGTCGCCGTATGTGAGACGGAATGCGCCCGGGCACCTTACAATTGGATCCTGTCTCAATACGTATTTGCGGTTCATCCCCTTATGAAGAAAACAGCCCCGACCAAAGAAGAAATCGCCCTGATGGAGCCGTTTACCGGCCTCACGCTGGAGCGTGTTCAGGTGCCAGTAACGCAGGACGAGTTTGCCGCCGCTGCCGCCGCAATCAAGGCGGCAGGCATGGTCGGCTTCGACACCGAATCCAAACCGACATTTTCGGTGGGCGAAGTGAGCGACGGGCCGCATGTGGTGCAGTTTGCGCTGCACGACAGTGCATATCTGTTTCAGGTGCACCGCACGGAGGGGTTGCCGTTCCTGGTGGAATTGCTGCAATCGGACGAGGTGATCAAGGTGGGCTTCGGGCTCAAATCGGACAGCGGGCATATCTTCAAAAAGCTGGGCGTGAAATTCGGCGGGGTGGTGGATCTGAATGTGGTGTTCAGCATGGACGGTTACCGCAAGGAAATGGGCGCGCGGGCGGCGGTGGGATTGATCTTCAAACAGCGCTTTGCCAAGTCGAAGAAGATCACCACCACCGATTGGTCGCAGCGCGAACTCACCCCCCAGCAAATACTGTATGCGGCGAACGATGCGTATGCTGCGCTCAAAGTGCTGAAAGCACTCAACCTGCCCCGCGCGGATTTGCCAATCATGGGGCAAAACCAGCCCGCACAAAATCCAGACAACGCCTTTTTATTGGAGTAGCATGGTTTTTGCAGTTCGTCCTTAACCAACATAAGGAGTCAGATCATGCCCAAGTCACATAACACCCACAAAGACACCAAGAAGAAACCGTTGATGTCGCCGAAGGAAAAGCGAATGGCGAAACATGAGAAGAAGCACAGCCACGATACGCAGCCGTTCCTCGATCCGTCCACGACGACTCACTGAGAAGCGCAGGTATTTAGCAATGTTGGGCACGCTACGCTTTGCCCAACCTACCTGAGATACAACAAAAAGCCCGGCACTGCCGGGCTTTTTCCTTGTTCAACCAAATCTGATGTTAGTGATGCGATTTGGCGAGCAGCTTGACCATCTTGTAGTTGATGGCGACGAAGCGATACAGCTGCCACAGGATGCAAGTCCGCATGAAGCGGGTGAAGCGCGTCGGTGCCGGCGGATAGTAGGCCTGCTGGTACGGCTCTCTGTTGGTGATATTGCCCATGTTCTGTTCCTCGTAAATGTGTAGTTGATCAATCCGGCAGCAAAGACCAGCCCGGACGCAATTTCGCCTGATAGATGAAAGTATGGTGCAGCAGATACTTCATCCAGTGGCCGGCCAGCCCGATCTCGCCGAAAGTCAGGTCGATGTCGCGACCAAACTCGGGATACTTCTCGTAGTCCGGCACCACCGGGAACACCGTCATCGTCGCGGCAGTACCCTTGAGGATGTGCGAACCGGTGGAGGCCACACAGGCTGCGCCCATTTCGGACATCGAAGCGGTATGCGTGGGTTTCTCGGCACCGTTCAGCATGTCGCGGATGCTCATCGCCACAGCCTTGGCCATCGCGGCGGAAGGCATGCCGGTGCGCGGTGCGGTCGGGTTGATCGGCGTGCCGTTGGTGCTTTGCATGGGCTTGCTGATCAGGTGCGGCACGGCAAACGCAATGCCGACCGCGAAGATGTTGCGATAGGACGGCGTCTGGTAAGTCTTGGGCCAATCCTTTGCGCTCCACTCCAGGAAGGGGCGCGGCGTGTAGTCCGCATCCACCTTCATGAAACCGTTAGGCAGGAACATCTGCGCGGTGATGTCTTCTTCGGCTTTGCTGAAAGCCTTGAGGCCAACCCCCGCGAACGGCGGAATCAGCATGGAGAAATCAAACGGCAATTCGTGGAACGTGCCATCCAGGGTCTCGTAGTGAATCTTGCCGGCTTCGACTTTCTTCACGTGCGCGCGGGGGATCCATTCGATGCCGCGCTCGACCATCAGCGATTCAGCGAAGGTCTTGCCGTTGGTGATGTAGCCGCCGCGCTTGATATGCACGCCGCCCATGCCGAAATCGCCCAGCTCGTATTCATTGCTGAGCCAGACAATGCGCGCCATGTTGCGTACGCCGGCTTCGCGCAATACGTGGTCCACGTTGTAAATGTATTCGAACGCCGCGCCCTGGCAGGTGCACATGCCGTGCCCCGTGCCGATGACGATGGTCTTGCGCTCGCCTTTGCGCATCGCTTCTACGCATTCCTGCAATTTGTGGTTGGCTTCCTGCGCATGGCTGACGGTGCAGACCGAGACGGTATGTCCGTGGTCGGGACCCAGCCCTTCGGTGGCGCCGAAGTTGAGCTTGGGGCCGGTGGCGTTGATGAGGAAGTCGTAGCCGATGTTTTCCTGCACACCGGTCTTGTCTGCGCCGGTGTATTCGACGGTCACGAAAGGTTGCGCGCTGTCGGCGCTGCCTTCCGGGTGGATGGAGAGCGCCTTGGCCTGGCGAAATTCCATATTGGTCTTGGCATACAGTTTGGCGAGATCGAAGGTGACATCCTTCTCGGTCATCTGGCCCACGCCCACCCAGATGTTGGAGGGTATCCAGTTCCATTTTGCATTGGGCGACACCACGATGATTTCGTGCTCTTTGCCCACCCATTTATTGAGATACCTGGCGGCGGTATGGCCTGATATACCCGCGCCCAAAATTACGATTCGCGACATTTTTTCTCCCTCTTTCATTTCGGCTTTTCAATCGAATGCCGTTTGGATTTGTTTATCCATGTGGTTGTGTTGCAGGTTTAAGGAATGCGCCATCGCGCCGGAACCGCCGAAGAAAACCCGTGCGCCGCCCGGCAAGCCGGGCTGTTCGACAAAAGTCCTGATCGTGATTGTTTTAGCCAGAGGAATTAACCGGGAACTACCGCAGACCCACCGTACCTATGCCGCATTCACTATGCACATATCATAATATAAGCATGTTCTAATACGCAATAAGTAATTCCGGGGCCATGCAGAAGGGATTGCGCGCGGTCTGCCGCGCCGGAAGCGCGGGAAAAACCATTTATTTTCTGAGGTTTTTATCCTCGTACATGCGCTTGTCGGCCATTTTCAGCATGTCGTCCAGGCTGCCCGCCGTTTCGGAATAAACGGCAAATCCGATGGAAACGCCCACCCTGAGTTGCTGTCCTTCAAACTCGACGGGAGATTCGATCTTCTCCCGCAGCCGCAGCATGTAGGTCTGTATTGCACTGTGCGTCACATGCTCCATCAGGATGATGAATTCGTCGCCGCCCCAGCGAGCCACCGTGTCATCCTGCCTCACGACCGTTCTTGCACGCTGCGCCGCTGCAATCAGCACGGCGTCGCCGGCCTTGTGACCATACCGGTCGTTGATCCCCTTGAAGCCGTCCAGATCCAGGAACAGCAAAGCGCAAACGTGATCCCGATTGCGCCGCTGCCGGGCAAAAGCCATGCGCGCGCGATCCTCGAAAAGGTGGCGATTCGGCAATCCGGTTTGCTGGTCGTACATGGCCAGGTTGGCCAAATCCGCGCGATTGCGGATAAGCAGATACAGCATCCAAGAAATGACGCCGCCCAGAACCAGGCTCATTATCCTGACCAGCAAAGCGTAGCTATCCCGGAAGTAGCCCGCTTTCGGCTTGACCCCGATGGACCAGATGCCGCCGGGGATTTCGATTTGCTGTACGAAGGTGTCCTTGTGATCAAACAGCGCCATGTCTCCCCAGACACCGCCTCCCTGCATGCCGACACCGTCCTTGCCGCGTACAGCGAATTCGAACCGGGTATCGCCGACATCTTCCGAGATCGTCCTGAAAAAGGAATCCGTATCGATCACCGTGGAGAGCAAACCCCAGTGCTTGCCGGAAATGGATAACGGAACGCGATAGACCAGACCGCTGCCGCCCTGCACCAATCGTACCGGTCCCGCCAGGGCCGGCTTGCCGGTTTCGATGATCTTACGGATCAGGGGCCATTGTTCAGGCTGATCGGGATAGTACAGACCGACCGCACTTTCGTTGCCCTTCAGCGGGTAAACGAACGTCAGCCGGTAACCGATTGCGATGCCGAAGTTTTTGACATCGCGGCTGCTGCGGTGCAACACCGCGAGGATGTCGTTGACTTCCTTGGCCTGAATATTTTTGTTTCGCACAACCAGATAGCTGCCCAAACCGCTGTTGAGGTAGAGCAGCGAATTGAGCTCCCGTTCGGCACGCGCTCTCAGCAGCGAGGCATGCGATATCGTTTCCATGCGCTGCTTGCTCTTCAGTTCGTTTCCCTGATAACTCAGGAACATTTCACCGAACGCGATGAAGAGCAGGAGGACAATCAGCGCGCCGATCAGGGCAACAGGGTGAGCATTCTCGGAGGACGGAAATAATCTTTGCATGCCTGGTGCTATTCTTTTTTTCAGGTATGGGATGAAACAGGAGCGATTCGATTGGATGTCATTTTATCATCGCAGCACCCGCGCGCATTGCCAATACGCGATTTTGTCCACAAAAAACATGTGGTTAACGCCTTTCCTGACAACAAAAAACCCGGATCTGGCCGGGTTATTTGCTGCCCTCTCATGCGTGCCGATTGGGCTATCCCAGTCCGGAGTTGCTTCGGACTGCTGCCGTTCACCTACCTTCGCCGGGGTCGAGCACGCGTATCACTTCCCCTTCAAACACTTCGTCGCCTCCCGCGTTCTGCTCGCGCTCAGCTTTGCGGGGAGGGAAATCGCGCATCTGCTTGCGCAACTCGCGAGTTCTCCACCACAAATATGCCCAGGCAACGGTACCGACCACCAGGAGTATCGCAAACAGCACGGCCGAGAACATCAGCACCAAAGCAATCGTTGCCACCGTGGCAATCAAAGCCACCAGCTTGCCCAACAGGCCGGTGGATTTCGCCGGCGAATTCAATCCGTATTTGATCTGCATTTCACTTTTCCGTGTAGAGGGTGCATTGAACCACAATTATCCAATAAGCCGTCATACCGGCGAAGACCGGTATCCAGACGATTAACAATTTCCCACGCTAGTGGGACGGCATCATGGTTTTGTCCGCTTCGCGGCGCATATCTTCATTGCTGGATACCGGCTTGATGGAACTACTAGCCATTCGACTAAGCTGGCAAACAACGCCAGCCAAGTCTCTGGTTATTCGCCGGTATGACGGCCTAATAAACAATCCGGGTTTAACCCTTGTCGAACCGCATCACTCCGCCCTTGCAGTCCACGTTGATGGTGTCCTTGGCGGCGAAATGCCCTTCGAGCAGTTGCTTGGCAAGCGGGTTTTCCAGTTGTGCCTGGATGGCGCGCTTGAGCGGTCTTGCACCGTACACCGGATCGAAGCCCGCGTTGGCGATTTCGGCCAGCGCTGATTCGCTGACGGTCAGTTTCATCTCCATCGCGGCCAGGCGTTTCTCCAGATACTGCAACTGGATGCGCGCGATGGACTTGATGTTCTTCTCGTCCAGCGCATGGAACACCACCACCTCGTCG
>JAUSBC010000018.1 GCA_030652215.1 Sideroxyarcus sp.
CCATGGCCAAACACTGGCTGGCACAGGGTGCGCGCCGTTTGCACCTGGTGGACCTGAACGGCGCTTTCGCCGGCAAGCCCAAGAATGAAGCCGCCGTGCGCGGCATCGTCGAGGCCGTGGGCAGCGAGATTCCGGTGCAACTGGGCGGCGGCATCCGCGATCTGGAAACCATCGAACGCTATCTCGACATCGGCGTGACTTACGTCATCATCGGCACCGCCGCCGTCAAAGTCCCGGGCTTTTTGCATGAGGCCTGCGACGCATTCCCCGGTCACATCATGGTCGGTCTGGATGCCAAGGGCGGCAAGGTGGCGGTGGACGGCTGGTCCAAACTCACCGGGCACGACGTGGCCGATCTCGCCAAGCGTTTTGAGGGCTACGGTGTGGAAGCCATCATCTACACCGACATCGGCCGCGACGGCATGATGAACGGCGTGAATATTGAGGCGACGGTGGAATTGGCGCGGCCTTTGCAGGTGCCGGTCATTGCCAGCGGCGGCATCACCAATCTGGATGATGTGCGCGCCCTGTGTGCCGTGCGGTCCGAAGGCATCACTGCTGCCATCACCGGCCGTGCCATTTACGAAGGCACGCTGGATTTCAAGGCCGCGCAAGCGCTGGCCGACGAACTCTCTCCGAAACTCTGATGCTGGCCAAACGCATCATTCCCTGTCTGGACGTGACCGCAGGTCGCGTGGTCAAGGGCGTCAGCTTCGTCGAACTGCGTGACGCAGGCGATCCGGTCGAGATCGCCAAGCGCTATGACGAACAGGGCGCGGACGAACTGACTTTCCTCGACATCACCGCGAGTTCCGATGACCGCGGCATCATCTTCCGCATCATCGAACAGGTGGCGGAACAGGTATTCATCCCGCTGACCGTAGGCGGCGGCGTGCGCGAAGTCGGCGATGTGCGTAATCTGCTCAATGCGGGTGCGGACAAGGTCAGCATCAACACCTCGGCCGTGACCAATCCGCAACTGGTGGCGGATGCCGCCGCGAAATACGGTTCGCAATGCATCGTGGTGGCCATCGACGCCAAACAGGTCGCGCCCGGAAAATGGGAGGTGTTCACTCATGGCGGACGCAAGGCGACGGGTCTGGATGTGATCGAGTGGGCACTGAAGATGCAAACTCTGGGCGCGGGCGAAATCCTGCTGACCAGCATGGATCAGGACGGCCAGAAGCGCGGTTTCGATCTGGCGCTCACGCGCGCAGTGACCGATGTGCTGGAAATCCCGTTGATCGCCAGCGGCGGCGTGGGCAACCTGCAACACCTCGCCGACGGCGTGAAGCAGGGCGGGGCGGATGCGGTGCTGGCGGCCAGCATTTTCCATTTCGGCGAATACACGGTGCAGCAGGCTAAAGAATATATGGCGCAGCAGGGCATTGAGGTGCGGTTATGACACGGTGCGCGAAAGCGACGAGTGCGGGACAACGAAGTTGCGGTGCAGGCTCATGCGCGCAGCGCGTGATGCCGGAGCCAATAATCGCATCGCACCTCCTCCCGCAAACGGCTGGCTGCGCCGGTAACGTGTCGGAGGTGCGGTTATGACCGACAATTGGCTGAACAAAGTGAATTGGTCGGCAGACGGCCTGGTTCCCGCTATCGCCCAGGATGCAGCCACCGGTCGCGTGCTGATGGTCGCGTGGATGAACCGCGAGGCGCTCAAGCGCACGGCCGAGACCGGCGAGGCGATATACTGGTCGCGTTCGCGCAAGAAACTGTGGCACAAGGGCGAAGAGTCGGGCCATATCCAGAAGGTGAAAGAGATGCGTCTGGATTGCGATAGCGACGTGGTTTTGCTGCAGGTGGAACAACAAGGCGGCATCGCCTGCCATACCGGGCGCGAGAGTTGTTTCTACAGCAAGCTGGAAAACGGCGTGTGGGTGGAAATCGACGCGGTGTTGAAAAATCCGGACGAGATATACAAGAAATGAGCAACGATATTCTGCAACGTTTGACCGAGACGCTGGAGGCGCGCAAGCAGGCTGCGCCCGAGTCTTCTTATGTCGCCAAGCTGTTCAGCAAGGGCGACGATGCCATCCTGAAGAAAGTCATCGAAGAAGCAGGTGAAGTCTTGTTGGCTGCCAAGGACGGCGACAAGCAACATCTGGTCTATGAAGTGGCCGATCTTTGGTTCCACACGCTGGTGTTGCTGGCGCAAAAGGGGCTGAGCGCGGAAGATGTGCTGCAGGAACTGGCTCGGCGCGAAGGCGTGTCTGGCATTGAAGAAAAGGCGAACAGAAAATGAGCGACAACTGCCTGTTTTGCAAGATCGCGCGCGGCGAGATCCCGAGCCGCAAAGTGTACGAGGACGACGAGGTGTTTGCTTTTCACGACATCCATCCGGTCGCGCCCGTGCATTTCATGCTCGTTCCGAAACGGCATTTCGCCTCTTTGCTGGATGCCAAGGAAGAGCATGCGGCCCTGCTGGGCAAGATGTTGCTGCTGGCACCCAAACTGGCGCGCGAACAAGGTCTGGAAAACGGATTCCGCACCGTCATCAATAGCGGCAAGGGCGGTGGGCAGGAGGTGTTTCACCTGCACATCCACGTCATCGGTGGCGGCAATATTCCGCCTATGGTTAAACGAGATTAAACAAGGAGTACATCATGGGTTCATTCAGTATCTGGCATTGGTTGATTGTGTTGTTGGTGGTGGTGCTGGTATTCGGCACCAAGAAGCTGCGCAATATCGGCAGTGACCTGGGCGGTGCGGTCAAGGGGTTCAAGGAAGGCATGAAGGGCGGCGAAGAGGAAGCTTCCAAGCAGCCCGATCCCAAGATCATCGAAGGCGAAGTGAAAGACAAGACGCATACGAACAGTTAAGACTGCGCCGATGTGACGGCAACCGGCCGACGCGCATTGCGCGCGGCGTGCTTCACCCAAAGACCCTTCCAAATGAGCAACACTGAATCCCTAATCGCCCACCTGCTGGAATTGCGTTCGCGTCTGGTGAAGTCGGCCATCGTCCTGCTGGTGGTATTCCTTGGTCTGTTTCCCTGGGCGTCTGACTTGTATGCAATGCTGGCGCAGCCACTGCTGGCCAAGCTGCCGCAGGGCGGGCAAATGATCGCCACCGATGTCACCACGCCGTTCTTCGTACCGCTCAAGGTGACGATGATGGCGGCTTTCCTGATTGCGTTGCCTTTCGTGCTGTATCAGATATGGCGCTTCGTCGCGCCGGGATTGTATGCGCACGAAAAGAAGCTGGTGGTGCCGCTCATCGTCGCCAGTACGCTGCTGTTCTTCTGCGGCATGACTTTCGCCTATTTCGTGGTGTTCCCGGTGGTGTTCGGTTTTATCGTCGCGGCCGCCCCGCAAGGCGTGGCTGTGATGACCGACATCGACAAGTACCTCAGTTTCGTGATGGGCATGTTCATGGCGTTCGGCATTACCTTTCAGGTGCCGGTGGTCGTGGTGGTGCTGGTGCGGATGGGGGTGGTGACGGTGGAGAAACTGCGCGATATACGGCGTTACGTCATCGTCGGGGCGTTTGTCATGGGCGCCATTTTCACCCCGCCCGATGTGGTGTCGCAGTTCATGCTGGCGATCCCGTTGTGGCTGCTGTACGAGGCGGGCATCGTGGTCTCGATCTGGGTAACGCCCCGGAAAAAGACGATCCCCGGGGCCTAGCGTCCCTTATTCCTGTGGTTTGGGCTTGGGCCGCTTGCCCACTTTCACCTGAATGGCGACTTCGGACTGGTTGCGCAGCAATTTGAGCAGCGCAACCTTGCCCGGCGGCAGCGCGGAGATAGTCTCCAGCATGGCGGTGGAATCGGGCAGCGGTTTGTCGTCTATGCTGATGAGAATGTCGCCCGCCTTGATTCCCGATTTATCTGCCGGGCTGCCGCGCACCACTTCCGCGATCAGCACGCCCTGCGTGTCTTTCAGCTTGAACGATTCCGCCAGTTCCGGCGTGAGCTCCTGCACTGCAATACCGACCCAGCCGCGCGTTACCGAGCCGCTCTGGATGATCTGTTCCATGACCTTCTTGGCCGTGCTGGTGGGGATGGCGAAGCCGATGCCGAGCGAGCCGCCGCTGGGCGAGTAGATTGCGCTGTTGATGCCGAGCAGGTTGCCTTCCACATCCACTAGCGCGCCGCCGGAGTTGCCGGGGTTGATCGCGGCATCGGTCTGGATGAAGTTCTCGAAGGTGCTTAAGCCCAAGTGATTGCGTTTCAGCGCGCTCACGATGCCCATGGTCACGGTCTGGCCCACGCCGAACGGGTTGCCGACTGCCAGCACGATGTCGCCGACATGCGCCTGGTCGGATTGGCCGAAGGTGATGGCGGGCAGATTGTTGCCGATATCGACTTTGATTACGGCAAGATCGGTGTCCGGATCGGATCCGATGATATGTCCCTTGGCGGTGCGTCCGTCGGCGAAAGCCACTTCGATCTCGTCTGCGGTCTCCACCACATGATGGTTGGTGAGGATGTAGCCGTCATGGCTGACAATCACGCCGGAACCCAGGCTGGAGCTTTGTTGCGGGACATTGTTGTCGAATTCGTCGCCGAAGAAGAAGCGGAAGCGCGGGTCGTCCATGAAGGGCGAGGTCGGCGTTTTCACTTCGCTGCTGGTGAAGATGTTCACCACCGCGGGCATCACCTTCTGCGCGGCGCGGCTGAATCCCACTGTCGGTAAATCGCCGCCGCCGATGCCGGTGTTCTCGTACAGGGTCACCACTCCGCTGCGTGCCGCATTGGGCAGCAGCGAAGGACGCAGGGTATGGATGACAAACAGCATCGCGAGACCGACGGTGGTTGCTTGGGCGAACAGAAGCCAGAATTTGCGCATGATATGATTTGAACAGCTAATTAGATGGGACGAACCCGATGCGATTGACAGAGTTGCGCGATTATATCGAAAGCGAGCTTGCGGTCAGCCGATTTCGTGATTACTGCCCGAATGGCCTGCAAGTGGAAGGGCGGGCCGAAGTGCGGCGTATCGCCAGCGGCGTCACCGCGTCCCAGGCCGTACTGGAGGCCGCTACCGCCTGGGGAGCCGACGCCATTCTGGTGCACCACGGCTATTTCTGGCGCAGCGAAGACGCCGCCATCAGCGGCATCAAGAAACGCCGCGTGGCCCACCTGCTAAAACACGACGTCAGCCTGCTGGCCTACCATCTGCCGCTGGACGCCCACCCCGAATTCGGCAACAACGCCCAGCTCGGCGAAATGCTCGGGTTCATCGAAAAGGGACGTTTCGGCGAACAAGACATCGCCATGCACGGCGTGCTGGAGCATCCGCAAACTCTGCAGCAGCTTGCCCAGCTTGTGCAACATACCTTGCAGCGCGCCCCGCAAGTCATCGGCTATGCCAATCCCAATATTGCCCGTATCGCATGGTGCAGCGGGGGCGGGCAGGGGTATTTCGAGCAAGCTGTGGCACTGGGCGTGGACGCCTTTCTGACAGGCGAGATCTCGGAGCAGAACGTGCATGTGGCTCAGGAGACCGGCGTCGCTTTCATTGCTGCAGGACATCATGCGACCGAGCGTTACGGCGTGCAGGCATTGGGAGAGCATCTGGCGGAGCGTTTCGGCCTTGAGCACCGCTTCTTCGATCAGGATATCCCGGTCTAGCTGCCGGTTGGCCTGACGGCAATCCATTGTTTTGCTGAAAGTTACTTCCTCGTTTCAATGTTCCCGGTCGCGAGATAGATTTCGCGCAGAAAACATATCAGCCCGGAAATCAGCGCCAGCATCGCGGAGATGAAGAACAGCGAAACCACCCGCGACGGATCTGCGCCGAGTTCGGAACCCGTAAACAGGGAGGCGATCACGATGCAGATGAAGAGCGCCGACAGCGTGCACAGACTCACCGCCCAATGAACCCAGCGCGCCCTGCGCCGCAGCATCGCCATCTCTGCCATGGGGGCGGGCAGCTTTGCTTCGCCGGAATTGCTCAGCGTCCTGGAACGATCAACGATACGGGAAATCCGGGTGGTGATCACGTTCAGGATCGCGCCGATGCCGGTCAGCAGGAAAACGGGGGCAACCGCCTGTTGAATGGCGTGGGCGACGGTCGTAATTTCGGCAACATTCTGCATGACAATTCTCCACGATTTGGATCGGACCGGGGCGCTACTCCCGTTGATGTGCTTCAGTTTCGGGCGTGCGAAAGCGCGAAGTCTTCCACGCCCTGCAGGGTGCTCAGCCCGCTGGCAAGCTCGTTCATGGGGGAGCCGCTGCTTTTGCTGAGGGCGATGGCGACGAAGCGCCATTCCAGTTTTTCGCTGCTGGAGCGGATGGAGAAGGAGCCGGTGGCGACCTCGTAACCGTGGGAGTAAACGACTTCGCGCAGGGTGTTTTCCTGCGGCACGAAGTTCTTCTCGAATTCGAGCGTGATGGCAATGGCCGGGCGCGATGGCAGCCAGTTTTCGAGTTTGGAGATCCACATCATGCTCATGGCCGAGATGAGTGTGAGCAGTATCGCTGCGGCATAAAAACCGACGCCGACCATGATGCCGATGGCGGAGCAGGTCCAGATGGACGCGGCGGTGGTGAGGCCGCTGATGTTGAGTCCATCGCGCATGATGACGCCCGCGCCGAGAAAGCCGATGCCGGTCACGATGCCCTGGATGATGCGGGTGGGGTCGCCTGAAAGATAAGAGTTGGCCTGGCCGCCGAACCAGAAAGTGGGGTATCCGGCGATTACGGTGAGGGAGGCCGCAGCCATGCATACCAGCCCGTAAGTGCGCATCCCGGCCGCGCGACCGTGATACGACCGTTCGTACCCGACAATCAGCCCGAGTGCGAGGGCACCCAGCAGATTGAGAAAGACGATTATGTTGATCGCCACTTCCGGGGCAGACCAGTAAGTCGATAGCTGTGCAAGCGACAGTGCGTCCATTCGGGCTCACCCTTTGGGTTATATGGCTGGAGTGTACAAGAATCGGACCGGGATTTCTGCCGCGCGGTGATGAGCCGAATAGCGGCTTTTTATCATTTGGGGCGCTTTCGGGCGGTTGGCGGAGCTTATCCTGCTGCGGCCGGTTTGAGGCGCCGAAACCGGCAACCGGGCTTGGGGCGGTCTGTCCGGGCATATTCATAACCGCCTGTTCGGCTGGGTTTTCCCTCCAAACCCCTATAACCGTGCTTGCAGCAGGTAGGGTTACTGGGTAATATCAGCGTTTGTTAATGGTTGCAGTTCGATTTTGGAGACCTGCCTTGGCAATATTGGGCTCCGTTCGGTGCCCGATTTCCGAAACAACCAGTGGCGTGCATACAAGGTTTTTACCGGCCAGAACCAGAGCGTTCCGGCCGAGATATTGCGATTTTTTCTTTAAGAAGGGATGAGAGTCATGACTGATAATGTAGATCGCAGCAAGCGGCGACTATTGCTTGCTGCCACCTCGGCGGCGGGTGGTGTTGCTGCAGCTGGTATGGCAACACCGTTTGTAATGAGCTTCATGCCGAGCGAGCGAGCCAAAGCCGCCGGCGCACCGGTTGAGGTGGATATCAGCGCCATCGAACCCGGCACCATGAAGGTCGTCGAGTGGCAGGGCAAGCCGGTATGGGTTGTACGCCGTACTCCCGAAATGCTGGATCTGCTCGCCAAACATGACGGCGAACTGACCGATCCGACCGGTGCAATTCCGCAGCAACCCGACTACTGCAACAACGTAAACCGTTCCATCAAGCCGGAGATTTTTGTGGTTGTCGGTATCTGCACCCACTTGGGATGCTCCCCGAGCTACCGTCCGGAACTGGCGCCTGCCGATCTCGGCGCCAACTGGGGCGGCGGCTGGTTCTGTCCTTGCCACGGTTCCCGCTTCGACATGTCTGCCCGCGTTTACCAGGGTTCTCCAGCTCCGACCAATATGATCGTCCCTCCGCACCAATACCTCAGCGAAACCGTGCTGCTGATCGGCGATGACACGAAAAAGGGAGCTGCATAATGAAACTTTTGAAAAACATGCTGGGCTGGGTTGACGAACGCTTTCCCGTGATCGAAACCTGGGAATACCATCTTTCCAAGTATTACGCGCCGAAAAACTTCAATTTCTGGTATTTCTTCGGCTCCCTCGCGCTGCTGGTTCTGGTCATCCAGATCGTCAGCGGCATCTTCCTGACCATGAGTTACAAGCCGGATGCGCTGCTCGCCTTTGCTTCGGTCGAGTACATCATGCGCGACGTGCAATCGGGCTGGCTGATCCGTTACATTCACTCCACCGGCGCCTCCATGTTCTTCGTGGTGGTGTACCTGCACATGTTCCGCGGCATGATCTACGGCTCTTATCGCAAGCCGCGCGAATTGCTGTGGATCATCGGCGTGGTCATCTATCTGGCACTCATGGCAGAAGCCTTCCTGGGTTATCTGTTGCCTTGGGGACAAATGTCGTTCTGGGGCGCGCAGGTGATCGTTAACCTGTTCTCTTCCGTGCCGTTCGTAGGCAACGAGCTGTCCGTGCTGATCCGCGGTGACTTCGTGATTTCGGACGCCACGCTGAACCGTTTCTTCGCGCTACACGTAATCGCGGTTCCTCTGGCATTGGCAGGCCTGGTGTTCGTGCACCTTGTTGCCCTGCATCATGTGGGTTCCAACAACCCCGATGGCATCGAGATCAAGAAGAACAAGGACGCCAATGGCATCCCGCTGGATGGCATTCCCTTCTTCCCGTACATGGTGGTGAAGGATATCGTGGCCGTGGTGCTGTTCTTCATCGTGTTCTGCGCAATTGTGTTCTTCGCGCCTGACATGGGCGGTTACTTCATCGAAGCCAATAACTTCGTGCCGGCCAACCCGATGCAGACCCCGGCTCACATTGCCCCGGTTTGGTACTTCACTCCGTACTACGCCATTCTGCGTGCGGTACCGCCAATGTTCGGTTCGCAGTTCCCGGGCGTGATTGCCATGGGTATCAGCGCCATTGCTGTCGTCTTCCTGCCTTGGCTGGATCGCGGCAAGGTCAAGTCGATCCGCTATCGTGGCCCGATCTACAAGGCATTCTTGGCTTCTTTCGTGATCAGCTTTATCGGCCTCGGCTATCTGGGCGTGATGCCTGTAACGCCCACCTATACGCTGATCTCCCAAGTGCTGTCGGTGGTGTACTTTGCATTCTTCATCTTGATGCCCTGGTATACCAAGATCGACAAGTGCAAGCCCGAGCCTGATCGTGTGACGTTCAAATAATTGAGAGAGGTTCGTTGATATGAAACTAATCAAGAAACTATGGTTGCTGGTGCTGCTGTCGATGGCGCCGGTAATGGTGTCCGCCTCTACCGGCGTTCACCTGGATAAGGCGCCGGCCAGTCTGAGTGACAAGGCTTCGCTGCAACGCGGGGCGCAGTTCTTTGTCGCCAATTGCCTGGCTTGCCACAGTGCCGCCTATCTGCGCTACAACCGTCTGATGGATATCGGCATGAGCGAGGAAGAGATCAGAAAATTGCTGCCGGAAGGCAGCAAGCTGGGCTCAACCATGCAAGCCATGATGGATTCCGAGTCCGCCAAGATGGCGTTCGGCGCGGCACCTCCCGACCTGTCGGTGATTGCCCGTTCACGCGGTACGGATTATCTGTACACCTATCTGCGCAGCTTCTACGTGGATCCCACTCGTCCTTCCGGCGTGAACAACGTTATATTCCCGCTGGCGGCAATGCCCAATATCCTGGGTCCGCTGCAGGGTGACCAGGAATTGGTCGTGGAAAAGCATGAAGGCGGCCATGAGGTACAAACGCTGAAACTGACGACTCCGGGCACCATGAGCACCAAAGAGTTCGATGCAACAGTCGGCGATCTGGTCAACTTCCTCGACTTTATGGGCGAGCCGGCCAAGCTGGTACGTTACACGTACGGCTATATTGTGATCGGTTTCCTGTTCTTGCTCTTGCTTCTGACTTATGCACTGAAAAAAGAGTTCTGGAAGGACGTTCACTAACGCCGAATTGAAATTAGGGGTGTGTTTGTGGTAACTTCCGCACCCCGTTTCACCCAGTGCCAAACGGGCGGAGCCATAAAAGCTTCGCCTTTTGGTTTTTTGTCGCAGCGTTTTATCGTGTAGGTGGTTCTTATGATGACACTTTATTCCGGGACAACCGATCCCTACAGTCACCGTTGCCGTTTCGTTTTGTTCGAAAAGGGCATGGATTTCCAGGTCATAGACGTGGACGTCTTCAACAAGCCGGAAGACTTGGCGGTAATGAATCCGTACAACACCGTGCCGGTCCTGGTCGAACGCGACCTGATCCTGTACGAAGCCAATATCATCAATGAATACATAGACGAGCGCTTTCCGCACCCGCAATTGATGCCGCCCGATCCCGTGATGCGCGCGCGTGCCCGTCTGTTCCTGCACCGCTTCGAGAACGAATTGTTCTGCCATATCCCCGGTCTGGAAAACAGCAACGCCAAGATCGCCGAAAAGGCACGCGCGGCGGTACGCGAGAATCTGACGCAGATTTCCCCCGTGTTCACCAAGCAGAAGTTCATGCTGGGCGACGAGTTTTCCATGCTCGACGTGGCCATCGCGCCCTTGCTGTGGCGTCTGGATCACTACGGCATCCAGCTCGACAAGGAAGCCGCACCGCTGATGAAGTATTCCGAGCGCCTGTTTTCGCGTCCGGCCTACATCGAGGCGATGACACCGGCTGAAAAAGCAATGCGCAAGTGATTTCAGGTCCGGCATGAGCGAACCCTCCACCAAGCCCTACCTGATTCGCGCCATCTTCGACTGGTGCGCGGATGCCGGGTACACGCCGTATCTGGCAGTGAAGGTGGATGAATACACGCAAGTGCCCATGGCCTTCGTCAAAGACGGCAAGATCGTGCTCAATATCGGCATGGACGCAGTGCGCAACCTGCAAATGGGCAACGAGGACATCACCTGCGGCGGCCGTTTCGGCGGCGTGGCACACCAGCTCATCGTGCCGATGTCCGCAGTGATCGGCATTTTTGCCAAGGAAACCGGGCAGGGGCTGGTGTTTCAGGGGCAGGAATCCACGCCGACTGGTCCGGTAACCGGAACGGGTGAGCCGCCGCCCGACGAACCGCCTCCGCAGGGCAAGCCCACGCTCAGGGTGGTGAAGTAACAAAAAAGCCGCAGATCGCTCTGCGGCTTTTTCTTTGGAGCGGAAAGGCTCAGGTTGCGGCAGGCAGAGCCAAATGTGCCTGCATTTTGCTCAAGGCCTTCTGCTCGATCTGGCGGATGCGCTCGGCAGATACCTTGAATTCGGCAGCCAGTTCGTGCAGCGTCGCCGCATGCTCTTCCTCTTCGCGCAACCAGCGCGCTTCCACGATGCGGCGGCTGCGTTCGTCCAGGCTCGCCAAGGCTTGCGCCAATCCCGTAGTGTGCAGGTGCTCACGTTCCGCAGCCTCAAGGATATAGGAAGGCTCGTGCTCTGCGTTGTCGGCCAGGTAGCTGATGGGGGAATAGCTCTCGTCCTCTTCGCCAGCCAGCGGCTCAAGCGCGATCTCGTGCCCCGCAAAACGCGCTTCCATATCCACTACATCGTGTTCGCTCACGTTGAGTTGTTTGGCAATCTCGCTCACCTGCTGCGGACGCAATGGCTCCAGCCCCTGTTTCAGGCTGCGCAGGTTGAAGAACAGCTTGCGTTGCGCCTTGGTGGTGGCGATCTTCACCATGCGCCAGTTGCGGATCACGTATTCATGGATCTCGGCGCGAATCCAGTGCAAGGCGAACGACACCAGCCGCACGCCGCGAGCCGGATCGTAACGTTTCACGGCCTTCATCAAGCCGATATTGCCTTCCTGGATCAAATCCGCCTGCGGCAGGCCGTAACCGGCAAAACCGCGCGCCACGCTGACGACGACGCGCAAGTGAGAGACCACCAACTGGCGGGCTGCATCCAGATCGTTCTGCTCCTTGAAGCGGGTCGCCAAGGCCAACTCCTCCTCATGCGACAGCACCGGAAAGCGATTCACGGCCTGAACATACCCCTCCAGACTGCCTACGGCAGACGGTATCGGTAGATTCATGGTTGCATTCATGGCATTTCCTCCTCTTTTGCTAATTCTAGCACTCGCGAAGTCAGAGTGCCAAGGTCGGAGAAAGTTCGTCCCGGGCGTTGCAAGATGGACCGGGGAGGCATTTGTAAGGCTTGCGGCCTGGCATGGTAGAATCCGCGCCTTCCTGTTTTACAACCATTAATTTAGGATACTTGCCATGTTCTCCGCCAAAAACACCATTGCCGTGACCGATCCCGAACTTTGGGCCGCGATTCAGAACGAAAACCGCCGCCAGGAGGATCACATCGAGCTGATCGCCTCGGAAAACTACACCAGCCCGGCGGTAATGGAAGCGCAAGGCAGCAAGTTGACCAACAAATATGCGGAAGGCTATCCCGGCAAGCGCTACTACGGCGGCTGCGAATTCGTGGACGTGGCCGAGCAACTGGCCATAGACCGCGCCAAGGCGCTGTTTGGCGCCGAATACGCCAACGTGCAGCCGCATTCCGGCTCGCAGGCCAACCAGGCGGTCTACGTCTCCGTGCTGAAGCCCGGCGACACCATTATGGGCATGAGCCTGGCGCACGGCGGCCACCTCACCCACGGCGCCTCGGTGAACATCAGCGGCAAGCTGTACAACGCCATCCAGTACGGCCTGAACGACAAGGAAGAGATCGACTACGACCAGGTGCAGAAGCTGGCCACCGAGCACAAGCCCAAGATGATCGTGGCCGGCGCCTCCGCCTACGCACTGGTGATCGACTGGAAGCGCTTCCGCGCCATCGCCGACAGCGTCGGCGCTTACCTGTTCGTGGACATGGCGCACTACGCTGGTCTGGTTGCGGCGGGCTACTATCCGAATCCGGTCGGCATCGCCGACTTCGTCACCACCACCACCCACAAGACCCTGCGCGGTCCGCGCGGCGGCCTGATCCTGGCCAAAGCCGAACACGAGAAGGCGCTCAACTCCGCCATTTTCCCCGCGTTGCAAGGCGGCCCGCTGATGCACGTCATCGCGGCCAAGGCGGTTGCGTTCAAGGAAGCGGCAAGCAAGGAATTCAAGGTCTACCAGAAGCAAGTGATCGACAACGCGCGCGTGATGGCGAAAGTGTTGACCGAACGCGGTGTGCGCATCGTCTCCGGCCGTACCGACAGCCACGTGTTCCTGGTCGACCTGCGTGCCAAGAAGCTCACCGGCAAGGATGCCGAAGCGGCTTTGGGCCGTGCACACATTACCGTGAACAAGAACGCCATCCCCAACGATCCCGAGAAGCCTTTCGTGACCTCCGGTATCCGCATCGGTTCGCCCGCCATGACCACGCGCGGCTTCAAGGAACTGGAAGCTGAAAAACTGGCGCACCTGATCGCCGACGTGCTGGACGCGCCGAACGACGAGGCAGTGACCGCGCGCGTAATCGGAGAAGTGAAGAAGCTCACCACCGCGTTCCCGGTCTACGGCGCCTAAGACGATGAGAAGGGGGAAGAGGGAAGGGGGAAGGGTAGGGGCGGATGTCCGCCAGCCTGCTTCTTCCCTTCTCCCTTCTCCCTTCTCCCTTCCCCTATGAAATGCCCTTTCTGCAAGCACCCCGCCACCCAAGTCGTTGACACTCGCGAAAACGAGGAAGGCGACAGCATCCGGCGCCGGCGGCGCTGTCTGGCGTGCGACAAGCGCTTCACCACGTATGAGATCGTGGAGTTGCGCATGCCGCAGGTGGTCAAGCAGAACGGTATGCGCAGCGAGTTCGACGAGGAGAAGTTGCGCACCAGTTTTACCCGCGCGCTACACAAGCGCCCGGTTCCCACCGAATTGGTCGATGCCGCCATCGACAACGTCACGCAAAAAGTCTTTGCCCTGGGTGAACGCGAGATCGGTTCGCGCCAGATCGGCGAGATGGTGATGAAAGAGTTGCTCAAGCTCGACAAGGTCGCCTACATCCGCTTCGCCTCCGTGTACAAGAGTTTCCAGGACGTCGGCGATTTCTCCGATGCCATCGACGCGGTCAAGAATACCCGGCGCCGCCAGAGCGACAAAAAATGAATGCTGCTGACAGCCAGTGGATGGCGCAGGCCTTGCGCCTCGCCGAACAGGGGCTGTATACGACCTCGCCCAATCCGCGCGTTGGCTGCGTGCTGGTTAAAGACAATACAATCATCGGCGAAGGCTGGCACGAACGTGCCGGCGAACCGCATGCCGAAGTGCATGCCTTGCGTGCGGCCGGAAACGCGGCGCACGGGGCGACGGCTTACGTCACTCTGGAACCCTGCAGTCACTACGGGCGCACGCCGCCCTGTGCCGACGCGCTCATCGCGGCAGGCGTTGCCCGTGTGAGCGTAGCGATGCAGGACCCCAATCCGCTGGTGGCCGGGCAGGGTATCGCCAAATTGCGTGCTGCCGGAATCGAAGTTGAGAGCGGCCTGATGGAAGCCGCTGCGCGCGAATTGAATGTCGGCTTCATTGCACGCATGACGCGCGGCACACCCTGGGTGCGCAGCAAAATCGCCGCGAGTCTGGATGGACGCACGGCACTGGCCAACGGCACCAGCAAATGGATCACCGGCGAGGCGGCGCGGCGCGACGTGCAGCATTGGCGCGCGCGTTCCTGTGCGGTGCTCACCGGCATCGGCACGGTGCTGGCGGACGATCCGCAGCTCAACGTAAGAACGCCCTCCGGCGCGCGGCAGCCTTTGCGCGTGGTGCTGGACAGCGAATTGCGCATATCGGGCAGCGCGCAAATATTGCAGGGCAAGCACGTACTCATTTACACCGCCTGTGCGGATGCGGCCAAGCGTTCTGCAATCGAGGCCTGCGGCGCAGACGTGGTCGTGCTGCCGGGCGCGGATGGAAAGGTGGATTTGTCCGCGATGTTGCGCGATCTGGCGCAGCGCGGCGTCAACGAACTGCTGGTGGAGGCGGGGCGCACCGTGAATGGCGCGCTGCTCAAAGCGGGTCTGGTGGACGAAGTGGTGCTGTATCTCGCGCCGCAGTTGTTGGGCGATGCAGCGCGCGGCCTGGCGGATCTGGGCGAACTCACGCGCTTGCCGGGCGTGGCACTTGTCTGGAACGACGTGAGACAAGTGGGCGCCGATCTTCGAATTATTGCAAAAATATCAAAGGAGAAATAATCATGTTCAGTGGAATCGTGGCCGATGTGGGGCTGATCAAATTGGCGCAGGACCGGGAGGGAGGCTTGCGCCTGACCGTGAATGCCGAAGTGCTCGGCATGGACGACGTGCAAGTTGGCGACAGCATCGCCTGCAACGGCGTGTGCCTCACCGTGGTAAAACTGGACGGCAACGACTTTACCGTGGATGTGTCGCGCGAGACTTTGAATTGCACCACGGGTTTGGAGAAGCAGGGCGGGCACGTCAATCTGGAAAAGGCGCTGCGTTTGTCGGACCGGTTGGGCGGGCACATGGTGAGCGGTCATGTGGACGGTGTGGGCGAAGTGATCGCCTTCAACGACATCGGCGAAAGCTGGCGTCTGGTGGTGCGCGCGCCGCGCGAGCTGGCCAAGTACATTGCCATGAAAGGTTCCATCACCATCAACGGCGTCAGCCTCACGGTGAACCAGGTTTCGGGCGCGGAATTCGAAGTGAATCTCATCCCGCATACACTGGACGTGACGACACTGAACGAACTGAAGGTCGGAACCCGGGTGAATCTGGAGATCGACCTGATCGCGCGCTACGTTGAGCGCATGATGACTGCGGACAAGAACTAGTCCCGGCGTCTACCTGCCCAGGCTGGGGTGTTGGCGCAAAGCCTGCAATACAAAAACAGCAATCTCCCTGGGCAGGGCCGGGCTGACTTTAAGGAAGGCCGAATAGACGCGCTTGCCGTCGAACGCGCCGTCGGCAACCAATACCGGCGATGCCTTGTATTTGCCGGGTCTGTGTTCCCCGTCGTCGACCGCCATGTGCGCGAAGCCTCGGGATGGATTCCAGGAAATGGAATGCTCGTGGTGCAGTTTGTCGTAGCACAACTCGAAGCCCACGAAATCCTGATCGTCCGACAGCCAGACGATGAGATCGAAGTTCTCGGAGTGAAACCATCTGCGTTTCGACTCTCCGGGTATCTGGCGCACGTTGCGATGTTCTTTCATGAACGCTTCCTCCGCCAGCAAGTTACACCAGAAACGGCACGAAACGCTTGGTGCGTTTCATGTATTCCCGGTATTGCGCGCCAAAATATCGGACATTCTCGGACTCTTCCGTCAGGGCGGCAATCACCAGGAAGAAGCTGGCCATCAGCGCGATGCTGCCGCTCAGCCAGGACATGTGCTTGAAAAACAATCCCCAGTCCAGCAGGATCAGCGAGTTGTACATGGGGTGGCGGATGAGACGGTAGATGCCGCGGCTCACCAGCACCGTGGTTTTTTCGAACTCCAGCAAAGGGATGTCATTGCGCGCGGCATCCTGCCGGCCGAACAGGCGCAGCGACAGGTAGCTGACGACGGCCATGAACAGCGAAAGCCACATCAGCACGCTGCAAATGGTCTGGTCGAGCGCGGGCGGCGCACTGTACCAACCGTCCAGATTCATAACGACCAGTATCAGCATCAATTCCCACGCGAAAAAACGGTAAAACCCGTGAGAATTCGGTACGCGCAACGACGCGCGCGAGATAAAGGTCAAGACTGCGGTTCCGGCAATGAAGGCGACCCATTCAGGCATAAAAAGCTGCTCCCGGCATGTGAAGTCCGCGAATAGTACACGCGCGCGGGCGGTAGTTACAGGGTTGGTGATAGAATCCACCCCCTTACAATGAACCCCAGAGCCGTACACATGACAGATATCGCACCCATCACCGAAATCATCGACGAGATCCGCGCCGGGCGCATGGTCGTTCTGGTGGACGAAGAAGACCGCGAAAACGAGGGCGACCTGCTGTTCGCCGCCGAGTTCGTCACGCCGGAAGCCATCAACTTCATGATCCGCCATGCACGCGGCCTGGTCTGCCTGACGCTGACCGAGGAGCGCTGCCGCCAGCTCGGCATTTCGCACATGGCGCGCGACAACAAGAGCCCGCTGGGCACCAATTTCACGGTTTCCATCGAAGCGGCCGAGGGCGTGACCACCGGCATTTCCGCTTCCGACCGCGCCGTCACCATCAAGGCCGCTGTGAAGAAGAATGCCGGTCCTGCGGATATCGTCCAGCCCGGACACATCTTCCCCATCATGGCCAAACCGGGTGGCGTGCTGGTGCGTGCCGGCCATACCGAAGCGGGTTGCGATCTGGCGCATATGGCCGGGCTGACGCCGGCCTCGGTGATCTGCGAGATCATCAAGGAAGACGGCGAAATGGCCCGTCTGCCCGACCTGATCCCGTTCGCCAAGGAACACGGCCTGAAGATAGGCACCATCGCCGACCTCATCGAATACCGCATCCAGACCGAGACGCTGGTCGAACGCGTCGCACGGCGCAAAGTACAGACCGCCTACGGCGAATTCGACCTCGTGAGCTACACCGACAAGACCACGCAGCGCACCCATCTGGCGCTGGTGAAGGGCAATATCCAGCCGCAGACCGAGACGGTGGTGCGCGTGCACGAGCCGTTGTCGACGCTGGATTTCCTGGAACAGGTCAGCCTGCCCAACAGCACCAGCGTGCATGACGCGCTGAGCAAGATCAGCCAGGTCGAGGCGGGCGTGCTGGTGATGATGCACCATACCGAAACTTCCTCCAGCCTGCTGGCGCGCGCCGCGGCCACGCCGGAAGCCCATCACGCGCAGTGGGACCCGCGCAGCTACGGCATCGGCGCGCAGATCCTGCGCGACCTCACCGTCGGCAAGCTGTGCCTCATCGCCACCCCGCGCAAACTGCCCAGCATGACCGGTTTCGGCCTGGAGGTGGTGCGTTACTGTCAATGCAAGGAAACGAAATGAAAGAGATCGAAAAAAACTTTAACGGCAAAGGCCTGCGCATCGGCATCGTGCAGAGCCGTTTCAACGAAGTGGTGTGCGAGGGACTGCTGTCCGCCTGCCGCGCGCAACTGGTGAAAAGCGGCGTGAGCGAAAACGACATCACGCTGGCCAACGTGCCCGGCGCACTGGAAATTCCGCTGGTGCTGCAAACCATGGCGCAGAGCAAGAAGTTCGATGCACTCGTTGCACTGGGTGCGGTGATACGCGGCGATACTTATCACTTTGAAGTCGTCTCCAACGAATCGGCGCGCGGCGTGGGCGAAGTGCAGCTGCACAGCGGCGTCCCCATCGCCAACGCGATCCTGACCACCGACAGCGACGAGCAGGCCGAAGTGCGCATGAACGTCAAAGGCGCGGAAGCCGCGCTGGTCGCCATCGAGATGGTGCACTTGTTGAAGGCGCTCGCATGAGCGAAGCCAAGCCCGCCAGCCCGGCCAAGAGCCTGCGCCATCGTGCGCGCGAACTGGCCATGCAGGGCGTGTACGAATGGCGCCTTTCCGGCAAGAGCGCGCGACTGATCGAAAACGTCACGCGCGAGGAAAAAAGCCTTGGCCGTTACGACACCGAATTCTTCGGGCAATTGCTCAACGGCGCCATCGCCGAACAGGAGGCATTGTCGGAACTGATCGCGCCGCACCTGGATCGCACCGTGAAGGAATTGAGTCCGGTCGAATTCTCCGTGCTGCTGTTGGGCGCGTACGAATTGGCCCATCATCCCGAAATCCCCTATCGCGTGGTGATCAACGAGGCGGTGGAACTGGCCAAGACTTTCGGCGGCAGCGACGGCCACAAGTTCGTCAACGGTGTGCTGGACAAACTGGCGGCGCAAGTGCGCGCGGCTGAAGTGAAGGCGAAATAGTAAGTAGTTAGTAGTTAGACGTTAGTTACAAAGGCTAGGCGCGGCTACTCCAACTAAAAACTATCGACTAGCGACTTACAACTGTTTCTATGTCTGAATTCGATCTCATCCAGCGCTTTTTCACCCGCCCCGCACCACACGCAATCCTGGGCGTGGGCGACGATGCTGCGCTGCTGCAGGTCGCCGAGGGCATGGAGCTGGCGGTTTCCACCGACATGCTGGTCAGCGGCACCCACTTCCTTCCCGATGGCGATCCTTTCCTGCTGGGCCATAAAACGCTGGCGGTGAATCTTTCCGATCTGGCGGCGATGGGCGCGGCGCCGCGCTGGGCCACGCTGGCGCTGTCGCTGCCGCAGGCTGATGAGCAATGGCTGCAGCGTTTCAGCGAGGGCTTCTTCGCGCTGGCCGACAAGTACGGCGTGGAGCTGGTGGGCGGCGATACCACGCGCGGTCCGCTCAACCTCAGCGTCACCATCATGGGCGAAGTGCCCCGGGGCAAGGCACTGCGCCGCAGCGGCGCCCATGTCGGCGACGACATCTGGGTGTCGGGAACGCTGGGCGAAGCGGCGCTGGGATTGGCGCATCTGCAGGGCCGGATCGCGCTGCCCGACGATGCACGGGCCTTCTGTCTTTCCGCCCTGCATCAACCGCAGCCGCGTATCGCATTGGGCCTGGCATTGCGCGGCATTGCGCACAGCGCCATCGACATCTCCGACGGTTTGCTCGCCGATCTCGGGCATATACTGGATTGCTCCAATGTGGCCGCCGAACTGCGCTACGACAGGCTGCCCAAGCCGTCGCTGTCTTCCGTCGGTGGCAACGGCTTGGCCGAACTCGCGCAGCGTTGCGTATTGTCGGGCGGCGACGATTACGAATTGTGTTTTACCGCGCCGGTTTCGCGGCGCGCCGAGATCGAGACGCTGGCAACCCGATTGAACCAACCCTTGAGCCGGGTCGGCAGTATTGTGTCCGGGCACGGTTGCAAGGTGCGCGCGGAAGACGGCAGTGTGATGAAACTGAAAGAAAGCGGCTATGACCACTTCGCATGATCAATTGAAATTCAAGCCGGACTGGCGCTTTCTGTTCAGCCACCCCGCGCATTACCTGTCGTTCGGTTTCGGCGCGGGCCTGCTGCCCCGTTCGCCGGGCACGGCGGGCACGCTGGTTGCCTTCCCCATGTACTGGTTTCTCGCGCCGCGCCTGACGGACGCGATGTTCATCCTGGTGCTGATCTGGGCGTTTGCCTTCGGCGTGTGGGTATGCGACATCACCGGCAAGGCGCTGGGCGTTTCCGATTACGGCGGCATCGTGTGGGACGAAATCGTTGCTTTCATGCTGGTGCTGTTTTTCACGCCGGAAGGCTGGGAGTGGCAGTTGCTGGCGTTCATACTGTTTCGCTTTTTCGACATCGTCAAACCCCAGCCCATACGCTATTTCGACCAAACCTGGCACGGCGGCCTGGGGGTGATGTTCGACGATATCCTCGCGGCAGGTTACAGCTTGCTATGCCTGGCGTTCATAAAAAGCATCCTGGTCTGAGCGCGCTGGTCGCGCTGTGCGCCTGTCTTGCATGGGGCGCGCAGGCCGAAATATTCGGCGCCAAAGTGATTGCGGTGCTGGACGGCGATACCGTGCTGGTGCTGCGCGAAGGACAGAAGCTTAAAATTCGTATGGCGGACATCGACGCCCCGGAAGTGGGGCACGCAGGGACGGACGGCGAGCCGCCCGACTCGCAAAAGGATCAGCCTTACGGCCGCCAGTCGCGCGATTCATTACGCGAAATGCTGGGCAAGAAACAAGTGCAGATCGACAGCCGTGCCATCGACCAATACGGGCGCGTAATTGGACTGGTCTCGCTGGATGGTCGCGACATCAACCGGGAACAAGTGCAACGCGGCATGGCATGGGCTACGCAAAGCCGCCGGTCCGCGACGCGTGCGGGTGAAGTTGCTCACTACCGCACCTACACTGACCTGCAAGACGAAGCCCGGCAGGCGCGGCGCGGCCTCTGGGCGCTACCCGATCCGCAAACGCCATGGCAGTGGCGCAAACTGCATCCGCTGCTTGTCTCTGCCCAGTCCGCGTCCGACCACGCCGCGTCGGCAGGCTCGAATGACGGAGATTGCGGCAAGAAGCGTTTTTGTTCCGAAATGCTGTCGTGCGACGAAGCCCGATTTCACTACACGCACTGCGGCCTGAAAACGCTGGACGGCAATCGCGACGGTTCGCCTTGCGAGAGCTTGTGCGGCGGCGGGGAATAGCGCACAGCGTGCGCTTGGGTGGAAAAAACGGAATCGGACGTTTTCCATGCCGGATTCATGGCCTTTGTTCGGGCAAGACATAGGCCAAGGTCTATACCTTCAGGTGTATATTTCAAAAGCGCCTTTAGTGTTAAATTCCAGTCCGGCGCGGCCGGCTGCAGGCGTTAAGCTTGCGCGCTGTCCGGGGACCGATCCGGGGATGCACTTTATTTCACTGATACATCACGCCCTGTTGCGAATTCTTTTGGAAGGTTGAGCGAGTATGGCCATCAATATTGTCAAACCCAAGGCACCTCCGGCGCCGTCTTTGCCGGCGGATCTGGCAGCCGATTTTGCATTGGTCCAGGAGCGCTTCCCGAAGATCGGCGAAAAGATAGCGTTGATGTGGGGGACGGTCGGGCTGCAGAAATATCTCAGCACGACCATTTTCGACGAACGTGGCGGACGTCAGGGTTTCCCCCTGCCGGTTGTCACCGCGCTGATGCACTTGTTCGAATACCACACTACGCTGGTGCCGGATGCACCCGCAGGCGAAGGTCAAGTATGGGAAGACGCCAAATAGCCAGCGGCGCGCGACAGGGCAATGCGCCCGTGTTCCGCCGGTTTTGAACAAGCCAGGCACAATGGATACAACACATCTGCAACTCCTGGTCACCCGCGCCATGCCTTACGGCAAGTACAAGGGCAGGCTGATCGCAGACCTGCCGGGAGATTACCTCAACTGGTTCGCACGCAAAGGTTTCCCTCCGGGCGAGATCGGCAGGCTGTTGGCCCTGATGCAGGAGCTGGATCACAACGGCCTGTCGTCATTGCTGGACCCGCTTAGAAAAACCAAATGAAAACTCCGAAAAGAATCGCCCCGCTGGTGGAAGACGGTCTCGTCGACGAGGTCCTGCGCCAGTTAATGAGCGGCAAGGAAGCTACGGTCTATGTGGTGCGCTGCGGCGACGAAGTCCGCTGCGCCAAGGTATACAAGGAAGCCGACAAGCGCAGCTTCCGCCAAAGCGTGGATTACACCGAAGGCCGCAAAGTCAAAAACAGCCGCCGTGCCCGCGCCATGGAAAAAGGCACGAGCTATGGACGCAAAGCGCAGGAAGAAGCCTGGCAGAACGCCGAAGTGGACGCGCTGTATCGTCTCGCTGCCGCAGGCGTGCGTGTGCCCAAGCCGTACAACTTCCACGAAGGCGTGCTGCTGATGGAACTGGTGACCGACAGCGAAGGCAACGCCGCCCCGCGCCTCAACGATCTGGTGCTCAGTCCGGAACTCGCGCGCGAATATCACCGCACCCTCATCACGCAAGTGGTGCGCATGCTATGTGCGGGCGTGATCCACGGCGACCTGTCCGAATACAACGTGCTGGTCGACAGCGCGGGCCCGGTGATCATCGACCTGCCCCAGGCCATAGACGCCGCCGCCAACAACCATGCCTGCCAGATGCTGTTGCGCGACGTGCAGAATCTCGCCACCTACTTCGGCCAGTTCGCGCCCGAACTGCTGACCAGCGACTACGGTAACGAAATCTGGGCGCTGTATCAGGGCAGCAAACTGAGCCCGGAGAGCGTCCTGACCGGACAGTTCAAGCGCATCGAAAAGCCCGTGGACCTGAACGGCGTCATGCGCGAAATCAACGACACGCTCAAGGAAGAAGAAGCCAGACAAATGGCGATCGCGATCCGCCTGGCTCGGGAACGTGCGGTATAGCCTTGGCGCAAATGTTGCCGCGATTTGCATCGAAACCCGACTGTGATAGCGTGGGCGAACATCGGGAATGGAGATAACCATGTTTACCAAAGCCACCTTCAAATTCCTCAACGAACTCGCCGCGAACAACAACCGGGCATGGTTCGAGGAGAACAAACCACGTTACGAATCTCTGGTGCGCGAACCCGCGCTGGATTTCATCGAGGCCATGGACCCCGTATTGGCGAAGTTCGCGCCCAACTTCCGCGCGGAGCCGCGCAAGGTGGGCGGTTCCCTGATGCGCGTGTTTCGCGACACGCGTTTTTCGCGCGACAAGACCCCGTACAAAACCAACATCGGCATCCAGTTCCGCCACCAACTCGGCAAGGACGTGCATGCACCCGGGTTCTACGTGCATATCGCGACCGACGAATGCTTCTTCGGTGCGGGTAGCTGGCATCCGGAATCCGATCAATTGGCCAAGTACCGCGACTACATCGCGCAGAAACCCGAGAAATGGTTCGCCGCACGCGACGATAAGAAATTCGCCGCGCAGTGGGACTTATGGGGTGACAGCCTGACGCGTCCGCCGCGCGGCTACGCAGCCGATCATCCCGCGATAGAAGATTTGAAGCGCAAGGATTTCGTGGCTCTGGCTGCGCTATCCGCCGCCGAAGTCACCGGGCCGGGTCTGGTCAAACTGGCGGGCAGCCGCTTTGCCACGGCCGCCCCGTTCATGAAGTTTTTGTGCGAGGCGCTGGAAATCGCGTATTGAAGATGCGCGCGTGGCGCGGGCCGTCCGTATGCTGCTTACCTTCAGCCCCGGTTCGTATTACCATGCAGACACCACAACCCGAGGAGAACCATCATGGCTAAAGGTCAGCAACGCAAGAACAAGGAAGAGAAGAAGCCCAAGAAGAAACCGACACCGGCCATTTGAGGTGCTCACACCCGGGCCGGCCGCCGCCGGTTCAGGACACTATCTGATAAGGGTCCATCGTCACCGATTCGGCCCTGTGTCCCAGCAAGACCACCCGTCCTTCGATTCTCGTATTCCCCGTCTCGCTGAATTCAAAACGATAAATGCGGCGCAGCACGCGGCGCCCGGATTCGTCGCGCACCAGTTCCAACCCGACACGCGCAACCGTATCGTCGAGAAACTGCACATCCGCGTTGTCGCAGGCTCGCTTGCCCAAATCGCGGGCATGTTCAAGCGCGCGCAGGCTGTCCAGCCAGTACCATACCAGCGCGGCCAGCAACAGCAGAAGAATTAAACTTGCCACATCCATGGCCGAACTTCCTGAAAAAAACGCGATCCGTTGCCGCGATTTTACCGTGGAAGTATCCCGGTTCAGGCGCAAAGAGGCTCGCCATTGCTGTGAGGGCATGCCGGTTATAGCCATTTTTCGGTAGCGTTTAGTCCTTCCCAAGCCGACTGAGATGCTTCAGACTACCGCGCAGTTTTGCGTTTAATAAGCCCATCATGCGAAAGCGGTTTTGCTTATCTAAACATCTCACTGGCATCGCGGAACGGACGGACTCGGATGAATCAAACAAAAATCTCAACCCGCCTGCTGTTGGGCTTCTCGCTGACCTTGCTGGGCGCCCTGATCGTGGCAGGAATAGGCCTGTTCAGCGTCACCCATCTTTCCCGGATTGTTACAGACATCCACGCTCACCCGTTTGTCGTGTCCAACACCATCACGGGAATCAGGGCGGATGTCCTTCTGGTGCAGAGCATCGTGGGCGATATGGAGCACGCAGCCAATTCCGCCGAGATCGAGCGCCTGCGGCTGCAGTTGCTGGAGTTGCGGGCTGCGGCGGACAAGGACGTGGCCACCGTGCGCAGGATGTATCTGGGCCCCAAGTCGGACGTGGACGATATTGCCTCGGCATGGACAGAATTGCGCGCCGCCCGCGACGAAACCATCAACCTGATGCTGGCAGGACGAACTGCCGAGGCGATTGCCAAGCACGGCAAGCGCGATTCCGCCTTGATGGAAACTGTGCTGAAGCGAGTGGATGTGGTCAGGAACTTTGCATTCGCAAAGGCCGCCGAACTCGAACAGCAAGCCAGGGATAAAGCTCAATCGGCCGTGCGGCTGGTCTCCATCGCTTTCATCGTTGTTCTCGTCGGCGGCTTTGCAATGACGCTGCTGATCATGCGCAGCGTCAAACAATCGCTGCAACAGGCGTCCACCACAGTGCAGAAGTTGATCGAAGGCAGCGGGGACAAGGTGCGCGTGGCGGAAGCCATCAGCGCCGGCGACCTCGGCCAGGAGCCGGTATTGTCGGAGCCCCTGCAACTGGATTTGAACCGTTTGCCCAACGATGAAATCGGAACCCTGATCAGGGCCGCGTCCCGCATGAGCGAAATTCAATGCGCGCTGGATGAGGCGTTTCACAAGATGACGCTTTCCCTGCGCCAGGACCGGGAAGCAGTGCGTGCCCTGGACTGGCTGAAGAGCGGACAGAACGAACTGAATGCATTGATGCGCGGGGAGCAGGGCGTCGCAGAGATGTCAAACAGGGTGCTGGCGTACCTGGCTGACTATCTCAAGGCCGGCGTGGGCGCCTTGTACCTGTTCGACGAGCATCGCAGCGAACTCTACCTGGCCGCCTCCTATGCCTGTACGCCGCGCAAGAATGCCGGCGACCGTCTGGGGCTGGGCGAAGGCCTGGTCGGGCAGGCGGCGCGCGAAAAGAAAGTGATCGTCGTCTCCGGAATCCCGCCCGATTACCTGCCCATCGGCTCCGCGCTGGGCGAGTCCGCGCCCAAGGCCGTCTCGCTCATCCCCTTGATGCACGGCAAGCGCCTCGTGGGTGTGATCGAGATGGGATCGTTCAGGGAATTCGACCGCACCGAACTGGAATTTTTGGAGCGCGCCAGGGAAGGGATTGCCATCGGTCTGGACATGACGCTTGCGCGCCACGCCATGGCGGAACTGCTGGAAGAGACGCAGCAGCAAACCGAGGAGTTGCGGGTGCAGCAGGAAGAGCTGCAGCAAAGCAGCGAGGAACTGGAGGAACGCGCGCAGTTGCTGGAGCAGCAGCGCGACAAGATACGCAGCAGCAACGAGCGGGCGGAAGCGGCCAACCAGAAATTGCAGCAGCAGGCGGAGGAGCTTGGCCGCATCAGCAACTACAAATCGGAATTCCTGGCCAACATGTCCCACGAACTCCGCACGCCGCTCAACAGCCTGATGATCCTTTCCAATCTGCTGACGCAGAACAAGGAAGGCAACCTGACCGAGAAACAGGTGGAATTCGCGGCAACCATCCACAATGCGGGCAAGGATCTGCTGAATCTCATCAGCGACATTCTCGATCTTTCCAAGATCGAGTCCGGCCACATGCAGATGGACTATGCCGAAGTATCGACCGGCGCGATGTGCGATGCGTTGCAGGCGCTGTTCACGCCCGTCGCCAGACAGAAGAATCTGTCCTTCCACATGTGCATCGAGGCGGATGCACCGCCGGCATTCCGCGGCGACGAGCAGCGCATCCGGCAAATCCTGAAAAATCTGGTGTCGAACGCGCTGAAATTCACCGCGCAGGGCGAAGTGGCGCTGCGCGTGTTCGCTCCCGCCGGACACGAAAATCCGCTGCCGGTCCGGGCGGTCGCCTTCGCCGTGAGCGATACCGGCATCGGCATTCCCGCCGACAAACAGAAACTGATCTTCCAGGCTTTCCAGCAGGCCGACGGCTCCATCAGCCGCAAGTACGGCGGCACCGGTCTGGGCCTGTCCATCTCGCTGCAGTTGGCCCGCGCCATGCACGGCGACGTGCAAATGCGCAGCCTGGAAGGCGGCGGCAGCGTGTTCACCCTGTATCTGCCGTTTGAGGAAACGGCCGCGCAGTTCGCCGAGCCCGGCACGAACAGGGACAACGCGCTGTCGGCGGAAACCAAATTCTTCATGGCCGTTCAGGGCGACGAATCCGCCTACCTGTCGGCGCCCGTCCCGGACGATCGCGACCATTTGAAACCGGGAGACAAGAGCATCCTGGTAATCGAGGACGATCTCGACTTCGCCGGGATACTTAGAGAGATGATCAACAAGCGGGGCTTCGCGGTATTGGCGGCGGCGAACGGGGAAAGCGGCGTCGCCCTGGCCGAACGCTATGCACCGAGCGCGATCATCCTCGACGTGGCGCTGCCCCACATCGACGGATGGCGCGTGATGCGCCACCTCAAGGACAATCCCCGCACCCGCCACATCCCGGTGCATTTCATTACCTGCATGGACGACCGGCATCAGGCGCTGGTCATGGGCGCCATCGGCTTCGTCACCAAACCGGTCAGCGCCGAGCAGTTGGACAAGGTATTCCAGACCATTGAGGGTTCCATCGACAAAACGGTGAAACGCCTGCTGATCGTTGAAGACAACGCGAGCGAGGCGAAGAGCATGGTCGCGTTGCTGGAAGAGGCGGGCGTCGAAATCACGGTGGTGGCAAGCGGGGAAGAAGCGATTCCCCTGCTTGCGTCCGGCACGTTCGATTGCATGGTGCTCGACCTGGGCCTGTCCGACATGTCCGGATTCGACCTGCTGGCGCGCGTCGGCAGCATGGAAGGGACGCGGCGGATACCGGTCATCATCCATTCCGGGCGCGAGCTCAGCCACGAGGATGAACGCAAACTGCGGCGCCATGCCGAGAGCATCGTCATCAAGGGCGTCAGGAGCCCGGAGCGCCTGTTGAACGAAGTCACCCTGTTTCTGCACCTGGTGGAAAGCGAGCTGCATCCCGACAAACAGCGCATGATCCGCACCGCGCTGGACAGGGAAGCCATGCTGGATGGGCGCAAGGTGCTGCTGGTGGACGACGATATGCGCAATGTCTTTTCCCTCTCCAGCGTGCTGGCGGAAAAGAGCATGCAGGTGATCGAGGCCGAAAACGGCGTGGAAGCGCTCGCCCGCCTGAACGAGCATTCCGACATTGCGGTTGTGCTCATGGACATCATGATGCCGGAGATGGACGGTTACACCGC
This sequence comes from Sideroxyarcus sp., assembly GCA_030652215.1. Classification (GTDB taxonomy): domain Bacteria; phylum Pseudomonadota; class Gammaproteobacteria; order Burkholderiales; family Gallionellaceae; genus Sideroxyarcus. Next base: position 27,626 of record JAUSBC010000018.1, read on the forward strand.
CATGCGCGCGATCCGCAAGGACCCCCGCTTCGCGGATCTCCCCATCATCGCCATGACCGCCAAGGCCCTGAAAGGCGATCACGAAAAATGCCTGGAAGCGGGCGCCAGCGATTACATCGCGAAGCCGGTCGACATGGAAAAGCTGTTTTCGCTGATCCGGGTCTGGACCTTCCAGCGGGCGTGAGGAAATCATGAAACCGGAAACCGTGGAGGACCTTGAAATTCGGCTGCTGCTGGAAGGCATCCATCACATTTACGGCTACGACTTCCGCGAGTATGCCCAATCCTCGATCAAGCGCAGGCTGACCCACTGGCTGGCCGAGTCCGAATTCGGCACGTTCTCCGAAGCGCAATCGCGACTGTTGCGCGAGCGCAGCCTGTTCGAAGATCTGCTGCGCACAATCACGGTCAACGTCACCGAAATGTTTCGCGATCCGGCCTTCTTCAAGTCGGTGCGCGAGCAAGTGGTGCCGTTCCTCAAGACCTATCCCTTCGTCAAAATTTGGCATGCCGGCTGCGCCACCGGTGAGGAAGCCTATTCCATGGCGATCCTGCTCAACGAGGAAGGCATGGTGGGGCGCTACCGGATCTACGCGACGGACATCAACGAGACCGTGCTGGATAAGGCGGAAGAGGGCGTGATGCCGCTGGCCCAGATGCAACGCTTCACGCGCAACTACCAGCAGAGCGGCGGCGCGGCCTCGTTCGCCAACTACTATTCCGCCCGCCACGACCACGCCATCCTCAATCCCTCCCTGAAGCAGGACATCGTGTTTTCCCCGCACAATCTCGCCACCGATGCGGCATTCGGGGAAATGAACATGGTGCTGTGCCGGAACGTGATGATCTATTTCAAGCATTCCCTCAAGGAGCGCTGCCTGCAGCTGTTCGACGACAGTCTGCGTGCCGGCGGTTTCCTGTGCCTGGGACTCAAGGAAACGCTGGCGACAAAAGAAATCAACGCGACGTACGAGGAGCTCGCACCTCCCCTGCGCATCTACCGTAAACGCTACCTCACTCAGGCGGAGACCAGATGATCGACGAAAACACAGCCATTCTGCTGGTGGACGACCGTCCGGAAAACCTGGTGGCCCTGGAGGCCGTGCTGGATTTTCCGGGACTGGATCTGGTGAAAGCGGGATCGGGGAACGAAGCGCTCAAGCTCAGCCTGAAGCGGGACTTCGCACTGGTGCTGCTGGACGTGCAGATGCCCGGCATGAGCGGGTTCGAAACCGCAGAGTTGATGCGGGCCAATCCCAAGACCAGGCATTTGCCCATCATCTTTGTGACCGCAGGCATGGGCGATGCGCAACTCCAGTTCAAGGGCTACGAACTGGGGGCGGTGGATTATCTGATCAAGCCCTTCGAGCCCCACGTCCTGCAAAGCAAGGTGAAAGTGTTCCGGGAGCTGCATTGCCAGCGCCGCAAACTCGAACACGCCCACCAGGAGCAGATGTTCGATGCCATGCGCGAAGGCTACGTGCGCTGCAAAATGCTGTACGAAGACGGCCGGCCGGCGGACTGTGTGTGCATCAATGCGAATTCCATCGTCGAGCAGACCGCGGGCATCGGCAGTATTGCGGGTTTGAAAGCCAGCGAGATCATTCCCGGAATTTGCGAAACCAACCCGGAAGCCTTTGCGATCTGCGGAAGGGTGGCGGCCACCGGTAATCCGGAAATTTTCGAAATGCATCTGGAGCAAACGGGGCAATGGTATTCCGTATCCGTTTACAGCACGGAAAAATCGTACTTCGTTGCCATGATTCAGGACATCACCGAGCGCGAACTGGCCAAGCAGGAAATGCTGGTCATGAACAACCAGCTGACGCACGAAGTTGCCAAGCGAACTTCCGATCTGGCCGCACTCACCGCGCATATCCAGGATATCGCGGAAGCGGAGCGGGCCCGTATTGCGCGCGAACTGCATGACGAACTGGGCAGCGCGCTGGTCGGCATGGCCATGGAAGTCGGGCACCTGAAAGGAAAAACAACGGATGCCACGCTGGAGAAGGGCCTGTCCGCCATTAAGGAACTCATTTCAAGTGCCATCCAGATTCAGCGCAACGTCATCAACCAGCTCTATCCGAATGTTCTCGCCAATGACGGTTTCGCCAGCGCGGTGGAATGGCTGGTCACTGAATTCAGGCAGCACTCTGGTATCGAGGTTGAACTGCTCCTGCACCAGGAACAAATCGACATGCAGCAGACTTTTGCGCTGGCAGCCTATCGCATCACGCAGGAATGCCTGACCAACATTGCCAAGCACGCCGGGGCCAGCAAAGTGCTGGTCGAGGCCGGCGCCGAGGACGGATTCCTCGATCTGACCATACACGACAACGGCAAAGGATTGCCCGCCGAAGTAAAGAACGGCGGACACGGAATATTCGGCATGATGGAGCGTGCGCGCTATCTGGGCGGTTCGATGGAGATCGGCAGCGAGGACGGCAAGGGTACGACGGCCCGGCTGCGCATCCCCCTGGCCGAACCAAAACTGAAAAGCAAAAAGCGCGTATTGGTGGTCGATGATCACGCCATCGTGCGCGATGCCTTGCGGCGGCTGCTCGGCGACACGGACGATTTCTCGGTCGAAGGCGAGGCGGCAGACGGGAAAACCGCCGTGCAGATGGCAATCGACGGGGACTGGGATGTGATGCTGCTGGATATTTCCCTGCCGAAGATGAACGGCCTGGTCGTGCTCGAAGAAGTCATGGCTGTGAAGTCCAGCCTGCCCGTCATCATGCTCAGCAGCTACTCGCAGGACGTATACGGCGACGAAGCGGTTGCTAAAGGAGCGGCCTGCTACCTGGAGAAGGGCGAAACCGAAAGGCTGGTCGAGACCATGCGGCGCGTCACGTTGCTTTATCAGCCCATTTGAACCAACACCCCCCAACTGCGCAGGTTGGGCAAAGCGCAGCGTGCCCAACACGCACCCGCTCTTCGCAGCGGTCGGGCGCATCCGCGTTGGCGATGTGCTCCGGTTCGCCGCCCATTTTATTTTCGCGGTCGCCTATCGAAATTCATGCGCCGTTACGGCATGGAGATGGTGGGCGTGAGCCAACTGTTGCCATCGCGCGCCACCATCAGGTCGGCCGATTCCGGCCCCCAAGATCCCGCTGCGTAGTTGGGGAAATCCAGCGCCGGATTTTCCGCCCAGACCTCAATGACCGGCATGAGCAGCGACCATGCCGCTTCCACCTGATCGGTACGCATGAACAGCGTGGCATCGCCGACCATGACATCCCACAGCAGCGTTTCGTAGGCGGCCGGCACCTCGACCTGAAATGCCTGCGAGTAGCAGAAGCGCATGTCGACAGGGCGCAGGCGCAACATCGGCCCGGGTTCCTTGGCCATGAATTTGAGCACGATACCCTGCTCGGGACTCAGCTGTATGACGAGCCGCGTCGGTTGCGAATTCAGGCCCGCCGAGGCCGGAAATGCCCGATGCGGAACGTCGCGGAAGCGGATGGAAATTTCCGACACGCCGGCCGCGAGGCGCTTGCCGGTGCGCAAATAGAACGGGACGCCCTGCCAGCGCCAGTTGTCGATATACAGCTTGAGCGCTGCATAGGTTTCCGTGTTCGAATGCGGGTCGACCTTGGGCTCGTCGCGGTAGGCGGGTAGTTTCGCGCCCTGTATCCAGCCCTCGGCATACTGGCCGCGCGCGGCAAAGGCGCTCACCATGTCGTGCGTTATCGGGCGCACGGCACGCAGCACATCGGCCTTCTTGCCCCGAATGTCGTCCGCATCGTAGTTAACCGGCGGCTCCATGGCGACCAGGCACAGCAACTGGAACAGGTGATTCTGCACCATGTCGCGCAGCGCGCCGGTATGTTCGTAGAAGCTGCCGCGCTGCTCCACGCCCAGGGTTTCGGCCACGGTGATGGTGACGTGATCCACATAGCGCCGGTTCCATATGGGCTCAAAAATCGGGTTCGCAAAACGCATGGCCAGAATGTTCTGCACGGTTTCTTTGCCCAGAAAATGATCGATGCGAAACAGTTGCCGTTCTTCGAAAATCCGGCCCAGTGCATCGTTGGTTGCGCGGAAGGATGCCAAATCGTTGCCGAGCGGCTTTTCCACCACCAGGCGCACATGGTCGCGATCCTGCGTCAGCCCGGCGGCGCTAATACCGAGCGCAATCGGCTCGAACAGCGAAGGTGGTGTGGCGAGGTAGAACACGCGATCAGTCTTGTTGCCCCAATCGGCTTCCTGCGCGGCCAACGTTTGGGCCAGGTTCCTGAAGCCCGCAGGGTCGGTCGCGTCCAGCTTGATGTGGCGGATCATGCCGGAAAAGGCTTGCCAGGCATCTGCAGGCGGCACTCCGCGGCGCGAATTCTTGGCAACCCCGACGCGATAGTGTTCGACGAGCGCGGCATCGTCGCTGTCGGCGCGGCCAACGGCCAGCAGCCGGAAGCGCTTCGGCAGCCGATCATCGAGGAACAGGTTGAACAGGGCCGGCACCACCTGGCGCCACGACAGGTCGCCGCTGGCGCCGAACAGGACAAACAGCGTATCGCCCGGGACTTTCGTCGTTTTCATCATAGCGTTCTCCTGGATGCGCCAATTTTTGACCCGGCATGGCGCGCTGCGTTCCACCCTTGTCGGAGGCGGGTTATGACGACCGCTTGGATTTACCTGCAGCTGCTGCCATCAGGTATGAACAGTAGAAAAATATTTCGCGGAAAGGTGTAAGGTGACTGCTGTCGCCCGATGAGCCGGGCTGAAGTTGCTGTCGATTGTACAGGAGAGTCCGTTATGCAAATCGCAATGGTGGGACTGGGACGCATGGGGGCCAACATGGCGCGTCGCCTGATGCAGGGCGGCCACAAGTGCGTGGTATATGATCAGAATCCGCAAGCCGTGGCGCAACTGGTTGCCGAAGGCGCGACCGGCGCAAGCAGCCTGCGCGATCTGGCAGAACGGCTGGCGCCGCCGCGTACTGCCTGGATCATGGTTCCGGCAGGCGACATCACCGAAAAAACGGTGACCGAACTGGCCGGATATTTTGCAGCGGGCGATGCCGTCATCGACGGCGGCAACAGCTATTTCAAAGATGATGTGCGGCGCGCGGGCATGCTTGCCGAACGCGGCATCCATTATCTCGATGCCGGTACCAGCGGCGGCGTGTGGGGGCTGGAGCGCGGCTACTGCCTGATGGTGGGCGGCGATGCCGCTGCGGTTCAGCGCCTGGAGCCGGTGTTGCGCACACTGGCACCGGGTGCTTCCGGCATACCGCCCTCGCCGGAAAGAATGCCCGGCAGCAGTGCCGAGCAGGGCTGGCTGTATTGCGGGCCGCCGGGGGCGGGACACTTCGTCAAGATGGTGCATAACGGCATTGAGTACGGCCTGATGCAGGCTTACGCCGAAGGCTTCGATATTCTCAAGAACGCCAATGCCGAGACATTGCCGGCGGCAGAGCGCTACGATTTGAATTTGCCCGACATCGCCGAGCTCTGGCGGCGCGGCAGCGTGGTCACTTCCTGGCTGCTGGATCTGTCGGCAGAAGCGCTGGCGCGTAATCCGGATCTGTCGAACTACAGCGGCTTCGTGCAAGACTCCGGCGAGGGGCGCTGGACCGTGCAGGCCGCCCTCGACGAGGCCGTGCCGGCCGAGGTGCTCACTGCGGCGCTCTATGCCCGCTTTCGCTCGCGCCAGGAACATACCTTCGCCGACAAAGTGTTGTCCGCCATGCGCCACGGTTTCGGCGGCCACGTCGAACCGCCCAGGAAATAACCCCGGCTATGCAGTCGTCGCAAACATGCCGCTGGCACGAGTTCAATAACAGAGCCCCCTTCGAACAGGCTGCCAGCCGCGATATTCTGGAGGCCGCACAACGCGCTATCGAGGCGCAGGGCGCTTTCCGTATCGTTCTGGCCGGCGGCAATACGCCGCGCGATATTTACCGCATGCTTTGCCATGCCGATACCGACTGGTCTGCATGGCATATCTATTTCGGCGACGAGCGTTGTCTGCCCGCCGACCACCCCGAGCGCAACAGCAGCATGGCGCGCAGCGTGTGGTTCGATCATGTGGCCGTGCCTCTGCGTCAAATCCACGTGATTCCGGCGGAGTTGGGTCCTCAAAAAGCGGCGGCCAACTATGCGCGGGAATTGGCAGGAATAGCAGAATTTGATTTGGTGCTGCTTGGCTTGGGCGAGGACGGCCACACTGCCAGCCTGTTTCCGGGCGGCGCCTGGGAACACGCGAACGCATGGCCTGACGTCCTTCCGGTGCACGATGCGCCCAAGCCTCCCTCGCATCGCGTGTCGCTCAGTCCGGCGCGCCTGAGTCATGCCGCGCGAGTGATGTTTCTGGCAAGCGGCGAGAGCAAGCATGAGGCGGTAATGAAATGGCGCGCCGGCGTTGCAATACCGGCGAGCAGAATATGTCCGGCCGGCGGCGTGGACATTTTCTTGTGCACCTGAGGCATACCGAAACCGAAAAGCGCGTATTGGCGGTCGACGATCACGCCAGCGTGCGCGTCACCCTGCTGCACCAAGCGACTTGAAGGCGCGCAAAGCCGCTACCCCTGACTTGGGAGTGGAAACAGGGGCAGCACGGGCGGCGCGGTTCGAAGTGGTAAAATTGACCTCCTGATAAATTCTGGCTCGCGCGCCGCAAGGCGAAGGGCGGCTCTGCAAGTGGATATCGTATTACTACTGTTTTTGATCCTGCTTAACGGCTTTTTGGCGATGTCGGAAATCGCCGTCGTATCCGCGCGCAAAGCGCGCCTGCAGAAACTCGCCGATGACGACAGCCCCGGCGCGCAATCCGCCCTCGCGTTGAGCAACGAACCCTCAACCTTTCTTTCCACGGTACAGGTGGGCATCACCTCGGTGGGGATTCTGAGCGGCGCCATCGGCGAAACCGCGCTTGCCGATCCGCTGACGGTGTGGCTTGCGGGTTATTCTCTGCTGGAACCTTATGCCAGAGGCGTGGCGATGACCATCGTCGTCGCGGGTCTGACTTATTTCTCCGTCGTGATCGGAGAGCTGGTACCCAAACAACTGGGATTGCTGGCCCCGGAAAAAACCGCCTCGCTGGTTGCCGCGCCGATGAACATGCTGTCGCGGGCCACGCGTCCGGCGGTGTGGTTGCTGTCGGCATCTTCCGCATTCCTGTTGCGCCTGCTGGGCGCAGTCCGGCAGGAAGAGCCGCCCGTGACCGACGAGGAAATCAAGGTGCTGATGGAGCAGGGCTCCGAAGCCGGCGTTTTTCACGAGAGCGAGCAGGCCATCGTTTCCAATGTGCTGCGTCTGGACGAGCAGCGCATCGGCGCGATCATGACGCACCGCAACGACATATACGTGCTCGACCTGGACGAACCCGAAACCGAAATTCGCAACCGCCTCGCCGAAAGCCCGTACACGCGCGTGGTCGTGTGCCGCGGCGGCATGGATCACATTGCGGGGATATTGCGCACGGCGGATCTGCTCAAGGACGCGCTGTCCGGCAGGCCGATTGCGGTTGAGCAATCGCTGCGCCCCCCGCTCTACGTGCCGGAGGGCGTCACGACCACCCATTTGCTGGAAAACTTCCGCAAGTCACGCCAGCAATGCGCGCTGATTGTGGACGAGTACGGCGAATTGCAGGGCCTCGTCACGCTGACCGACGTGCTGACCTCCATCGTCGGCGAACTGCCCTCGTCGGACATACACGAAGAACTGGACGTGGTGGTTCGCAAAGACGGTTCGTGGCTTATAGACGGCAGCGTAAGTATCGAGCGCCTGAAAGACGTGCTGGCGACAAACGAAGAACTGCCCGGCGAAGAAGAAAATGCCTTCAACACTCTGGGCGGTTTCGTGATGCACGTGCTTGGGCACATACCCAGGGCGGCGGATTATTTCGAAGTGGCGGGATACCGTTTCGAAGTGATGGACATGGACAAGAACCGGGTGGACAAAGTGCTGGTCGCGCTCAAGACGCCGCCGCTGCAAAAAGAGGAACTCACCGGAACATGATGATTCGCGCATGCCGAATTCGGCAACAAAGGCAGACCTGCACGCCCCGTGCCGCATGGTCGACCGATAACTGATTGCAGCCTGCCATACCGCCATGCGTCCCAAACCCGCTCCGAATTACCTTGCTGGCTATCCGGCCGCACTGATTGAGCAGGTGCAGCAAGCAATCGCGCAAGACAAACTGGCCGCCCCGCTCCGGAAGAAATACCCGGTCGCGCACGAGGTTCGCACAGACCGGGCGCTGTACGACTATGTGCAGCAACTCAAAAGCGAACACCTGGGCAACGTCGGACAATTGAGCAAGGTGGCCTACGACAGCAAGCTGCATATCATCAAAAACGCGCTGGGCACGCACACCACCGTCTCGCGCGTGCAGGGCGGCAATCTCAGGAGCAAACGCGAGATCCGTGTCGCGACCCTGTTCAAGGAAATGCCGCCGGAGTTCCTGCGCATGATCGTGGTACACGAACTGGCACACATGAAAGAGCGCGAGCACGACAAGGCGTTCTATCAATTGTGCCGGCACATGGAACCGGACTATGCACAGCTGGAATTCGATCTGCGGGTTTACCTGACTTATCTGGAGGCGGGTGGTGCCAGATTGTGGTGTGGAGGCGGGGCGGTTGAATCGGGAGAATGAACTACGGGAATTGACACCCGGATTCCGCCGCGCTTCATCCAGGCTACCCGCTAACTGCGGTCATGTATTCATGTAGGTTGGGCAAAGCGCAGCGTGCCCAACAGGCATCGTTGTCAATGTTGGGCACGCTACGCTTTGCCCAACCTACGCATCTAAATCGAGAAGCAAAGTCCGGACCCTGTTCGTCAGATCAAGTCTTGGCTACCAGTTGTTAGTGCAGCCTCGAATATCTCGATCGGTGCCGGCTTGCCGAGCAGATAACCCTGATAATGACGGCATCCTGCATGCTCCAGAAATTGGCGTTGTTCTTCCGCTTCAACGCCTTCGGCAATCACGTCCAGATCGAGGCTGTGTGCCATGGCGATGATGGTCCGCACAATGGCCCTGTCGCTTTCATCCACGGCGATGTCGTGCACAAATGACTGGTCTATTTTGAGCTGGTCGATTGGCAGGCGTTTGAGGTATTGCAGGGATGAATAGCCCGTGCCGAAATCATCAAGCGAAATCCGCACGCCCAGCGCCTTTAATGCATTCATGGTGGCAATGGTTTCTTCAACCTTGTCCAGCAACATGCTTTCGGTAAGTTCCAGCTTGAGGTGATTGGCCTGAATGTTGTGGCGCGCTATCGCCGTTTGCACTTCAGCCACAAAACCCGCCTGCCGAAATTGTCTGGCGCTCACGTTAACCGACAGAACCAGATCGCGCGTCAATTCATTATCCTGCCAGGCCTTGAGCTGCAGGCAGGCGGTTTCAAGAACCCAGCGGCCAATCGGGATGATCAGCCCCGACTCCTCTGCCAGCGGGATGAATTTTGCCGGCGACACCGGACCTTGTGCGGGGTGTGTCCAGCGGATCAATGCCTCGGCGCCAATCGGGCGGCGCGAGACGTCAGTCTGAATCTGGTAGTGCAGTTTGAATTCATTATTCTCGATTGCTTTTCTCAAATCGGCTTCTATCGAGGAATTGGCGTTGATGGATTCCTGCATTTGCGCATCGAAGAATCTCAAGGCGTTTCTTCCCGCCTTCTTCGCTTGATACATGGCCAGATCCGCCTGCTTGAACAATTCCTCCGAAGATTGAGTCACCCCGCTGAATAGCGTAATCCCTATGCTCGGCGTGTTGTGATGTACATGATCTTCAAGTTGATAGGGTTGATTGAGTGTGGCGAGAATCTTTTCGCCAATTGCTTCGGCTTGCGCGGTCGCTTCCAGAGGCTTGGCGCTCAAGCCCTCCAGCAGTATCACGAACTCGTCACCGCCCAAACGGGCTACGGTATCGCCTTGACGCACGCACGATTGCAGACGTCGTGCGACCTGTTGCAGCAACAGGTCGCCAATGTCGTGCCCCAGAGTGTCGTTAAGCGTCTTGAAATTATCCAGGTCGATGAACATCACCGCGCCGTGCCGGCCATCTCCCCCGCTGGTAATCAGTGCCTGCAGTAGTCGATCCGATACCAGTCGACGATTGGGCAGCCGGGTGAGGTGGTCGTAGAATGCCAAATGCCGGATCTGGTCTTCTGCGCGCTTGCGTTCAGTGATGTCGTAATGCGAACCCACATAATGGGTAACGACGCCGTCGTCGTCCCTGACGGCAGAAATGGTCAGCCATTTGGGATATACCTCGCCATTCTTTCTCCGATCCCAAATCTCTCCCTGCCATCCCCCGGTGCATTGAATTGTTTTCCACATCGCGCGATAGAAATTCGCATCATGTTGTCCCGACTTGAGCATGCTCGGCTTCTGGCCAATTGCTTCTTCGGGTGTGTAGCCGGTGGTCTCGGTAAATGCCCGGTTAACCCGAATGATGACGCCATTGGGGTCGGTAATGATCATTGCTTCCTGGGATTCGAAGGCGACGGCGGATATTCGCAGTTCGGCCTCTATTTTATTGCGATGCGAAATGTCCTGGGCAAAACCAACGCTCCCCAGAACATTGCCGTTGGCATCAATAACCGGGGCTTTGAACGATTCCACCCAAATGCGTTGTTTCCCGTCAAAGCCCATCTCCTCCGTTCGCTTCTGCTGGCGCGAATTCAATACCTCGGCATCGTCGGCGCGGAATTGCTCAGCCAGTTCCCTGGGATGAAAATCGAAATCAGTCTTGCCGCACACCTGTTGAACATCGTCCAGCTCGAACGAAGCGGCAAACGCCTTGTTTACCGTTACGTAATGTCCTTTGGTGTCTTTCAACCAGGTCAGATAGGGCGAATTGTCCAGGATGGCTCGCAGGTTCGCTTCAGCTTTGGTCTTCTCCGTTTCAATCTTTTTACGCTCGGAAATGTCTGTCATGGCAATGCGCACCACAGGAGCTGCGGTGCCCGCCGAACTCTGGCAATCGAGCTGGACATGAAATGTGACTTCATCATTGATCTGCAGCGCCAGTTCACAGCGCAACTTTTCGCCGGTCTGCAAAACGTCCAGGAAGAATTGATACCAGCGATCTTTGTCGCACGCGCTCACAAATCCGGCAAAGCGCCGATTCAGCAACTTCCTGCGATCTTCGCCCAGCAGTGCAGCGCTCGTAAGGTTAGCCTCGGCAATCAGACCGTCGCGGGTGAGTGTGAGATAGCCGACCGGAGCGAAGTCGTAAAGATCCATATATCTGTCGCGGGATTCTTCAATGGCAACCTGCGCTCTGCGCAACTCGTCATTTTGCATTTCAAGTTCGATTTGATGCACCTGCAACTCCTGCAAGAGCTCTTCCGTAAAGCTCGCTTGGCTGTCAGTTGGGTTGGTCTGTTTGCGCTGCGCTTCTGGTTCCGCGTGCGGCGCAAAATTTTGACTGGCTAGATTATTCATGGCGCCATTAACCAGGAGTTGTCGATCAGACAAGCGCCCGGTTTGCATGAGTAACTGCTCTTTCTGTCGTTTCTTTCAGTCATGACACGCTGTCTTCCAATACTGAATTGCGATTAGGTCTGGTTTATCCTTGTGCAGAATCTGCGCACGACGGCCGCGCATGATTGCGAGATCGTATGAAGGCAAATATAAGGCGCAAGGCCAAAGACCACAGTCAGAACGAACTGATTTGTATGACGAATTGGATGACTTGGGGGTCAGACTTTCCCTACACGGTGTACATGCGGGAAGCTGTGGGGCGACTTCGGAGGCGGTATCTGGCTAATAGAAGGTGGACAGAGGAAGCGGGCAGAACTGAGCTATGCGGAAGTTCGGTCGGTGCGCACTGGGGGGCTCATCCTCGGCCTTACCGGACGGTAGCGGCTCGTCGAGATATGTCATTTCTGAACGTCCGCTCATTTGATTTCTAAAACCCCATATCTAACCTCTAAGTTTTTTCATTCATTCACGCCAGTCTTGGGGCACAAAGCTGATATGGGACATTCATCGCAGCGGGGATGGGATGGCGTACAAATCTCGCGTCCGAGCGAAATCATGTTCACGTGTAGCGAGTAACGAAGCTCCGGCGGGATTTTGGATTGCAGGCGATCCATGTCGCGCGGTGCGCAATGCTTGTCCTTATGTGTTGGCCTGACCCAGCCGAGACGCCGGGCGATGCGCCAGCAATGCGTATCCACTGGAAAAACCTGCCTGCCCAGTGAATACATCAAAACACAGCGCGCCACTTTCTTGCCGACTCCCGGCAACGACAACAGGAAAGCTTCGGCATCCTCGTTGCTCATTTTGCGCAACGGCTTCAGCGTAGGCTCGCCGAACTTTTCCACAATGATGTCAAGTAGATTGCGGATCGCCTTCGCTTTCTGGTTCGACAGGCCACCACTGACGATGGGACGTGCGATATATTCGGCAGGCGCTTCGGCGATTTGGTGGTGAGTGGGGAAAGTTTCTTTCAGCGAGCGGTAGGTGCTGCGGTAACTCGCTTCGCCGGTCTTGGTGCTACAAATGATGAAAAGTAATTCGTCCAGCGGATTTTTGAGGTTGTAGTGATTGAAATCGCCATAGTGAGTTTGAAGTTCGGCAGCGACATCAAAAACAGCTGAAGGGTATTTTGTGGAGGCCATTTGGCAAAGGCCTACTGGGCAGCGGCCTCTATCTTTGCAACAAGGCCTTTCATGCTACTGATTATGGATGCCGTCAAGGCCTTGCCCTATAAGACTGTTTCATGTCAAAAGAAGCATTCAGCATCCCCAACTTGGCCGCCAACGCTCGGCCTATCGTCTCGCCCAGCAGTACCGGCACCGCATTCCCAATCTGGCGCATCGCCTCGCCCCATGCGCCCTTGATGACGAAGCTGTCTGGAAATGTCTGTATCCGTTTCGCCTCGCACACCGTGAAATAACGGACGCGGCCATCCGAATAGCGGATCATGTTTTCCCCGCCCGGCACTCCGTGACCTCCCGCCTTGATGGTTTTTGCAGGCCAGTCAATATCGCTGCCTGTGTGGCCGGGATAGGTGCGCGCACCATCGTGATAGACGTGATCGCCGATTCCGTGTTGCGCTTCTGGAGCGGGGATGCCTTGCAGCGCATCTCTGACTGTGCGCCAAGGCAGTTGCTCCGGCGCGAACATGCCGTACTTGCCTTTCAAACGAACAATCTTCTCTTTCAGGAGTTCAGTCATCGGCGCACGTTCCGATTCCGGCACGTGGTGACGTTTCCAATATTCACCTGAAACGTACATCTCCCAAAGCAATCTATCTTCGGAATGCGTTTCTGCGGGGAACGACCAGGACACACACAGATCAGATCTGGTGCCGACGATAACAACGCGCTCACGCGTTTGTGGAACGCCATAATTGGCCGCGTTGACTAGCTTGAACGATACATCGTATTTTGTTCCTGCATAGGAAAGCTGGCCAATGCTGCGCAGGTCGGATAAATGCTCCTTCCAGTCCGCGTTGGGTTTTGCAGCAAATCCCGGGTAGGTAAGCCGCAGGATGATGTATTCGAAATAATCCGCAAACGACTCACGCAGCAGGCCCTTGACGTTCTCAAACACGAAGGCTTTGGGGGTAAGTTGCTCGATGGCCCGGATGGCATAAGGGAACATGTCGCGGCTATCCTGATCTGCTTTATGTTTTCCGCCCAATGAAAATGGCTGGCAAGGTGGGCCGCCCGCGACGATATCCACACCGGCCAGGGTCGAGAAGTCGAAATCTTTAATATCGCCAAAAAAAACTTTTTCCGCATCGAAGTTTTCATTGAGTGACGCGCAGGCATGCTTGTTAAATTCCACGAACGCGGAGTGCTGGAAACCAGCAAGCTCGAGCCCTTTAGCCAATCCGCCCGCTCCGGAAAAAATCTCCAATGACTTCATGGTTTGCGCTCGACTTTATTCAAGTGTTTTTTGATCTTTGCAAGGATTGCGCTATCTGCCGCATGAGTGCCATTGCATTTTTCTGCCCAAGCTCGTCCCGGATGAATAACATCCCAATCCGATTTGGCTTGCTCATAACGCCCTTTGCCGGGGTCGTGGTTGCCGAAACCATCCACGGCAGTATTCCATAGAGGCATATTCAATTTGATTAGCGCGGCTTCGATGGTGCTGATCATATCTGAACTGGCATCTTCAAAAATAACGAAACGGCACATGAAGTCATGCAGATTCAGCCCTTGAGCATTTTTGATGTTACGGCTGTGCTCCCTGAGTCGGCCAATTAGTTCTTTGGATTGTTCAAGTTGATTGTCGGAAACCCGCGCTTGGCGCCAGCCCTTGGGCACAGCCTTGCCGACATAGATTGGGTAGCTGTAAGACAACCGATTAAGCTCGGCATATTTTTTGTATATGGGATTCTTGCCCGTGTAATAGATGGCATAAACACCTGTGCCGTGAAAAGATTCCGGCGGTGGGAGGGGGTGAACGGGTGTGCCATTGAAGAACCTGACCGCATCTTTGACGAGCTCGGCAAAGGCGTCGTTTTTGTATACGTGTTCACTTCTATCGAAAGGCCTTGATTTCATGAGTGTGTAACGCGCTTGGTCTGGTCGAACCGCATTTTCTCATGTTGGCATGGTAAATGCACCAAGTGCACTTCAGGAGAAGTGAGTTGTTAGGAGAGCGGACGCTCAGAAGTGGGTTAACTCGATTTGCCACCGGCGTCCGCAAAGGCCGAGCACGAATCGTCGAGTTCTAACGGGCCGACCGGACGCTTGGAGTGGATACGTGAGCGTGCTTGCGGAAATTCATGGCCGCAAAGCTGCCAATTACCGCCTTCAGTCTTCCAGCGCCCTGACCTTAACCGTCTTGCCTTTCACCTTCCCTGCCGACAATCTCTTCACCGCCTCGCGTGCGATATCCCTCGTGACGGCGACGTAGGTGGACATATCGGTGACGGTGATCTTGCCGACCTGTTCGCGCGTGAATCCTGCTTCGCCGGTGAGTGCGCCCAGCACGTCGCCGGGACGGATCTTTTCTTTGCGGCCGCCGAGGATTTGCAGCGTGACCATGGGCGGCACCAGCGGTCCTTTCTTTTCGTTTATCAGCGACTCCATGGTGTGCCATTCGGGTTCGATGCCCATCATCTTGGCGATGTTGGAGATGCGGTTCATGTCGGCGGGGCTGGCGAGGCTGAGCGCCCAGCCTTCCTCGTCGGCGCGTCCGGTGCGGCCGATGCGGTGAATGTGGATTTCGGGATCGGGCGTGACGTCGACGTTGATGACGGCTTCAAGCTGCGAGATGTCCAGTCCGCGCGCGGCCACGTCGGTCGCCACCAGCACCGAACAACTGCGGTTGGCGAATTGAATGAGAACCTGGTCGCGTTCGCGCTGTTCCATGTCGCCGTTGAGCGTCAGCGCGTGTATGCCTTTGGCATGCAGGATGTCCACGAGGTCGCGGCATTGTTGCTTGGTGTTGCAGAAGGCCAGCGTGCTGACGGGGCGGTAATGTTTGAGCAGGACGGAGACGGCCTGCAAGCGGTCTTCGTGCTTGATCTCGTAGAAGCGCTGGCGGATCTTGCTGCCCTCGTGCTGTTCCAGCAGTTTCACTTCCTGCGGGTTGCGCATGAATTTTTGTGCGAGGCGCGCGATGCCTTCCGGATATGTCGCCGAGAACAGCATGGTCTGGCGATCTGTTGGGCATTGCTTCACCACAAACGAGATGTCGTCATAGAAACCCATGTCCAGCATGCGGTCGGCTTCGTCCAGCACCAGCGTGGTGATTCCATCCAGCTTCAGGTTGCCGCGCTCGATGTGGTCCATGATGCGCCCGGGCGTGCCGACCACGATGTGCGCGCCGTGTTCCAGGCTGTCGGCCTGCGGGCGCATGGTGCTGCCGCCGACCAGCGAGAGGATCTTGATGTTGTCGGCAAAACGCGCCAGACGGCGCATCTCCTGCGTTACCTGGTCGGCTAGTTCGCGCGTGGGGCACAGCACCATGGCCTGCACGCCGAAATGGCGCGGATTGAGCTTGGTGAGCAGCGGCAGCGCGAAGGCGGCGGTCTTGCCGCTACCGGTCTTGGCCTGGGCGATGAGGTCGTGCCCGGCCAGCGTGATCGGCAGACTGGCGGCCTGGATAGGCGTCATGGTCCGGTATTCGAGCTGCTGCAGGTTTTCCTGCATGGCGGGTGCCAGCGGCAGTTCGTTGAAGGAGCGGCCGGTCGTGGCGGCTGCAGGTGATGGGGTGGGGGTGGTTTTATTGGTCATACGCGATTATCCCAGTCTGCAAGGCGGTGCGTCGGGAAATATTTCCCCTTAAAGCATGGTGGGTTGGGCAAGGTGCGTAGGTTGGGCAGAGCGAATGGGTAACGGCGCAGCCGTTGGGACCCATCGGCCTCCCCCTTGCGGGGGAAGCGTAGCGTGCCCAACATGCCTTCCATGCACATCGTTGGGCACGCTACGCTTTGCCCAACCTACTTTGATCACATCGGCAGCCAATCTGAGCAAGATCAAACAGCGTGAAGCGAAGTTTGCGCATAATGCCGGCCATTCCGTAACGCAGCCCACGAACAACCATGACGAACACTGCAATTGCCTCCCCTTCCATCACATCGCCGTCCGCCGACCCCATCGTTGGCGGACGCGTCGAGCTGCAACTGCTCACCACGCTCAAATGCAACCTGAAATGCAGCTACTGCTCCATGGGCGTGGGTGAGGTGCTCGGCTCGCAGACCGAACTCAAATACGACATCGGGCAGCTTGCCGCCTTCATCGAGAAGCAGCTTGCCGGCAAGGAGATCTACGTGACCTTCTACGGCGGCGAACCGACGCTCAACCGCGAGATGATGGAAACCGTGATGCGGCGCTTCCCTGCGTTCCGTTACCAGTTGCAGACCAACGGTACGCTGCTGGATAACCTGCCCGACTGGATGCTGCACAAGCTGTCCAACATTCTGGTTTCCGTAGACGGCGGCGAACAGACCACGGACGGCTACCGAGGACGCGGCGTGTGGCGACAAGTGCACAAGAACGTGAACCATGTGCGCGACCGGCTGGGCGGCAGCGTCACCGCCCGCGTGACCTGGGGACATCCCGACACCTGCTTCGAGGAACTCGACGACCTCGCCGAATCTTTCGATTACCTGTACTGGCAGTTCGTGGCCGACGAGCAGTATGCGGGCGACTCGCTGGACAAGCGCAAGGCGGTGCTGGTGCAACTCATCGACAAGTTCTTCTGCCGCACCGACAAGCTCTACCCGCTGATTCCCATCATGGGCATGGTGCGCAACAAGGTGATGCCGAATCGCGCTAAGGAACTCTACGCCGGGCAGACCCAGTGCCGCGTCTCGACGCACATCATCAACGTCATGCCCGACGGCAAGATTTTCCCGTGCCCGGATATGACCTACGTGCCGAGCATGCAGATGGGCGAGATACAGGGCAACTGGCTGGTCAGGAGCCCGTTGCAACCGCACCCGGATATGCCGTGCTCAAACTGCGAGGCTTATGCCTGGTGCCGCGGCAACTGCATGAAGAATCTGTATCTGGGCTATGTGAAGAAGGACGAACACTACCGCGCGAACGTGGTCGAGCCGATCTGCGAACTGGTGCGTTTCATGGGACGCGAGATCGACAAGCACGATCCGCAGGCCTGGTTTGCTGCGGCGTCGGTGCCAGTGAGGAAACAGCTGATCGACGCGGAGGTTTACGAGTATGTGGAGATTATGCCGTGATGGCGTGGCAAGTCAGCCTGCTCGCCAATTGCTGATGTAGTCACGCTGAAGAAAAAGACCACGTCATTCCGGCGAAGGCCGGAATCCAGTCATAAAACAGCCTGCGAAGCCTCGTAGGTCGGGTTAGCGTAGCGTAACCCGACGCTGCTGCAATTTCCTATCCAGTTATGTCGGGTTACGCTGCGCTAACCCGACCTACAACTATCTGGATTCCGGCCTTCGCCGGAATGACGGCCAAACGCCTCAGTCCGGAATCTCTTCCCATCTGATGCCGTCGTAGTCGCAACGCAGGGCACTGGCCTTGCAATCCCAATCCCCCAGCACCCAGCGCTCGCAGGTATGCCCGTCCACCTGATGCAGATGCTTCGCCAAGCGGTGCGTGTGACCGTGGATCAGGCGCGGATAGGCATTCTGGCGCAGCAACTCATGCACGGCATCGATGTTCACATCCATCAGCGCCATTTCCTTGCTGCGTTTTTGCGATTCGCTCTGCATGCGCAGTTGTTCGATCTGGGCTTTGCGGTTTGCCAGCGGCTGCGACAGGAATTGTGTTTGCCAGGCGTCGTTGCGAACCATTTGACGGAAGCGTTGATACTCGGTGTCGTCGGTGCACAGGGTATCGCCGTGTGTGAGCAGGGTAGGCGTGCCGTACAGATCGACCATGGTCGGGTCGTCCAGCAGGGTGGCATTGCAGGCCGATCCCAGTTCTTCCTCCATCAGGAAGTCGCGGTTGCCGTGCATGATGAAGATGCGTGTGCCGTGCGCATTCAGATCGCGCAGGGTATCGGTAATGTCGCGGTGGAACGGGTCGCCCAGATCGTCGTCGCCCGCCCAATACTCGAACAGGTCGCCCAGAATGAACAGCCCCTCGGCCTTGGGGGCGATTTCGGTGGCGAAACGCAGGAAGAGTTCTGTGCTGCGCGGTTGCGCGTGACTCAGGTGTAGGTCGGAGATGAGGAGGCTGTGGGACATATAAAACAAAACGGCGCCGAAGCGCCGTTTTTTGTTATTGCACGACTTCCGCTTTGGTGATGATCACGTCCTCGCTTGGAACGTCCTGATAACCGCGGCTGCTGCCGGTCTTGACCTTGCCGATGGCATCAACTACTTCCTTGCCTTCAACCACGATGCCGAACACGCAGTAGCCCCAGCCGTCCTGTCCCGGATAGTCGAGGAAGCTGTTGGTCTTGGTGTTGATGAAGAACTGGCCGGTGGCGGAGTGCGGGTCGCCGGTGCGTGCCATGGCGATGCTGTAGATCTCGTTCTTCAGACCGTTCGCCGCTTCGTTCTTGATGGGCGCATTGGTCTTCTTCTGCATCAGGCCGGGTTCGAAACCGCCGCCCTGAATCATGAAATTGGGGATGACGCGGTGGAAGATCGTGTTGCTGTAGAAGCCGCTGTTCACGTACTCGAGGAAGTTCTGGACGGTGAGCGGGGCTTTTTCGGCGTCGAGTTGCAGGGTGATGACGCCTTTGTTGGTATGCAGTTTTACCATTTTCATTTTTCCTTTGGTTGCGGGTGTAGATGCGGCTTGTGCGGGCAGGACACAGAGTCCGACCAGCAAGAATGCGAGAACGATGCGTATGAACTTCATTTATGCGGCTCCTTCATAGACAATTTGCCAGCGCCCGTCCCGTTTCATCCAGTATTGGCGCTTGAGCATGCGGTTGGAAAGGTTGTTGCTGTCGTAATCCTGTTCGAAATTCACCACCACCAGATTCGGCTGGCTGGGATAGGGGAAGACGCTGACGTTGTTCATCTTGACCTTGATCCAGGTCTTGCCGGAATTGACTAGGCGCTTCTGCTGCGCGAAAGCGGGCAGGTTCACGCTGCCGGTGGAGAAGTCGTGCGCGTAATGCGAGAGGTAGGCTTCGGTGTTGCGGCTGGCCCAGTCGCTGCGCCATTGTTCGATTTCTTTGAGCAGTGCGGCGCGCTCGGTAAGGTCCGCTTCGTCGCTCCAGTCGATCTGGCTGGCGATGATGACCGGCGTGACGCCGACCTGCAGATGGCTGCCGAGGTCGGTCAGGTCGTTGTTGGCCAGCACCACGCAGCCGTTGCTGGCGCGCGGTGGGCGGCTGTAGGTGTCCGAAGGCGTGCCGTGCAGCCAGATGCCGTAGCCGTTGCGCCCCAGACGTTTGTCCCATTCGTTGGGGTAGCTCAGCGGGTAGGCGCCGGAACCGTAGAAGTCGGTGAGTTTGTCGCGGGTCAGGTGCGAGTTGACGAAATACACGCCCAGCGGCGTTTTCTGGTCGCCTTCCACAATCTTGTCGGCGCCTTTCTTGCCGACGCTGATGTAGAAGTCCGATACGTAGCGCGGCTCGCCGTTCACATTTTCGAACAGATAAAGTGTGGACTTGCTGGTGTCCACCACCACGGCATATTTCTGCTTGGGCGACAGCTGCCACAAGTACTTCGGCATCGCGACGGGTTGTTGCTGCTGCACGCGCTGCAGACGCGCATTGGCCTCTTCGCGCAGGTCCTGCACGCGGTCGAGCGGCGCGTTGGGGGCGGCGCCGAAATCGGTGATGGGTTTGGAGCGCGCCATCAGCAGATCGCCGCGGACCAATTGCGCCAGTTTGAAATTGGGGTTGATCTTGAGCAGCGAATCCACCTCGTTCAGCGCCACGTCCAGGCGGTTGTTACGCACCGCGTGCAGGCTCTTGGCCAGACCCAGCTCCATATCCCGCGACGCGGAGTCGCCTGCCGCAGCGGGCAAGGCGAACGAGAGCAGGAGAAGTGAGAGCAGACGGCTGGGCATGATTTATTTACCCGAACGCTCTGCAACGATCAACCATTGACCGTCGACCTTCGCCCAGTCCAGCGTTTTGGCGGAGAGACTGTTCAGGTGGCTGGCGCGGTAGGACTGCCTGAAGGTGATGCTGGCGTGCTTTTCGTCACTGACTTTGACCTTCGCTTCGCTTATGCCAATCTGGATGGATTTGGGGGCGGCGATACGGGCTTTGCGCTGTGCTTCCCATGCGCTGCGGCTCAGGCCGTCCGGCGCCTTGAATTCCTTGGCGTAGAGAGCGAGGTATTTCTTGCTGTTTTTGGCCGACCATGCGGCTGCCCATTCCTTCGTGGCCTTCAATACTTCCGTGCTGATGTCGGCGTCCAGAGCGACTACGGTGACGACCGGTTTGGTCTGGGCTGGTTGTGCAACTACCGGTGCTGAAGCCGCAGCGACGACGGCAGTCGTTGTTGCGGGAGCGGTGGCAGGCGCGCTGCCTGCCTGCGCGGTGACGGTCGGCTTGGCCGCGACGGGGGTACGGACACTCTTGCTGAACAATTCGCGTATCAGCGCCAGTTTGGTCTGGGTGTTGGTGTTGCTCTTGTCCAGTTGCAGCGCGCGGTCATAGGCCTGGCTGGCCATCTTGGCGTAGATGTCGCCCAAGTTTTCGTGCGCGGTGGCATAGCTGGGATGGGTGCGGATCGCCATTTCCAGCGAGCTTTTGGCCTTTTCGTAATTGCCCTGTCCGGCGTAAAGCACCGCCAGGTTGTTGTATGGCTCGGGCAGTTCCGGGTAGTCCTCGGTAAGGCCGGTGAAGGTCGTGATGGCGTCGGGGATGTTGGCTTGTTCGGCAAAGATCAGGCCTTTGAGGAAGCGCGCCTGCGCATCTTTGGGCTTGGCGACGAGGTAGGTGTTGACCTTTTCCATCGCCTGGGCATGCAAGCCCTGTTTGAACAGTTTGTTGGCGTCCTGCAAATCGTCCGCCTGCACGGGAATGCTGATGGCCAACAGAAGTCCCAAAGCGGCGGCGCGGCTAAACAGTTTAAACATGATCATCGTGTGGTTTATTCCGGAAAAGTTGCTATGGCTTTGCAAAATCAATAGAGAGCGATTCTACCAAATAAGCGGCGCGCTTACACGGAATGCGCTACGGCGTGGCAGAGGCGGTTTTCGGGTAGAATTCCTCACCTTCTTTAGCGGCACTTTTCGGACAAAAATGAGCAGCAATTCTCCCGTTTCCACCGCCCCGGTCTCCAATTTCATCCGCACGATTATTGATGCGGACCTGGCCAACGGCAAGCATAAAAGCATCGTCACCCGATTCCCCCCCGAGCCGAACGGTTATCTGCACGTCGGCCACGCCAAATCCATCTGCCTCAACTTCGGATTGGCCAAGGATTACAGCGGCCTGTGCAACCTGCGCTTCGATGACACTAATCCCGAGAAGGAAAACGCGGAATACGCGCAGTCCATCCAGGACGATGTGCGCTGGCTGGGTTTTCAGTGGAACGGCGAAGTGCGCTGGGCCTCGGACTATTTCGACGCGCTGTACGACTACGCGGTGGAACTCATCAACAAGGGACTGGCGTATGTGGACGACCTGACGCCGGAGCAGATGCGCGAATATCGCGGCACGCTGAAGGAGCCGGGCAAGAACAGCCCCAACCGCGACCGTGCGGCGGCCGAAAGCCTGGATCTGTTCACGCGCATGCGCAACGGCGAATTCGCCGACGGTGCGATGGTCTTGCGCGCCAAGATCGACATGAGCTCGCCCAACATCAACATGCGCGATCCCGTCATCTATCGCATCAAGCGCGCCCACCACATCCGCACCGGCGACAAGTGGTGCATCTACCCGATGTACGACTACACCCACTGCATCTCCGACGCGCTGGAAGGCATCACCCATTCCATTTGCACGCTGGAGTTCGAAGACCACCGCCCGCTGTACGACTGGGTGCTGGACAACATCACCATCCCCTGCCACCCGCGCCAGTACGAGTTCTCGCGGCTGGAACTGCACTACACCATCACCAGCAAGCGCAAGCTGCTGCAACTGGTGAACGAGAAGAAAGTCAGCGGCTGGGACGACCCGCGCATGCCGACGATCTCGGGTATGCGCCGCCGCGGCTATACGCCCGAAGGCATTCGCGAATTCGCCAAGCGCATCGGCGTTTCCAAGAGCGAGAACAGCGTGGACATGGCCGTCATGGAGGGGGCAATCCGCGAAGACCTGGAATTGCGTGCGCCGCGCGTAATGGCTATCGTCAATCCGCTTAAAGTGACCATCACCAATGCCGAGGGTGCGCAGACACGCGAAGCCGATTTTCATCCCAATATGCCGGAGTTGGGCAAGCGCATGGTGCCGTTCGGCAAAGATCTGCTCATTGAGGCGGACGACTTTGCCGAAGTGCCGCCGTCCGGCTGGAAGCGCCTCACCCTGGGCGGCGAGATCCGCCTGCGCCACAGCTATGTGATGCGCTGCGACGAAGCGGTCAAGGATGCTTCGGGAAAAGTCGTCGAACTGAAATGCAGCATCGACCACGACACGCTGGGCAAGAATCCGGAAGGGCGCAAGGTCAAGGGCGTAATCCATTTCCTGTCACGCGAACACGCGCTGCCTGCAGAGATTCGTCTGTACGACCGTTTGTTCAACGTGCCGGAACCGGACGCAGATCGCGATGTCGACTTCTGCACGCACCTGAACCCGACTTCGCTCACCGTGGTGCAGGGCTGGGTGGAAGCCGCCGTGAAAAACGCCGCGCCGGAAACGCGTTACCAGTTCGAGCGACTGGGTTACTTTTGTGCAGACCGCCGCGACCACCGTCCCGGCGGCAAACTGGTTTTTAACCGTACCGTGACATTGCGAGATTCCTGGGCTAAAGAGCAGGGCTAAAGGAGGCATCATGTACAAACGAATTGCCGTAGCAGTGGATGGCAGCGATACGTCGACCGCAGCCTTGAGCGAAGCCGTCAAACTCGCCAAGACCATGGATTCGACCGTGCTCCTGCTTTACGTTTGCGAAGAAATGCCCGTCGTCTGGAATATGGAAGGGATGGCGCCCTATCCACTGGAGGACGTGACCAAAGCACTCGTCGAATCGGGCAAGCAATTGCTGCAGAAAGACAAGGCGCGGGTGGCGGAGGCGGGAGTCAAAGTCGAGACCCGGCTGGTCGAAGACTATAACGGACGCATCGGTGCTGTGATCAGCAAAGAAGCCGCGCAATGGCTGGCCGACTTGCTGGTGGTGGGAACGCACGGACGCAAAGGCCTGGACCATCTGCTGATGGGCAGCGTGGCCGAAGGCGTAATGCGCACCGCGACCATGCCGGTGCTGCTGGTGCGCGGCGCGTAGCCGCGGAATGACGGATCAGGTAAAAAAACAGGCATGCTGAAAATCTACAACACCCTCGCCCGCGACAAGCAGGACTTCAAACCCATTACCCCGAACACCGTGCGCATGTATGTGTGCGGTATGACGGTGTACGACTAGTGCCACCTCGGCCATGCGCGCGTGATGGTGGTGTTCGACATGGTGCAGCGCTGGTTCAAGGCATCCGGTTACGACGTGACTTACGTGCGCAATATCACCGACATCGACGACAAGATCATCAAGCGCGCGGCAGAGAACGGCGAATCCATCCACGCGCTCACGCAACGCTTCATCGACGCCATGCACGAGGATGCCGATGCGCTGGGCGTTCAGCGCCCGGATCACGAGCCGCGCGCCACGCAGTTCGTGCCGCAGATGCTGTCCATGATCGAGCAACTGGAAAAGAACGGTCTGGCCTATCTGGCGGCGGATGGCGACGTGAACTACGCGGTGCGCAAGTTCGACGGCTACGGCAAACTCTCCGGCAAATCGCTGGAAGATCTGCGCGCGGGCGAGCGCGTCGACGTGGCCGAGAACAAGAACGACCCGCTCGACTTCGTGTTGTGGAAACACGCCAAGGACAGCGAAGCGGAAGAAGTGAAATGGGATTCGAAGTGGGGCAAGGGTCGTCCCGGCTGGCACATCGAGTGCTCGGCGATGGGTTCGGAATTGCTCGGCAATCATTTCGACATCCACGGAGGCGGCGCCGATTTGCAGTTTCCGCATCACGAAAACGAGATTGCACAGTCGGAAGGCGCGCACCAGTGCCAGTACGTGAACTACTGGATGCACAACGGCTTTGTGCGTGTGGACAACGAAAAGATGTCCAAGAGCCTGGGCAACTTTTTCACTATCCGCGAAGTGCTGAAGAAATACGATGCGGAAGTGGTGCGCTTCTTTATTCTGCGCGCGCATTACCGTAGCGCGCTGAATTATTCGGATCAGCATCTGGATGATGCGAAGGGGGCGTTGACGCGGCTGTATACGGCGTTGAAAAGCAACCCCTCCCAGCCTCCCCTTATCAGGGGAGGAGCGAGCTCCCTCCCTGATAAGGGAGGGTTGGGGTGGGTTGAAGTTGATTGGAACACCCCCTACGCTGCCCGCTTCAAATCCGCCATGGACGACGACCTCAACACGCCCGAAGCCGTCGCTGTACTGTTCGATCTTGCCAACGATGTGAACCGCAATCAATCTGTCGAAGCGGCAACGCAACTCAAGGCATTGGCTGGTGTATTAGGTCTGCTGCAGCGCGACCCGCAACAATTCCTGCAGGGCGGGGCAAGCGAGGGTGGACTGGACGATGGCGCGATCAACGCCCTGATCGAAGCCCGCATCGCCGCCAAGAAAGCAAAGAACTTCGCCGAAGCCGACCGCATCCGCAAAGAATTGCAGGAAGCGGGTGTCTTGCTGGAAGACACGCCGCAAGGCACGAGCTGGCGCAGAGCCTAGCCCGGCATTAGTGCTTTTTCTTCGGTGCGATCAGGTCGGTGATCGTGCCTTCCGCCATCTCCGCCGCGAAGTTGAAGGTCTCCGACAGTGTCGGGTGCGGGTGGATGGTGAGGCCGATGTCTTCCATATCCGCACCCATCTCCAGCGCCAGCACCGCTTCGGCAATGAGTTCTCCGGCGTTCACGCCCACGATGCCCGCGCCAAGGATGCGGCGCGTCTTCGGATCGAGCAGCACCTTGGTGCTACCTTCTTCGCGTGCGATGGATAGCGCGCGGCCGGAAGCGGCCCACGGGAACACGCCTTTTTCGTATTCGATGCCCTTGGCTTTTGCCTGCGTTTCGGTCAGCCCCATCCATGCCACTTCGGGGTCGGTGTAGGCAACGGAAGGAATGGTCAACGGCTCGAAGAAGGCTTTGTGTCCGGCGATATTTTCCGCAGCCACTTTGCCTTCATGCACCGCCTTGTGCGCCAGCATCGGGTCGCCGACGATGTCGCCGATGGCGTAGATGTTGGGCACGTTGGTACGCATCTGTTTGTCCACCGGGATGAAGCCGCGCTCATTGACGGTCAGTCCTGCCGCTTCGGCGTTGATGTCGCGTCCGTTCGGGCGGCGGCCCACGGCCATCAGCACCTTGTCGTAGACCTGCGGTTCGGCGGGCGCCTGCTCGCCTTCGAAGGTGACCTTCATGCCGCTCTTGGTAGCCTCGATCTTGGTGACCTTGGTCTTCAGCATGATGGCTTCGTAGCGTTTGCCGATGCGGTTGTGCAGCGGTTTGACCATGTCCTTGTCCGCGCCGGGCATGATCTGGTCCATCAGCTCGACCACGGAAATTTTGGTGCCGAGCGCGTCATACACCGTAGCCATTTCCAGGCCGATGATGCCGCCGCCGATCACCAGCATGCGCTTCGGTACATCCTTCAGCGCCAGCGCGCCGGTGGAGTCGATGATGCGGGTATCGTCGTAGGGGAAGCCGGGAATGCGTGCCACGCTGGAACCTGCGGCGACAATACAGTTGTCGAAAGTGACGGTCTTCTCGCCCTCGGCGGTCTGCAGCGTGAGGCTGTTGGGCGAAGCGAACTTGGCTGTGCCGTTCAGTACCTGCACCTTGCGTTGCTTGGCCAGTGCGGCGAGTCCGCCGGTCAGTTTGGTGATGACACTCTTCTTCCAGTCGCGGACGGCGTCGATGTCGATCTTCGGCTTGGCGAAGGTCACGCCGTGATGCGACACTTCTTCCGCTTCGTTGATGACCTTGGCGACATGCAGCAGCGCCTTGGACGGGATGCAGCCGACATTGAGGCACACGCCGCCGAGCGCGGATTCCTTTTCGATCAGCAATACTTGCTTGCCGAGGTCGGCCGCGCGGAACGCGGCTGTGTATCCGCCGGGGCCCGCACCGAGCACAACCACTTCCGCGTGGAAGTCACCCTTGATGGAGGATTTGGGAGTTGGGATTTCGGATTTGGCTGGAGCAGCGGTGGTGACTGCTGGTGGCGCAGAAGGCGCCGGTTTGGCTAAATCCGAATTCCCGGTTCCCAATTCCTGCGTTTCCATCATAAGAATCACCGAGCCTTCGCTCACCTTGTCGCCGACCTTGATTTTGAGCTGTTTCACCACACCGGCGAAGGGAGACGGCACATCCACGGTTGCCTTGTCTGTTTCCAGCGAAACGAGCGTTTGCTCTTTCTCCACTGTGTCGCCTGGCTTGACGGAAATTTCGATGATGGCGACGTTTTTGAAATTGCCGATATCGGGGACTTTGACTTCAACGGTTTGATTCATTTATTTCTCCAGTAATTTTCGCCGTATTCGTTCAGGCGTCTATCGAGACAAGTGATGCGGGTTGACTTTGGAATATGCGGTGACGTAACGCCGCCTGGTGGCGGGCTGATTGCAGCGGTGGCGCGTTCGTATCGTTCGCAACGCACGCGTTACTGCATCCTTCATTTGAAGCATGTTGCCGAATGGGAGCCAAGATTGTTGTATTTGGTATTGCGAAACGCGATTCTATACTACCTGCGCGCCATTCAAACAGCATGCCCGGTTCTATATATATGCAATTTGGCTATATAGCGGCCGAAGCGGGGTGGCATTCCACTTTCGGGAATGTGGATATACCGGATTCGCGTTGGCGAAGAGTCAGGACAAAGTATGTCTAGACCTTGAATATCGCCACGGCATCCCTGACTTCCACCGCTTTGGCTTCCAGGTCGTTCGCGAGCGACAGCAGGCTTTGCGCGGCGCCGGAGTTTTCTTCGGACATCTGCGCCACGCTTTCGGTATTTTTTGCCAGATCGCTGGAAGCGACGTTTTGTTCGACCAGTGCCGCGGAAATGTCGTCGATGACGCCGGTCACTTCGCCGAAGCTGTGCCGGATGGCGGCGATGGAACTCTGCACGGTTTCGGCATCGGCCACGCCCTGGCGCGTCGTTTCCACCACCTTTGCCATGCTTTCCAGCGCATGGCTCACCATTTCGTTGATCTTGCCGGACATCTGGTTGATCTCGTTGGTGGCGTTGCCGGTGCGTTCCGCGAGCTTGCGCACCTCGTCCGCCACCACCGCAAACCCGCGCCCCTGCTCGCCGGCGCGTGCCGCTTCGATAGCCGCATTCAGTGCCAGCAGGTTGGTCTGGTCGGCGATCTCCTTGATGACCTGGACCACGTTGACGATGCGCGTCGCGTCTTCGCCCAGTCGCGACACTTGGGCGGAGGCGGCCTGGATTTCCTGGGCGGTGGTCAGCAGGCCGGCAACGGTTTTGTCGACCACCTGCGTGCCCTGTTCCGCGTTGTTGCGCGAGGAATCCGCGATCTGCCTGGCGTTGCTGCCCTGGTCGCTGATGTGCGAGGTCGAGACGCTCACTTCCTCAATTGCTGCCGCCATGCTGCTCACCGCATCCGACTCGTGGTTTACGTTGTCGGTGATTTGTTTGGCGGCAACTGCCAGGCTGTGCGCCATGTCTTCGAGCTGTTTGGCCTGCGTCTTGATCTGGGTGACCATTTTGCCGAGGCTGGCTTGCATCTGGTATGCGTGCGCCAGCAGGCTGCCTTGCACAGGCACATTGCGCGGTTGTTGTGAAAAATCGCCGGCGGCCATGGTGTTGACTACATCCGCCACGTCTTTCGGTTCGCCGCCCAGTTGGCGCAGCACGTTGCGCGTGATGCCCATTCCGATAAAGATTGCCACGGCCATGATAACGGCTCCCGTGATGAGCAGGGTGGCAACGGTGCTGTCGAATACCGATTCGAATTTCTCAGAAGCTGCAACGGTCTCCTTATCCATCGACTCGCATATCTTGTTCATGCTATCGGCCATCAGTTGAATTTTTGTGTCGATTTTGTCGTCGACAGCAGTGATCGCGGCGGCATTTCTGTCTGCAACACGTATCAACGGCAGCATTTCTTTTTCGTAGATCGTCACGAAATCGTTGAATGCCTGGTGTGCCTCGCGGACATTAGCTCTTTCGGCATCCGAATCCACCGCATCCTCGACGATTTTGAGTTCCTTCTCGGCGTATAACTTCCCTTCCTGCCAGTCCTTGGCGCTTTCCGCCGGATTATTGTTGATCACGCTGTCGGCCACGATCTGGTACAGCACGGCTCCGACATGCGAAGCGTCAGCGGCCTCTTGGCTGGCCTTGGCCCGGACATTTGCCTCTTTCTCCAGGTCATGCAACTTACTCATGCCAAGCCACGACAACAGGATGATGGCCAGTATGGAAACGGCAAATACTGCGATCAACAAATACATTTTCCTGACCATGTCCTGCTCCTCGAATGGATGTCGTGATGAATGCATTGCCGGCCGGGCATACCGGGTCTTGGCAGCGCGAGCTGTCTGTCCTATAGATTTGCGTCTGTTTTGTATGAAACTTTAGGAAATTTGTCGGATTACCCGCGTTACGCCCAGGTTAATTGCGGCCTGCGTTTGCGGCAGGAGTCGCACCCTAGAGAGCGATCTCCAGGCGGGTGCCTGCGACCCAGGCATCGCGCAATGCCGGGTCCATGTTCGGGTTGTGGATAAGCTGCAAGTCGGGCTGAATGGCCAGCCACGGCAGCAGTTGCGCGCGGTAGGTGAGTTCGATTGCCGTCTCGGATGCTTCGGATGCATTTGACATCCGGTACTTGGCGCTGGCATGGCTGACGGTGACGGCAATGCCGGCGGCATCTTCGCCGCGTCCGTCGAACAAGCCCAGATAGTTAAATCCGATACTGCCCGAACAGTCGGACTGGTAGACATCGCGGTTGACCATGCCGAAGCGAACGAAACCGGAAAGTCCCTGTTCGGGATCGCCCGCTTCGGCCAGCAGCGTGCGCTCGGCGAGGAAATAGACGCCCCGGTCGGCCCGTCGCAGCGGCTCGCCCTGCGTATCCGTTTCGCTCAGGTCGTCGACGCGCGCGGTGTAGCGCCACAGCCCGATGGCGGTTTTGCCGGCGGATGCCGCGGGCGTGTAGGCAAACTCGGCGATGGCGAAGGTGCCGTCGCCGTCGCCCAGCCGGATATGCGTACCATGCGCGTTGTCCGGATCGCCGGGCACGCCGTCGGTCAGCGCGGCTTGCAGGTAAAAACTGTTGCCGCTGTATTTCGCGCGCATGCCCAAAGCGCCCATGGGGAAGATTGGCGGACCGTTGCGGCCGGTCTGCGACATTTCGGTGCTCATGCCGTAAGGCGGTTGCAGGAACAAACCGGAGGTGTCGGTGACGTAGAACTCAGAATCCACCGCATACAGTCCGCCCAGCAGCGAGAGGGCGTCATCGTCGGAGTTCTTTTGCAACCAGACCTGGTAGAAATGGCTGGTGCGCGTGCCGGTTTCGATGTTGCTGACGCCGGAGAAGCTGCCGGTGTAGTTGTTGATGGATTGGGCGCCGTGCTGAATGTGGTACTGAATGAATGCGCTGGAATTTCCCCAGCCGGCGAGTTTGCCCAGATCGAGGTTGAAGGCAGCCTCGCTGTTCATGAGCCAGGCGGAGCCGCGGGCAATGCCGCCGGCCACGTTGGCCAGCAAGTCGCTCTTGTGGGTCAGGTCGACGGCGATGCCGCGTTCGCACAAACTGGCGCGTCTGCCGGACCAGTCGCCGCTCAGTGTCGCGGATTTGAAATCCCCGCAGGCGTCGCCAGCCTGAGCGGGGGAAGCCAGCAACGTGGCCAGCAATGCGGTCGTCGTGCGTGCGGTCTTAAGCAATCTTGAGTTCCTTCTTTTTCTTGTTGTATTCCGGTCAAGCCCTGCGCTGCGTTCAGAGCCTGATCTGCCCGTTACCCAGCACGATGTATTTCTGCGAGGTCAGGCCTTCCAGTCCGACCGGGCCGCGCGCGTGGATCTTGTCGGTGGAGATGCCGATCTCTGCGCCCAGGCCATATTCGAATCCGTCCGCAAAACGCGTGGAGGCGTTCACCATCACACTGGCCGAATCCACCTCGCGCAGGAAGCGCATGGCTTTGCTGTAGTTCTCGGTGACGATGCTGTCGGTGTGCTGCGAGCTGTAGGTGTTGATGTGCGCGATGGCCTCGTCCAGGTTTGCCACCACGCGGATGCTCAGGATGGGGCCGAGATATTCGGTGCGCCAGTCTTCCTCGGTCGCCGCTTTCATCTGCGCCACCAGCTTGCGCGCGGTCTCATCGCCGCGCAACTCGACGCCTTTGTGCAGATAGAGATCGCACAGTTCGGGCAGCACTTTCGCCGCAACCTCCGCGTTCACCAGCAGCGTTTCCATCGCGTTGCACACGCCGTAGCGGTGGGTCTTGGCATTGTCGGCAATGCGGATGGCTTTTTTCAGGTCGGCCTCGTCGTCGATGTACACATGGCAGATGCCGTCCAGGTGCTTGATGACCGGCACCTTGGCGTCGGCGGAAATGCGCGCGATCAGGCTTTTGCCGCCGCGCGGCACGATCACGTCCACATATTCTTTCATGGTGATGAGTTCGCCCACGGCGGCGCGGTCGGTGGTGTTCACCACCTGCACCGCCGTTTCCGGCAAGCCCGCTTCGCGCAGACCCTGATGCACGCAGGCCGCGATGGCCTGGTTGGAATGGATGGCTTCCGAGCCGCCGCGCAGGATGCAGGCGTTGCCGGATTTCAGGCACAGGCCGGCCGCGTCCGCCGTTACGTTGGGGCGCGATTCGTAGATGATGCCGATCACGCCCAGCGGCACGCGCATCTTGCCGACCTGGATGCCGGACGGGCGGAATTTCATGTCGCTGATCTCACCGATGGGGTCGGGCAGAGCCGCGATCTGGCGCAGGCCTTCGGCCATGGATTTCACCGTTTTCTCGGTGAGCGCGAGGCGGTCGACGGAAGCCGCGTCCAGACCGTTCGCTTTGGCGGCGGCCACGTCCTTTGCGTTCTCGGCGATGAGCTTGGCGCTGTTGAGCAGAATGGCGGTGGCGATGTTTTCCAGCGCGTGATTCTTGGCGTTGGTGTCGGCCTGCGCCATGCGGCGCGAGGCGGCGCGGGCGGCCTGTCCGACGGAATTCATGTATTGCCTGATATTTTCCATGTTGACTGGTCTCATGAAAGAGGCGCGCATTTTAGCATTCCGCATGCGCTAGAATGCCGGCCTTATACAAGAAAGCACAGCATGTCAGACATTCTGAACAAGATACTGGCAGTCAAGAGCCAGGAAGTTGCGGCGGCCCTGTCCGCCAAGCCGTTGCCGGTGATACGCGCCGAAGCGGAGCAGGCCGCCGCCCCGCGCGATTTCGTCGGCGCCATCCGCGCCAAGATCGCGGACGGCCAGCCGGCGGTGATCGCCGAGATCAAGAAAGCCAGTCCCAGCAAAGGGGTCATCCGCGAAGACTTTCGTCCGGCGGAGATTGCGCACAGTTATGCGCAACACGGCGCGGCCTGCCTGTCGGTGCTGACCGACGAGCAATTCTTTCAGGGCAGCGCGGAGTATCTGCAGCAAGCGCGCGCCGCGTGCAGCCTGCCGGTGCTGCGCAAGGATTTCATGATGCACGAGTACCAGGTCTACCAGTCGCGCGCGATGGGGGCGGATGCCATTCTGCTGATCGCCGCGTCGTTGACGCTGGGCCAGATGAGGAAACTCGAAAAGCTCGCGCACAAGCTGGAGATGGCGGTGCTGGTGGAAGTGCACGACGGCAAGGAACTGGAGGTTGCGCTGCAACTCGCGACGCCGCTGATCGGCATCAACAACCGCAATCTGCGCACTTTCGATGTCAGCCTGCAGACCACGCTCGATCTGCTGTCGCAAATCACCGCATCCGAGCGCGGGCAGGATCGCATCGTCGTCACCGAAAGCGGTATCTTTACTGCGGCGGATGTCGGGCGCATGCGCGAGCACGGGGTACATGCCTTTCTGGTCGGCGAAGCTTTCATGCGTGCGGAAGAACCCGGGGAAGAATTGTCCAGGGTGTTTGCGGGTGTGCATCCGTAATCACAGCCGGTTCAACACATTACTATTTATTAAGGTGACATCTTGAGTGCAATCCTCCCTTCGGAACTTTCTTTCGTAACCAGGCATGCGCCGTTCGACCGCATGGAACTTCCGCATGTGCTGTGGATGCTGGAACGCATGGACGTCGGCTATTACGCCTCGGGTGAGGTAATCGTTTCTCCGGAGCAGGGGCCGGTGGACCGGTTTCTGGTGATCAAGCAAGGCAAGGTGCACGGCGAGCAAAGCGTTGCGCACGCTTCCGAGACGGATACCTGGCTGGAACTGGCCGAGGGGGAGTGCTTTCCGCTGGGTGCGCTGCTGGCTAACCGCCGCGTGGCGAGCGTGTATCGCGCGGGCAGCGACACTTTCTGCTACGAACTGCCTGCGGATGATTTCCGGGAACTGATCGGCATGAGCGCCGCGTTTCGCGATTTCTGCACGCGCCGCATCGCCAACCTGCTGGAGCATTCCAAACAGGTCATCCAGGCGCAGTACAGCAATTCCAGCGTCGAACAGCAATCGCTCGCCAGCCCGCTGTCCGCAATTGTCCGGCGCGAGCCGGTGTCGTGCTCGCCCGAGACGACCGTCCGGCAAGTGCTGGAAGTCATGCGCGAACAGCGCATCGGCTCCATGGTGGCGGTGGACGAAAAAGGCCGCCCGCTCGGCATCATGACGCTGCACGACGTGCTGGATCGTATCGCGATACCGCAGATCGACCTCGACCAGCCGGTCATCCGGGTGATGAGTACGCGCCTGTCCACTTTGCCCCCGCATGCGCTGGCGCACGAGGCGGCGCTGATGATGGCCAAGCACGGTTTCCGCCATGTGCTGGTGGTGGAGAACGGAAGGCTGGTCGGGCTGGTGTCGGAGAAGGATCTGTTCGCCTTGCAACGGGTCGGCCTGCGCCAGATCGGTTCGGCCATACGCCACGCGGAATCGGCGGAAGTGCTGCAGCAGGGGGCGGCGGATATCCGCCGCATGGCGCACAACATGATGGCGCAGGGCGTGGCGCCGGAGCAATTGACGCAGTTCATTTCCGCGTTCAACGATCTGCTCACCACGCGCGTGGTGGATCTGGAATGCAAGGCCAGCGGCCTGCTGGGCACGAGCCTGCATAACGGCATGTGCTGGATGGCGCTGGGCTCGGAGGGGCGCTTCGAGCAGACGCTGAACACGGACCAGGACAACGCCATCGTTTTCGACGTGCCCGAAGGCATGACTGCGGACCAGGTGCGCGAGAAGCTGCTGCCGGTGGCGCAGCGCATCAACGAGACGCTGGCCTTGTGCGGGTTTCCGCTGTGCAAGGGCGAGATCATGGCGAGCAATCCGAAGTGGTGCTTGTCGCTGGAGGAGTGGAAGCACACCTTCAACGGCTGGATAAGCGGCGGTTCGCCGGAATCCCTGTTGCACGCGTCCATTTTCTTCGACTTCCGGCCGCTCTACGGCGCGCAGCATCTGGCCGAAAATCTGCGCAACTGGCTGGGGCGGACCGCCAGCGAGAATAGCCGTTTCCTGCACATGATGGCGGCGAATGCGCTGCGCAATCGCCCGCCTCTGGGCGTGGTGCGCGACTTCGTGCTGGGCAAGGGCAATATGCTGGATCTCAAAATGAACGGCATCACCCCGTTTGTGGATGCGGCGCGCATTTTTGGCCTGGCTGCCGGTGTGACACACACCAATACGATACAGCGCCTGCGCATGAGTGCTTCCAAAATGAACCTGCCCCTTGCCGAGATTGACGCATGGATCAACGCATTGCTGTTCATTCAGGTGCTGCGCCTGCGTCACCACGACGAGTCGAGCATGCAGGGCAAGAACGACGAAGCCATGGACAACAAGATCGATCCGGAAAAGCTCAACGAGCTGGATCGGCGCATTCTGAAGGAAGCTTTCCGTCAGGCGCGCAAATTGCAGTCGCGTCTGGCACTGGAGTACCGGCTTTGATTCAGGAGTTGAAAATTGCTCTTCACGTTTATCCTTTCTCCCGCGAGCGGGAGAGAGTTAGAGAGAGGGAAAAGAGCATGTCGAAATCGACAATAAGGAAATGCCATGCTCGCTAGTCTGCAGCGCTGGTTCGCACCCAAGCCGCGGCTGACTGCGGAGCAGGAAGCGCGACTGGCGGCCTGGATTGCGTTGCCGGCGGTGGATGCTAAAGCCAGCCACTTGCGCTGCGTGGTGGTCGACGTTGAAACGACGGGTCTGAACCTGATGACCGACACCCTGATTTCCATCGGTGCAGTGGCTGTGGTGAATGGGCGCATTGCGCTGGGCGACAGTTTTTACGTGGTGCTGCAGCAACGCGAGGCCAGCCGCAAGGAGAATATCCTGATACACGGCATTTCCGGCACCGTGCAGCGCGAAGGCGCGGACCCCGTCGAGGCGCTGCTCGCGTTTCTCGAATTCATGGGCAAATCGCCGCTGGTTGCTTTCCACGTGACGTTCGACGAAACCATGATTCGCCGCGCCCTGCGGCAATATCTGGGCCTGAAGCTCAAGCACCTGTGGGTGGATCTGGCCTATGTAATGCCCGCCCTGTATCCGCCTCTGGCGTACAGTCATCGGGTGCTGGATGACTGGATCGGGCGCTTCAACATCCGCATCCAGGTCCGGCACAATGCCCTGGCAGACGCGCTGGCGACCGCGCAACTGCTGCAGGTCGCACAGGCCTGTGCGCATAAGAAAGGCATTTCGAGCATCGCCAGCCTGCGCGATCTGGAGCTGCAGCAGCGCTGGGTGAACGGCGTAAGCTGAATGTAAGCTACCTGAAGTAACCTGCCTCCCGTGGTAAATGGGTGTCGGGTTGTCAATTCCGACCAAATCGGTTGTATCGGGGGGTGTCGCAGACACTTGCCTGTTGCGGCACGCGTGCCGGCAGGTGTCCTTGATATGGATCTAAATAATTAGAAGTAATTCATAGGAGAACGCAATGGACAAAAGCGGCGAGGCCTATTGGAAGGCTACGTTGGGTTTGCTGACCAAGATACTGGTAGTCTGGTTTCTGGTCTCTTTCGGTGCAGGCATCTTGTTTGTCGACATGCTGAACGGCATACATCTGGGCGGTTACCCGCTGGGCTTCTGGTTTGCCCATCAGGGATCGATGTACATTTTCGTGGCGCTGATTTTTATCTACGCCAAGAAGATGGGCGAGATCGATCGCAAATTCGACGTGCACGAAGATTAAGGGGACAACATGGATCTGCAAACAACTATCTATCTGGTGGTGGGCGCGAGCTTTGCGCTTTACATCGGTATCGCCTTCTGGGCGCGTGCCGGTAGCACCAGCGAATTCTACGTGGCGGGCGGCGGTGTTGGCCCGCGTGTGAACGGTATGGCGACAGCGGCCGACTGGATGTCGGCTGCGTCCTTCATCTCCATGGCGGGCTTGATTTCCAACATGGGTTACGGCGGCGGCCTGTTCCTGATGGGCTGGACCGGCGGCTACGTGCTGCTGGCCCTGTTGCTGGCACCGTACTTGCGCAAGTTCGGCAAGTTCACTGTGCCGCAGTTCATCGGCGACCGTTTCTACTCGAAATCGGCTTCCACAGTGGCGGTGGTCTGTCTGCTGACAGCTTCGCTGACCTATGTGATCGGCCAGATGACCGGCGTCGGCGTGGCGTTCTCGCGTTTCCTGGGCGTTTCCAGCGAAACCGGCATTTACGTCGGTATGGGCATCGTGTTCGTGTACGCCGTGCTCGGCGGCATGAAGGGCATCACCTACACCCAGGTTGCCCAGTACGTCGTGCTGATTTTCGCTTACACCGTTCCGGCGGTTTTCATCTCCATGCACCTGACCGGCAATCCGATCCCGCAACTGGGTCTGGGTTCCAACCTGGTGGGCCAGGACATCTCCCTGCTGCAAAAGCTGGACACCATCGTGGTTGAACTGGGCTTTGGCCAGTACACGACGACGACGGCCGGCAGCACGCTGAACATGTTCGTTTACACCATGTCGCTGATGATCGGTACCGCCGGTCTGCCGCACGTCATCATGAGATTCTTCACGGTGCCGACGGTTGCCGCCGCGCGTTCTTCCGCCGGTTGGGCGCTGGTCTTCATCGCCATCCTTTACACCACGGCTCCGGCAGTGGCGGGTATGGCCAAGTACAACCTGATGTCCACGGTGAACACCGCTGTGGCAACGAACGGTGACCTGTACGCGGCTGACTCGAGTCTGGAAGTTGCAAAACAGCCGGACTGGATGAATCGTTGGGCGAAGACCGGTCTGCTGAAGTTCGAAGACAAGAACGGCGACGGTCGTATCCAGTACTACAACGACAAGACCAAGAATCCTGACGTGATCGCCAAGGCTGAAGCTGCAGGCTGGAAGGGCAACGAGCTGACGGTGAACGCCGACATTATCGTGCTGGCCAATCCGGAAATCGCCTTGCTGCCCAACTGGGTGATCGCACTGGTGGCTGCCGGTGGTCTGGCTGCCGCGTTGTCCACTGCTGCCGGTCTGTTGCTGGCCATCTCTTCCGCCATCTCGCATGACCTGGTGAAGGGCGTGTTCAATCCGAACATCAGCGAAAAGGGCGAACTGATGGCAGGCAAGGTTGCCATGGCGGTCTCTATCGTGATTGCGGGTTACCTCGGCTTGAATCCTCCGGGATTCGCGGCAGGAACGGTGGCTCTGGCCTTCGGTATTGCGGCCAGCTCCCTGTTCCCGGCCATCATGATGGGTATCTTCAGCAAGAAGATGAACAAGGAAGGTGCCATCGCTGGTATGTTGTCCGGCCTGTTCATCACCCTGTTCTACGTGTTCGCACACAAGGGTATCTTCTTCATCAAGGGTACCGAGTTCCTGGACCTGATCGGCGGCCCGAATCCGTTCTTCGGCATTACGCCGGAAGCGTTCGGCGCGATCGGTGCACTGGTCAACTTCGGCGTTGCTTTCGTGGTGGACAAGTTCACCAAAGAGCCGCCTGAGCACATCCAGCACCTGGTTGAAAGCGTTCGTACACCGCGCGGTTCCAAGGCAGTGGACGGTGTTCACGCCTAAATAGAAATCTGCGTGTAATATTGATCCCGCCGGATTACGGCGGGGTTATTGGCCCCGCCGCATCCCGGCGGGGTTTTTTCTTGGAGGGCTTATGCAATTCGATATTGGCGTGGCGATGACCTGGATATTGTTCATCGCGCTTTTCCCCATCTCGTTCTACTGGCTGCGCCGCGCCTGGCGCATCGCGGTGAAGCGGGATTTTTCGGAGGTTGCACTGAAACGGGGACAGTTGCCGGCGAATCCGCAAAAGTTCGCGCCCTATGCCGCAGCCATCAATCTGCTGGCAGGCGTGGTGCTGGTGTCGGTGATCTTCGGCGTGGTCGCTGCGGCATTCGATTACGCAACCTGGAGTGCCACGGCCGGCATCACCATCTGGCTCAAGCTGATTGCCGATTTCATCCTGAGCCGGCATGCCCATCCGTTCATGGTCAAGGATAAGGACAAGGCCGAGTAACGCACCGCCAACAACAATAACAAAGCAGTACGGCAGCAACCGAACCCCGCCTTCACCGGCGGGTTTTTTTATGTGCGCCCGACATGGGGAGTGCGGCGGCCAGTGAAAAAGGAAGCAATTATCAAAAATAACGCGGTTGGAGATGAATGCTCTGGACATCCAATGTCTTGTGCTGAATCATCCAGGGCTCGATCTGGCCTGAGTGATGCCCGGCCTGCATTCGCCGTCGGGGCAGCGCGGTCAGTTGGCCGTAAGTCTGACGGTGTATTCTGCTTGGCAGGAAACAGGCGAAACCGTTCATATTGTCAGGGCTTGCGACATTTCTGACATATTTCACTGCGGGGTCGTTACCCGGCAAACCTGACGTTTTTGCAGGGAAAGCAAGGCTGGTCGCCAAGATGTGCGGGCGGTGCAATCGTGAGAGAATTGGGCCCGTTTTTTGCTCCCTTTAGTGCGGTCATTTTTTATTTTTTTGCAGGATATTCAGAAAGAGTCGAGATATGGAGTCATTGTTAATTGCAATATTCGTCATTGCCTATGCGGCCATTGCCTTCGAGCATCCGCTGAAGATCAACAAGAGCGTGCCCGCCCTGATCGGCGCCGGGCTGCTGTGGACCATCTATGCCGTATCCACCGGACATGTCAACGAACAGTTGAACGAGACGCTGTCGTCGACAGCGCAGATCATTTTCTTCCTGATGGGGGCGATGGCCATCGTCGAGGTGATCGACGCGCATGACGGTTTCGAGGTCATCACCGACAGGATCAGGACGACAAAGGTGGTCACCCTGCTCTGGTTGATCGGATTGGTCACCTTCTTCCTTAGCGCGGTGCTGGATAACCTGACGACGACCATCGTGATGATTTCCGTGATCCGCAAGCTGCTGGGTAAAAGGGAGGACAGGCTGTTCTTTGCCGGAATCATCGTCATCGCCGCGAATGCGGGCGGCGCATGGTCGCCCATCGGCGACGTGACCACCACGATGCTGTGGATAGGCGGGCAGATCACGGCGCTCAAGATCATGGAGGGCGTGATCATCCCTTCGCTGGTGAACCTGCTGGTGCCGTTGCTGGTCGTCAGCTATACGCTCAGGGGCAAGACGGTCGTTGCGCCGACCAAAGCGGAAGTTTCGCAGAACGGACTCCGGCAAAGCGTGTTCGAACGCAACCTGATGTTCTATGCGGGCATCGCCATCCTGTGCGCCGTTCCGGTGTTCAAGACCGTGACGCATCTGCCGCCGTTCATGGGCATCCTGTTCGGCCTGGGTTTGTTGTGGCTGGTCGGTGAACTGGTGCATCGCAACAAGGACGACGAAGCCAAGCAGCACCTGACGCTGGTCGCGGCATTGCAGCGAATAGACATGCCGTCGCTGGTGTTCTTCACCGGCATCCTGCTTGCCATCGCGACGCTCGAGCACACGCACATCCTGTCTTCGCTGGCGCAGTGGCTGGATACGACGGTGGGCAATCAGGCGGCCATCGTGTTCCTGATTGGGATAGCCAGCGCGGTTGTCGACAACGTGCCGCTGGTCGCTGCCTCCATGGGCATGTATCCCCTGACGCAATACCCGGCAGACTCGTTCCTCTGGGAATTCATGGCTTACGCGGCGGGAACGGGGGGTTCTATCCTGATCATCGGCTCGGCTGCCGGCGTGGCTGCGATGGGGCTGGAGAAAATCGAATTCTTCTGGTATGTCAAAAAGATCAGCCTG
Source organism: Sideroxyarcus sp. (assembly GCA_030652215.1). GTDB lineage: Bacteria > Pseudomonadota > Gammaproteobacteria > Burkholderiales > Gallionellaceae > Sideroxyarcus. Next base: position 67,354 of record JAUSBC010000018.1, read on the forward strand.
CTGGCCATGCTCGGCTATGTGGCGGGCGCGGCAACATACGTCTTCCTTTGATTCAAATATCTATTCTCCCGGCCGGTGCGGTGATTGCCGTACCGCGCCGATGGGGTATAGCTGCATTTGCCTGAAGTTGTAAGCTAACTGTAAGTATCCTGTTGTAGCTTCCCGCCCCGTTTGACAGGGGAAAGTGGGGTTATTTTTAACCCGCTTTTTATAAATAAGGAGCTTACATGTCCAGCAGCAACTTCAATTGGGCGGCCATCGATGCCGATCCCAAGTTTCAGACTCTGCACAGGAAGAAGACTTTCTTCCTGTGGGGGCTCATGGTTTTTTCCATCATCTATTATTTCCTGTTGCCTATCGGGGCCGCCTATTACCAGGAACTGTTCAAGACCAAGGTCTGGGGCGTGGTCAACTTCGGCTTGCTGTTCGCACTGTCCGAGTTCGTGGTGGCCTGGGTGATCGCGTTCGCATATTCGAAGAAGGCCAACGCCCAATTCGATGCGATGGCGCAAGAGATCATCAACGACGTAGATAGCGGGAGAATCAAATGAGCATGTTGAATAAACTGATGCTGTCTGCGGCCGCCCTGAGCGCCAGCAGTGTGTCATTCGCGGGCAACAGCGCGGTCGCCGACGAATTCAAGTGGATGACCTTCGCCGTGTTCGGTGTGATTATCGCGATTACGATGGCCATAACCTTCTGGGCCGCGCGCAGCACGCACACGACTTCCGAGTTCTATGCGGCAGGGCGTACAGTCAGCGGTATTCAGAACGGCTGGGCGATCGCGGGCGACTATCTGTCTGCTGCGTCCTTCCTCGGTATTGCCGGTCTGATCTCGCTGTACGGCTACGACGGTTTCATGTATTCCGTGGGCTGGCTGGTGGCTTACATCACCGTGTTGCTGGTGATCGCCGAGCCTTGCCGCAACATCGGCAAGTACACCATGGGCGACATCCTGGCCTTCCGTAACGATCCGAAGAAGACCAAGACCGTTGCCGCGCTGTCCACCATCACCGTGTCCACTTTCTACCTGACCGCACAGATGGTCGGCGGCGGCGTGCTGATCAAGACACTGATCGGCATCGACTATGAAGTCTCCGTGATCGGCGTGGGCATCCTGATGTTGGCCTACGTGGTGTTCGGCGGCATGAAGGCGACGACCTGGGTGCAGATCACCAAGGCCGTGTTGCTGGTGACCGCTTCCATCATCCTCGTGATCATGGTGTGGGCACCGTACGGCTTCAGCCTGCCGGGATACCTGCAAGCTGTGGTTGGTGACTCCGATGTTCAGAAACAAGTTGCCAAGTTGCTGGGCGACAAAGCTGCGACGATGACTCCGGAAGAGCTGGGTCAGCGCTTCCTTGAGCCGGGCCTGTTTCTGAAGAACCCGATCGACCAGATCTCGCTGGGTCTGGCGCTGGTGCTGGGTACTGCAGGCATGCCGCACATCCTGATGCGCTTCTTCACCGTGCCGACGGCGCAAGCTGCACGCACCTCCGTGATCTGGGCAATGGGCATCATCGGTGGCTTTTACGTGCTGACCCTGTTCCTGGGTACCGGTGCCGCGATGCTGGTCGGTCCGGACAAGATCGCTGCGGT
>JAUSBC010000023.1 GCA_030652215.1 Sideroxyarcus sp.
TCGTTGTGGATGGTAATAGACAGCTGAAATTATTTGCCGGGGGTTGCCCGGCGGCAAGTCACTTTTCTTGTCTTGCCAAGAAAAATAACCAAAAGAAGTCGCCCCCGGTGCGCCGCCCCTGCGGGGTTCCCTCGATATTTCGCCAACAAGCGGGGCTGCGCAACTCGCCCTGGCGGGGCACACAAAACGTGCCCCACTGCGGAGCTCAAACAGTGCTCGCCTAAATCCCCGCTTGTTGGCGAAATATCGAGGCGGACGCACAGGGGAGAGAGATTCAAAGGCGGTTTTGTGTGCGCTTCGCGCACGATTTCTTTCTTGGCAAAGATGTTGGGCACGCTGCGCTTTGCCCAACCTACATGGTTTGAACTGGGGGTTTCAGGATCAAAACAGCGGGCGGGATGCCTGCGCTCCCGTCAAGGAAGAAAACGGATACGGCCACTAGTGCCCGGACAGCTTGCTCAATTCCCAGGACACGCCGATACATGTTCCTTTTCCCGGCACGGATTCCATCACGCATTTGCCGCCGGAAAGACTGGCGCGTTCCTTCATGCTCAGCAGTCCCAGCCCTCTGCCGGAACCGTTGCGGGGGACGATTCTGGAAAAGTCGAAGCCGTCGCCGTTGTCTTCAATCGAAAACTTCAGCGTATCGCCGGTTTGAGTGAGACTCACGCGGATCAGGCCGGCATTCGCGTACTTGATCGTGTTGCTGCTCGCTTCCTGCACGATGCGGAAGATCGTGACCTTGAGGGAATCGGGGATGGTGCTTTCGGTGACGCCGAAATCCTTTTCCACTTTCAGGGTCGGGCAGACCGTTTCGAGTTCGCGGAAATACCAGTTCAGCGTGGGCAAAATGCCGAGGTCGTCCAGCATTGGGGGGCGCAGATCCATGATGACATGGCGCATTTCCTCCAGCGCTTCATGCGCCTTGAGCTTGAGCTCCTGCAGCGAATTGCTTGCCTCGCTTATTGCGCCGCTGGACAGCAGCCGCATGGATTCCGCCAGCGCAAATTTGATCATGGTCAGCGACTGGCCCAGTCCGTCGTGCAGATCGGCGGCAATGCGCCTGCGCTCGTTTTCCTGTATGGACAGCAACTCGTTTGCCATCCAGCGCGAATCGACATACGGCACGCTCCATAAGCTTTCGGTCTTTTCGGTATTCGGCACGCTCCACGGCCTGTCGCCGTTCACCGGACGGGCGCACGGCACGGCACCGGACATGCCCTTAAGCATGTCTTGCCGCGTTTTCGTTCCGACCGCCTGTTCGTGTTCCCTTGCCTGTCTCATCAATGCAATATTCATGATTGCTCCCGATATCGTTCCCAGTGCTGCTCCCCTCTAATCGGATTTATCTTTTGTTCATGCCTGCATGCCGTTCAATGCGGTATGCACGATTACGCTGAACATGGCACATCCTCGTGCATTCGTACCCGATTAACAATATGGGAGATTACCTAGGGAAAACGAGAAGAATTCGCTACAGAAAAGGTAGGGTTTGGTAGGGTTTGAGACGCTTGCATTTTATAAAACAGCCGGTGCACCCGTTAAACCAGTCCAGTAGGTTGCCCAACCTACGTCAAAACATCCGGTGCAATGCGCTTCGCTTATTACACCCTACATAAAATAATACGCACCTGCTAATCCTGCCACAAAGACAGGCGGCTTTGCACCAGTTCCGCGACGGTGCGGATGCCGAGTTTGCGCATGATGGCGGAGCGGTGGATATCCACGGTGCGCGGACTGATGCCGAGTTTTATGCCGATGGCTTTGCTCTGGCTGCCGGCCACCACCAGTTCCATGATTTCGCGCTCGCGTTCGGTCAGGGTTTCGAACTGGCCGCGCATCACTTCCAGCTTGTTGTCCCTCTGCATGCTGTCGCGCATCATGTCCAGCGCGGCCTGCACCCGCTCCAGCAGCATCTGTGCGCTGAAGGGCTTTTGCACAAAATCGAAAGCGCCCTGCTTGATGGCCTGCACCGCCAGCGGCACGTCGCCGTGGCCGGTGATGATGATGACCGGCAGCGGGTTGCGCCGTTCCTTCAGGTTTTCCAGCAACTCCATGCCGCTCATGCCCGGCATGCGGATATCGAGCAGGATGCAGCCGATCCGGGGCAGCTCGCTGATCTTCAGGAAATCCAGCGCGGAGGAATACGTCCTGCAAGCCAGCTTCATCGAGTCCATCAGGCAGCACAGCGAGTCGCGCATGGCGTCGTCGTCGTCGATCACAAGCACCGTCGCCTGCCCCTCGTTTTCCGTCTTCATGCTATTGCACCCTCAGTGTGAAATTGATTTCCAGGCCCGCATCCGCCTTGTGTTCGGCCCATATTTTGCCGCCGTAATTGTCCAGCAACGTGCGGCAGATGGACAAACCCAGCCCCAGCCCGTCTTTTTTGGAGGAATGGAACGGTTCGAAAATTTTCTCCAGGTCTGCCGACGCCAGCCCCCTGCCGGTATCGCCCACCCTGACCAGGATAAAACCGGATTCCCAGTCGCGTGTTGTGATGGTCAACTCGCGCCTCGGCGCATCGCGCATGGCGTCGATTGCATTTTTCATCAGGTTGACCAGCACCTGTTCGATCTCGATCTTGTTCGCCAGCACCGGCTGCGCGGCAGTGCAGTCCAGCCGCACCGCAACCCCGTGCTCCTGCGCTTCATGCTGCAGAAAGTTGACGCTGTCCTTCACCAGGGCATTGATGTCCAGCAGGTTGCGCTCGTATTTCTGCTTGCCGACCATTTTCTTGAGGTGGCCGATGATGTTGCCCGCCCTCTCGGTCTGCGCTTGGGCCAGGGTCACGGTCTTTCTCAGGCCGTCCCGGTCCCAGTCGTCTCCCGCCATGCGGTGCAGGCAAGCCTGCAGATAACTGTTGGCGGCGGACAGCGGCTGGCTCAGTTCGTGCGCGAGTCCGGTCGCCATTTCGCCGGCGATGTGAAGGCGGTCGATATGCTCCATTTCCCCGCGCAGCACGTCGGTGAGCTTGCGCCCCGTGATGTCGTTGCACACGCCGACAAAACCCAGGTAGTCCCCGCTGGACGTGATGCGCGGCACGCCGCTGTCTTCCACCCAACGGTAGATTCCGTCGCTGCAGCGCAGACGGTATTCCACGCGGAACGGCTGGCGGCTGCGGTAGGCTTGCGCATAGCATGCGACGCAGCGCTTGCGGTCGTCGGGATGCACGATGCCCTGCCAGTTGCATCCGTAAGACTGCTCCGGCGTGAGCCCGGTGAATTGGTACCAGCGCTGGTTGAAATAGCTGCAGCACAGGCTGCCGCCCCTGACGTCGGAATCGTCGCCGGACTGGGAGATGCGCCGGTCGTAATAGTTGCAGACCCGGCAGCTTGCCCCGTTCTGCGCGTCCGCCACCCAGATCATGACCGGCGCGTTGTCCGCCATGATACGGAAGCGCGCCTCGCTTTCCGTCAGCCGCATTTCCGCCTGTTTGCGCGCTGTGATGTCGAACAGCGTGGAGCGGCTCATCAGGTAGTTCCCCTCGCTGTCGCAGACCAGGGATGCACTGAGCAGTACATGCATGCTGGTGCCGTCCTTGCGCAGCACCTCGTACTCCACCTCGCGCCTGAAGCCGCTGATCTTGAATTCGGCGAAGCTGTCCTCGAATGCCTTGCGGCTGTCGGGCGCGAGCAAGTCGATGAAATGCACTTTGCCCACGATCTCGCCGCGGCTGTAGCCCAGCCACTCGAGTTCGGTATTGTTGATGCGGACAATGATGCCGTCCGCATCCAGCGAGTGATAGCCGCAGGGCGCATCGTTGTACAGGCTTTCGATTTCCTCCGACGATTTGCGTAGCGCCTCGAACGCCATTTGCTGCTGGGTGACGTCCTGGGTGGTACCGACCGAGCGCAGCGGCTTGCCCGCCTCGTCGTAGAACGTCTCGCACCATTCCTGCACATACTTGATGCGTCTATCCGCAAACTGCAGGCGGTGGACGAGATTGTAGGGCGTCCGGTCACGCACGGAATTCGTATAAGCCCGGTTCACCAGTTCGCGATCTCCGGGGTGTACGATGTTCAGGAAGGCCTCGTAGGACGCGCCGAACGCGTCGCGGTCAATTTCGAAAATGCGGTAGTTCTCGTCCGACCAGTACAGGATATTGTTGACCAGATCCAGTTCCCAGCTACCGATATGCGCCATCTTTTGCGTTTCCTTCAGCAGGGACTCGCTCTTGCGCAACACCTCCTCGACCTGCTTGCGTTCGCTGACGTCGCGGATGATGCCCTGCATGTACTTGACGCCTTCCACCGTGATCATGCGCGCGCTGACTTCCACCGGGAATGTGCTGCCGTCTTTGCGCTGCGCGCGGGTTTCATAAAGCAACTCTCCCGCATCCTGCAACCGTTTCATCTGCGCGGCGTATAGCGCGGGATCTTCGGCGCGGTCGCGCAGTTCCGGCACCTGCATCGTCAAAAACTCTTCGCGCGTATAACCGTAGGATTCCAGAGCGCGCTCGTTGGCTTCGACGATATTGCCGTTCACATCGGTGATCACGATGATGTCGTTGGCGTATCGGGTCAGGTATTCGAAGTGCTTCAGCAGCATGGAGCGCTGCACCGCCGCATCGTGCTGCACCTGCAGAAACTGGTTGCGCGCGCGCTGGCCGTACAGCCAGACCAGCAGCAGCACGCCGCCTATGCCCACATACAGAATGCCGATGCCCATCGCCCAGTTTTCCAGCCGTGTGATGGGCTCGAACAGTTCGTCGCGGTCGACCTTGCTGATCACAATCCAGTCCGTACCGGGCACGCGGCGCATTTCCGCGACCACGGGCACCCCCCGGTAGTCGATGCCGTCCGTGGTGTTCTGCTCGCCCCTGAGCGCCAGCGCGGTCGGCAGATTCTGCGACGACAACGGAACGCGCAGCGTGAGCGCCGGGGCCTTCTTGTGGCGCAGTTCGTTGAGGAACAGCGCATCCTCGCCGTCCCGCCGCGCCAGCAGCGTTTCGGCGGACTCGCTGGGCGTGGGCCACGTCCTTATGACCGGATACAGATAGAGGGCCGGGTCGATCTGCAGCAACACGGCGCCGACAACCCGGCCGCCCCCTTTGCGTGCGCTGGTGAGCGGCACGATCAAATCTATGCTGACATCCTGTTCGTTGGCGCCATGACGGTGGATATCCGAGAACAGCGGCTTGCCCGTGTCCATCGCCTGACCAACCACTCGCAAGTCATTGGCGCCCAGGTGCGATCCGTCGGGCAAGGACATCTGCACTTTTCCGCGCCGGTCCAGCAGGACGACGCTCGTGTAACCGTTCACATAGCGCAACTCGCCCAGCCTTTGCGCCAGACGCTGCCTGTGCATGCCCGGCCCGCCCCCCTCGCCCAGCCACAGTTCAAACTCGGCGGCCAGCAGCGAATTGTGCGAAACGGATTCCCCTATGCGCGTTTGGGTGTCGCGCCAGGTCGCGATCTGTGCGACTTTTTCGTCGGCAGTTGCGCCGAGATAGTTGAGCTTCTCCCGCAGGATCAACGCTTCGATCTGGCGGAAGGCGGAAAAATAGATGGACACGAGCAAAGCAGCGGCCGCTGCATACACCAGCAGCGGGAAAAACGGCTTGATGCTTTTGACAAGCAGGTTGCGGCTTGCTGCGGCTAACAGTGTCATGGGGCGGCCTTTTACCCGGCGGGACCGGTGTTGATGTCAGCCGGGGCGCGCGTGCCGCGCGCTCCCCGCCTCCTCCCTCTTCGGGGATCAGCGGCATGCTACCCGATTTGGTGGCGGCGAATGTTAATTCCACGTCAAGCCCCCGTAGGTTGGGCAGTGCGAATGGGTAACGGCGCAGCCGTTGGGACCCATCGGCCTCCCCCTTGCGGGGAAAGCGTAGCGTGCCCAACATGTTCACGTCGACAATTGTTGGGCACGCTGCGCCCTTCGACTTTGCTCAGATCGTAGGATGGGTGGAGCGTAGCGATACCCATCATTTTTCAATATTAGCGATGGGTATCGCTACGCTCCACCCATCCTACGCACCTCAAACCCCTCCCAACCTCCCCTTGTGCGAGCATCCGCTACGCGGATTGCCTGCTTACCCCTCTTCAGGGGAGGAGCCACGTAGGCTGGGCAGTGCGAATGGGTAACGGCGCAGCCACGTAGGTTGGGCAAAGCGTAGCGTGCCCAACAATTTTCGACGCGAACATGTTGGGCACGCTGCGCTTTGCCCAACCTACATCTACTACATCTACTGTTTTTTACACCCATTCACTTCACGCTGACCCGCACCTGCGCCGTCTTCTCCGTTGCCGGTTTGCCTTTGCCTTCCCGGATTGCATACATGAAGGTTTCGGTGCCGGTGAAATCGGGCTTGGGCGTGTAGCGGATGCTGCCGTCCGCGTTCACGGCCACCTTGCCGCCCTGGTCGGGTTTTCCGGCGGGCGGGATGAATACCTTTGCTGCGGCGGCGCGTTTGCCCGGCACTTTGATGGTGAGGGCTGTGTTGCGCGGTGTAGTGAAGCGGCCGTTATTCTCCTCGCCCTCGAACTTGCGCATGAAGTTGGTCGGCTTGCCGGTTTTATAAGTCGGCACATCGGTCGTGTTGCTGCCGACGTAGCTCACGCCGTCCCAGCTCGGAAAAGGCGTGCGGATGGCGACCGTCTGTCCGGGGTTCTCGACGTCCCAGCGCAGCAGCATGGCATGGTCTTCATGCGTGGTGTTGTGGCAATGCTCGACGTAGGTGCCCAGGAATTCACGCACGCGGATCGCCACATCGACGCTGTCGCCTTCAAGCGGGCCGATGCGGAATATGTCCTTGCGCGCGCCCTTTTCCCACGCGGGCGGAGCTTCGCTGGCGCGCCGCAGGATCTGGGCTTCCTCGAAGTGGATGTGTACCGGATGGCTCCAGCCCTGGCCGCCGTTCTTGAGATGCCAGATCTCGACGCTGTCCCGGTCCGGCGCGGCCGCCACGCGGTCGACCAGGCCTTCGACGCGGCTCGCATTGAACGACGCACCGCCGTCGGTGGCGATGGTCCAGGGCGCCACGTCGCCGCCACGGTTGAAGCTGAAGGTGCGTTCCTTGGCGTTGGCCAGTTCCTCGTGCGTGAAACGGCGCAGCGGGATCATCTTCTTTTTGCCTTCGACGTAATCGGCCGGATTCATGCTCAGGTCGACCTGGCCGGGCTGCATGGCATGCACGCGGAATTCCATGAACTTGCCGACCACGGGATCGCAGGTCGCGGGGCAACCGCCCTGTGCATAGGCGCCGCTCAGCACCTCGGCCAGCGCAATCTCGCGCTTGGGCCCCCTGCCGTCCGCATGCTCCAGCAGGTTCACAAAATGGAGCTTGTCGCCCGGCGCGAACTTGCCGAAGTCCACCACGATGTCGTAGCGCTCGGCATTGCCCAGTATGGGCATCCCTTCGGGCGACTCGGCGTTGGGGAACAGCACCGCGTGCTCCATGATGTTGCCGTCGTTGGCGACCATGTGGAAAGGCACCTGCTCGTTGTTCTGATTCACCAGCGCGATCTTCCAGAAGCGTGCCACGCTGGCGCTCAGGATGCGGAAGCGGTACTTGCGAGCGCGCACATCCATATAGGGTTTGTAACGCAGGTTCACCGTCGCCACGTCGCCCAGGAAACCGTCGGTGTTGAAGGTGTTGTACCAGAGATTGCCGTCGGCATCGAAGGCCTTGTCCGTCAACACCAGGTTCACGTCGTAGTCGCGGTTGCCCCAGTCCAGCGCCGAGCCGCTGGGCAGGCACAGGTTCACGTTGTTCGGGCTTTTGCCGCTCGGGTCGGCATAGTGGCAGCCGTAACCCGGCGTCGCAGCGCTGCCCCGCGCTTCCGCCATGTTCGCCGGTTCGCGGCCGCGGTCCACAGAACTGTAGAAATTCATCATGGCGTTGTTGCCCTTGTAGACGTTCTGCGCCGTGAAGTCGACCATGTGGTCGTGGAACCAGTGCGTGCTCATGGTTTCGCGCCAGTCGCCGCGAATCTTGCGGATGGCGCCGGGCGCGCCGCAGAAGCCGGGACGCGGATCGGCGCACAACGGGCCGCCGGCGCGCGGGTCCGTGGCGTCCTTGTTAACAGTGTCGTGCCCGGCCAGCACCATGGGCCAGTGATAGTCGTAATACTCGCCCGGGAAGAAGTAGGCGCCCGCAAAGCCGTCGCTCTCGCCGCCTTGGTGGCCGTTGTGTTCGTGGATGGAAATGGTGTTCTTGCCGAAGCCGCCGTTGGCCGATTCGTCGATTGGCAACGCGTTGTAGGCACGGTACAGAATGGGGCTGCCGTAGCGCGCCATCAGCAGTTTGGGCGGCAGGGTGCCGTCCGGCCCCCAGACATGCAGTTGATCCTGAGCCGGCCGGCCGGAATTGAACCTGCTCTCCATCCCCCTGGCCGTGCCATCGAATCCGCTGGCGCCCATGGTGTTGAAGTAAAGACCGCCGCGCCCGAATTCGCCCATGCTGTAGTGGTGCAATTGCATGTCGTCGCGCAGCCCTCTGTTCTGCCTGACGCCCGCCGCTGCGGACTGGAAGTAGACCTCGGGATAAAACTCGCCCCAGCGCTGGTGGGCGAAATCCTCGCCCGGCGGGCGGCCCTCGGCGACTCCTTTTACCGGCCGGCCCAGACACTCGCTGATGCGCGCGGCCCACGGGTTGGGCATTTCCGAGTTGGCCATCCTGGCGGGTGGGGGATACAGCGGCTCGCGCAGGAAGCGGTCGAGCTGCATTCCATACTCCTCCGGGTCCTTCGGGCCTCGGCAACCGCCGGGGTCGGGCAGGGAATGCGGCGCGGCGTTGACCGGCAGTGGCTGGGTGCCGAACTCTTCGAACATGACCAATCTCTGCGTGAACGCGACGGTACCGAACAGCGGGCTGGGACTGCCGCCGGACGGAATGTCGAATGCCGCCTGCGCACTGCCCGCAGCGGCTGCGAACACCCCGGCTGCGGACAGTGCCAGGGCGGTTTGTTTCATGTTCGCGATCATGATTGTTTCCTTTGATTGGTTGCGGAGCGAAGCGGACGACACCTCACTTGCTCCAGCCGGGCGCGGCGCCCGGCGCCAAAAAGCGCAGACCGCCCAGACGTATTCCCTGCCCGGCCTCGGCACTGCGTACTGTGTTGTCGTACTCGCGCTTGCGCTTGGTCGGCGCTTCCTCGGCAGGCTCGACCTCTTGCGTACCGTAACTGCCGCTGCCGTGGTGCCGATGGTGCCCGTGGTGCATACCGTGACAGCCGCTCAGCAGCGCAGCCAGAGCGACCGCACAGAGAACGGCAATGGACAGCGAAATGAGTGCCTGCAGCCGCCGCAACGTTCCGTCGGATTTCTTTCGTTTGGGGAACGCCACAACCACGTCGTCATGTTCGATCACGGTCCACCTCCCTTCTGAAAATTGCAGCAAGCGTAGGGTGGGCACGTTTTTGGTGCCCACGCGGTAACACATTCGAAAACCGTCGGGGGTAGCCCGACAGCTAGTCACTTTCTTTTGTCTCGCCAAAAGAAAGTAACCCAAGAAAAGGCGACCCCAGCGCGCCGCCCCTGCGGGGTTTCCTGCGTTGCTCGACTGGTCAGGCGGCTGCGGAACTCGCGCTACGCGCTCAAACAGTCCTCGCCGACTACCCCTGACCAGCCTCCGCTACTCGGCGGACGCACAGGGGAGAGAAATTCAAAAGCGGTTTTGTGTGCGCTTCGCGCACGTATATTTTCTGAGTTGCTGATGCTTTCATTTGTTGGGCACGCTACGCTTTGTCCAACCTACTATTGATCCGGCTAGCTCTGTAGGGTGGGCACGTTTTTCGTGCCCACCCTACTGCTTCACTGCACGTTCACCGTCACAGTGGCCGCTTTGGATATCCCCGGTGTGCTGTAGGTATCCCTGACCGCATACGTGAATGTTTCGGTGCCGCTGAAGCCGGGGGCCGGTGCGTATCTGATCGTGCCGTCCGCATTCACTGCCACCGCGCCGCCCCGGTCGGGTTGCGTCCAGCGCGGGATGAACACCGTGGCCGGGTCGATGCGGTTGGACGGATCGATTGCTGTGTCCGGATCGCTGTCGTTGCCCAGCACGTTGATCGTCAGCGGCGTATTGCGCGGTGTGACAGCCGTGTCGTTCGCCGCCAGCGGCGCACGGTTGGCCCTGACTGCGATGGAAACGAAACCGGCGCTCGGGCTGGCAAGCCCCTTGCTGTCTTTGACCAGGTAGCTGAATTTGGTCATGCCGGTGAGCGTCGGCGGTGGCGTGTAGCTGAAGCCGCCGTCCGCACTGCCCGCTAACGTACCCGTCGCAGGCTTGGCGTATTTCGCCGCGTTGAGCGTGTCGCCCGCATCGGGATCGCTGTCGTTGGACAGAACGCCGGGTGCGGCAACGTTCAGCATGCCTCCACGAATCATGGTGTAGGTATCGTTGCTCACGACAGGCGGCTGGTTCTGGGTTGCGGCTCCGCCGCCCGTACACACCAGCGTCATGGGCGGTGTGGGCACGATGTCAATCAAGCCGGGTGCTGCGGGAGGCCAGTCAAGCGTATTGCCCGCTCCAAAGGGAAAGAAGGAAAGGATTTGTGCGGGAGCGGGGACGGCAGCCAGGATTCTGGGATCGATCTCCTCGAACGGGAAGGGATCCAACGGCATCGGCACGTTTTCACAGGCGCCAATGCAGCCGCCGGGAGAGAGTCTTCTGTCGAGGTTCCAGGGGATGCCCGAGAAACTGAACGGGAGGCCGAGTGCATTCAGGTCTACCTCGTTCATCTCGGGGAAGCCTATGCCGCCAAGGTTGACGCCGAAGGGAAACAGATACTCGCCGTTGGTCGCTTCGGCGCCGTTGATGTCGACGGTCGCCAGTGCGGGATTCGCCAGTTTTTTTCCGGTGCGTGCCATGATCTCGTGCGGTGTGGGACTGAGCACGCTGAACTGGGCGGCAAGCGACGCGGGATCGCAAAAGGTTCCGAATCTGCTTTCCGCGTTGATGATCTCGCAAGGATTGAGTTCGGGCTTTTTGTTTTGTACTGCATTGAAGTCGACATCATGGCGAATTTTCCAGATGTTGTTGACGCCCACCAGTCCGACGCTACCGCAGCTTCCGGCGCCTCCCACCGCATCGCACCCGCGCACAGAAGCCCACGGCTTTTCGTGGGGGGCGTTGGCGACCGGATCGTAGTGAACGGTCCAGAGCAGAACGTCGGGCGCCTGTGTTGCAAAGCCGATAATCAGCGACCTGGCGCGCTGGTTCTGGAAGCCGGGAGCATCCATCTCCACCTCGGCGAGGAAGATATAGTCCGGCTGACTCGCATCGGCGCGGGTTGTCAGCCCTTTCGAAACATTCGTGGTATGGGCCGACAGGAAACGGACCGCGTTGACGGTCTCGAAGTTGCCTTCGGCGACTACATGATCACCAACCACGATAGGTGCAAATCGTCTCGAATCGGCGACAGCCGGTTCTGTGACTGCTGCGGGGGTTCTGTTGGCAGACGGGCACAGCAGGTCGCCTGTGCCGTCGGCGCCGGATTGGGCCGTACCGGCGGGCACGGTAAGCACGCCCGGAATTCCGGGCAGGCCTGCAAACGGCCGCGCCACTGTGCTCGGTATGCACAGCGGATAGCCGGTGGCGAATACATTGGTGTAGTTGTCGGGGTCGAGCGTGAAGCGCGGGTCCGGACTGCAGTTTGGCGCACCGATGCCGCAGCCGAGTCCGTTCTGGATGGTGTGGCGCGAGGTGGGGTCGTTAATGCGCACCATGACGCCGGTTGTGTCGCTGCCGGGCGTTCCGTTCATCCTGAAATAGCCCTGGTCGTAATTGATATAGGTGACAACACCCGTGACCAGCTCGCGGCCCTTCTCGATGAAGACATCGCCGGCAATCACATTGCCGCTGGCCACCCGGTTCGCGGACAGGGTGACAAAACCGCCGGCCCCGCTGCTGTTGCAGGTGTCGGCCTTGGCCAGACCGGATTCGCCTGCAGCAAGGCAGGCCGCCGGTGCCTGGGCAAATATCTGTTGCAGTGTCAGCCGGTTGGCCGGCAAGTCGACGAGCAGGTTGCGCGGAATGATGACGGTCTGGCCGCCAACCACCATCTCGCCTGCGGACCACGGATCGTTGGGGCTGGAGAGCGATATGCGCTCGATCTCGCCCGAGATCGGGACATTGAACGCCGCGCCGAAGGCGGGGGTGGCAACACTGGAAGCACTCAAGCATAAAGCTGCAGCCAATTTTGTGAATTTAGGGCGCATGTTGAAATCCTCCATAAAGTGGTTTCGATATTTTTTTCGCAGAGCAATCTGTAGGTTGGGCAGAGGCGTAGCCGTGCCCAACATGGGTATCTACAATAAGTTGGGCACGCTTTGCTTTGCCCAACCTACGCAGGGTTTTCCAGCAAGCGTAGGATGGGTGGAGCAACGCGATACCCATCGAAAACCGTCGGGGGTAGCCCGACAGCTAGTCACTTTTTCTTGCTTCGCCAAAGAAAAAGTAACCAAAAAGAAGGCGACCCCAGCGCGCCGCCCCTTCGGGGTTCCCTGCGTTGCTCGACTGGTCAGGCGGCTGCGGAACTC